>NZ_JAYEET010000055.1:0-210356 GCF_034653255.1 Pseudomonas spirodelae | reverse complement strand
GATCACACATACCTGTGGGAGGGGCTTTAGCCGCGACGCCCTCAAAGCAACACCGCACCAGCAGGCAGCACGACCTGCACCTTACGCACCAGCACAGCACCACCTCAGAACCCCGCTCCGGCGGGGTTCTGCGTAATAGCGCGGCATTACGCGCTAATTGTCCAGTTGGTCAGCTTTTTGCAATTCAACTCATAGCTGCTTAACAACAACGTACCCACACACATCGGAGTTCCATCAGCCATGTTCGAGAAGAGTAAAAAACCCCTGCTGCGCGCCCTTGTTGCCGCCCTTGGCTTTAGCGCCACCCTCAGTGCTGTTGCCGCCGATCCGTTGAAGGTCGGCTTTGTCTACATTGGCCCGATTGGCGACCATGGCTGGACCTACCAGCATGAGCAGGGTCGCCAAGCGGTGATCAAGGAGCTGGGCGACAAGGTTGAGACCAGCTATGTGGAAAACGTGCCGGAAGGTGCCGACGCCGAGCGGGTGATCCGCAACATGGCCAAGGGCGGCTATGACCTGATCTTCACCACCTCCTTCGGCTATATGAACCCGACGCTGAAAGTGGCCAAGCAATTCCCCAAGGTCACCTTCGAGCACGCCACAGGCTACAAGCAGGACAAGAACCTCGGCACCTACCTGTCGCGCTCCTATGAAGGCCGTTATGTCGGCGGTTTCCTCGCGGCGAAAATGACCAAGACCAAGAAGATCGGCTACGTCGCCTCCTTCCCGATCCCGGAAGTCATCCGCGATATCAACGCCATCCAACTGGCGCTGGACAAGTACAACCCCGGCAGCGAAATCAAAGTGGTTTGGGTCAACTCCTGGTTCGATCCGGGCAAGGAATCCGACGCCGCCAACGCGCTGATCGACCAAGGCGTCGACGTAGTATTCCAGCACACCGACAGCCCGGCTCCGATCCAGACCGCTGAACGTCGTGGCGTTTACTCCGTGGGCTATGCCTCGGACATGGCGCACTTCGGGCCTAAGGCCGTGCTCACCTCGATCGTCAACGACTGGGGCCCGCACTACGTCAAATCCACCCAGGCGGTGATCGACGGCACCTGGAAGTCTCAGGATTTCTGGGGCGGTCTGGCTGAAGACACCATCCGCCTGCCCATCAGCGACCTGGTGCCGGCCGATGTCAAAGCCGAAGCCGAGCAGATCATCGCCGACATCAAGAGCGGCGCTTTCCATCCGTTCACCGGCCCGATCAAGGACCAGAGCGGCGTAGAAAAAATCCCGGCCGGCGTCGCGGCGACCAACGCCGAACTGGCCTCGATGAACTATTACGTGGAAAACGTAAAGGCTGAACTGCCGAAGTAAACCTCGGCTGTGGGAGGGGCTTTAGCCGCGACTGTTCTTAATGTTTGAAAGAATCGCGGCTGTAGCCCCTCCTACGGAACATCACCGATGCCGTCCCTGCTGGCCGACAGCAGAACCGCATCACAAGGGCGCCCCATAACCGAGGCGTCCTTTTTCGCTGCCCTGGGTACGAGAAGACTCGCAGCACCGCCCCACCCGGAGCCTCTATGCACACCCTACCGATTATCGATATCGCCCCGCTCTACAGTGACGACCAAACCTCCTGGCCGGACGTGGCCCAGCAGATTGACCGCGCTTGCCGCGAGTGGGGCTTTTTCTATATCACCGGCCACCCGATCAGCCCGGCGCGCATCGCCGACCTGCTGAGCGCCGCCAAGACCTTCTTCGCCCTGCCGGCCGAGGAAAAACTCAAGATCGACATCACCCAGACCGCCCACCACCGTGGTTACGGCGCGATTGCCACCGAGCAGTTGGACCCGAGCAAACCGAGCGACCTCAAGGAAACCTTCGACATGGGCTTCCATATGGACCTCAACCACCCAGAAGTGCTGGCTGGCAAACCGCTGCGCGGCGCCAATCGCCATCCCGATCTACCTGGCTGGGCCACACTGATGGAGCAGCACTACGTCGATATGCAGGCACTGGCGCAAACCCTGCTGCGCGCAATGACCATTGCCCTGGATATCGACCGCGACTTTTTCGATACGCGTTTTCATGAGCCGATCAGCGTGCTGCGCATGATCCACTACCCGCCGCGTCAGACCGCCAGTAGCGCCGAGCAACAAGGCGCTGGCGCGCACACCGATTACGGCTGCATCACTCTGCTTTACCAAGACGACGCAGGCGGCCTGCAAGTGCGTGCCCGCGACGGCGAATGGATCGACGCACCGCCGATTGCCGGCAGTTTTGTGGTCAACATCGGCGACATGCTCGCGCGCTGGAGCAACGACCGTTACACCTCAACGCCGCACCGGGTGGTCAGCCCATTGGGGGTGGATCGCTACTCCATGCCGTTCTTCGCCGAACCGCACCCGGACACCGAGATCAGCTGCCTGCCCAACTGCTCAGACGCCGCCAATCCGCCCAAGTACCCAAGCGTGACCAGCGCCGAATACCTGCTGTCGCGCTTTGCTGATACCTATGCGTATCGACGGGAAGAACAGCAGGGTTGATAGCAACGACTTACCGTGGGAGGGGCTTTAGCCGCGACATTGCCAGAGCCGTCGCGGCTAAAGCCCCTCCCACAAATAGCGCACAGCCTGGCCGATTCGGCGAAATCCTGTCCCACCGGTTAAACTAGGCGGCAACCACGCCTGATAACGAGATCCGACCATGTACGACTGGCTCAATGCCCTGCCCAAGGCCGAATTGCACCTGCACATCGAAGGCTCGCTGGAGCCCGAGTTGCTGTTTGCCCTGGCCGAGCGCAACAAGATCGCCCTGCCGTGGAATGACGTCGAAGCGCTGCGCAGTGCGTACGCCTTCAACAACCTGCAGGAGTTTCTCGACCTTTACTACGCGGGCGCCAACGTATTGCGTCACGAGCAGGACTTCTACGACCTGACCTGGGCTTACCTGCTCAAGTGCAAGGAACAAAACGTCATCCACACCGAGCCGTTCTTCGACCCGCAGACCCACACCGACCGGGGTATTCCCTTCGAGGTGGTGCTGCGCGGGATCAAGCAGGCGCTGGTGGATGGCGAGAAGCAACTGGGCATCAGCCATGGTTTGATCCTGAGCTTTCTGCGTCACCTGCCCGAAGAAGAAGCCTTCAAAACCCTGGAACAAGCCATGCCGTTCCGCGATGCCTTTATCGCCGTCGGCCTGGACAGCTCGGAAATGGGCCATCCGCCGAGTAAGTTCCAGCGGGTGTTCGACAAAGCGCGCAGCGAGGGGTGCCTGACCGTGGCCCACGCCGGCGAAGAAGGCCCGCCCGAGTACATCTGGGAGGCTCTGGACCTGCTGAAAATTCAGCGCATCGACCACGGCGTACGCGCCATCGAAGACGAGCGGCTGATGCAGCGCATCATTGATGAGCAGATCCCACTGACCGTCTGCCCGCTGTCCAATACCAAGCTCTGCGTGTTCGACGACATGCGCAAGCACAACATCCTGCAAATGCTTGAGCGCGGGGTGAAGGTTACAGTGAACTCGGACGACCCGGCCTACTTCGGCGGCTATGTCACCGAGAACTTTGCCGCCCTGCACGACAGCCTGGGCATGACCCAGGAGCAGGCCAAGCGCCTGGCGCAGAACAGCCTGGATGCAAGATTGGTTTAAGCAACATCATCGCGGCTAAAGCCCCTCCCACAGAGCATATGAACTGTAGGAGGGGCTTTAGCCGCGACAGATAAAAACTCAGTATTCTTCCAGCTTGCGCCGCTTGCCGGTGACCATCGACAGCGGCAGGTTTTCCTGCAGTCGATAGCTTTCAAACAGCGCCGCCGCGATGTGCAGGCCCACCAGGGCCATCAGCGCATTGGCACAGAATTCATGAATTTGCAGCGGTAGATCGGCACCCCAGAAGTAATCGACCTCCTCCATCAGAAAGCCGGTCACGCCCAGGCCGAGCATCAACAGCATCATGCCGATCATCACCAAGCCGCCCAGCGGGGAATGCCCCATGCGGTGGTAATCACGGCCACTCACGAGTGCCCGTATGTGCTCAGCCAGCCGTGCACGGGTCGGCCAAAAGTCTGCCCAACGCGCCGCCGGCGAGCCCACAAACCCCCACAGCAAACGAATCGCCAGCCAGGCTACCGCGTAATAACCCAACCAGCGGTGCCAGTTTTCGCCCTCTTCGGTGAAGAAGTAATTCGCCAGAAAAGCGCCCGCCAAGGACCAATGAAACAGCCTGACCACGGGATCCCACAGGCGTAGGGGCGGTGTGTTCATCAGCCTTCAACGCCACCTTTGATGACCTTGCCGGTGACCGGATCAAAGTAGATTTCGACCTTTTCGCCGTCTTTGTTAAAGCCGTAGATTTCGTAGCAATTGCCGCTGGTCACTTTGAATTTCTTGATCTCGTAACCCTGGCCTTTGAGGTCTGCCTGGAACGCGTCCTGATCCTGCCACTGCGCTTTATCAGCGGTGGTGCACTGGGTCGCAGCGAAGGTCAGCGGGCTAGCAAGCACCAGGGACAGCAGGAGTAATTTGCGCATGAGATGTTCCTTTCGAGAGAGTGGATTAAGGTCTGCGTGCATACACTGCTCGGCGAAGCTTAAAACCTGCTTAAGCCCTGCAAATCTTTTCCCTGGCGCAGAAAAAACCGCACGGGCCGGGCTGTAAAAGACAGAACGGCCGTGCGGTTCGCACAACGAGCGGCGCCGCCTGTTGCCAGGCGGCGCGCACATCAAGATCAGAAACTGAAGTCCACCTTGGTCCACAGCGTGCGGCCTGGTTCGTTGAAGGCTTGCGGGTCGTCCGCAGAAAAACCGAACCCGGCATTACCGGCTAGGTTCAGGTGCTCGCTGTAGGCCTTGTCGAACAGGTTATCCACGCCGGCGCTGAGCTTGGCCTCGGGCGTCAGGCGGTAAGCGGCATTGAGCGAAAACACGGCAAAACCACTGCTTTTATCGAAATCTTTGCCGACCACGTTGCCCTTGCCCTCATCCACCCGGTTCTGCGCCGCGACCACACGCCATAGCGCCCCTGCGCTCCAGTCGCTGCGCTCATAAGCCAAACCAAAACGTGCTTCCAGCGGCGGCGTTTGCCCCAGCGGGCGATCATCGGAGCTGTTCTTGCCCCAGGCATAGGCCAGGCTAGCATCGGTTTTCCAGTTGCTGTTCAGGCGATAACTCATGCCCAACTCGCCACCCATGATCCGCGCGTCGATGTTGCTGGCTTGCGAACGCACATGCCCCGGCATCATC
Source organism: Pseudomonas spirodelae (assembly GCF_034653255.1). Taxonomy (NCBI): domain Bacteria; kingdom Pseudomonadati; phylum Pseudomonadota; class Gammaproteobacteria; order Pseudomonadales; family Pseudomonadaceae; genus Pseudomonas; species Pseudomonas spirodelae. The sequence continues at coordinate 205,161 of NZ_JAYEET010000055.1, read as the reverse complement.
CCTGGGCCGTAGCTGAACAGAATGTAATCACGCACCTGACCGGCGTAGGCGGACGCCCAGGCTTCGAGTTTGGCACCGCGGTAGTTGATGCCGATATCCAGCTGGGTGGTTTTCTCCGGCTCCAGGCTTTCCATCGGTGGCACAAAACCAATGGGGCCGGGGCTGGCGGAGAACAACTCCCAGTAGTCGGGGAAGCGCTGGGTGTGACCGAGGCCGGCATACCAGGTAGCCGGCAGGCGTTGCAGGTCCTGCTCGTAACGCACAAAGCCACTGGGCAGCGTGTCACTGCGGGTTTCATCGGCCGTGGGGTTAGCACGCAAGGTCATGCCGCTGCCGAGCGTTTGCCGGTAATCCTTGACCGAGGCGCGGTCCAGGCGTGCGCCGGTCACCCAGCGCTCGCGCTCGCTGACCTGCCAGGTCAATTCACCGAACAAGCCGTAGTTGTGGAACTCGGCATCTTTATCCCAGTTGAATTGGTCGTAGTCGGTGTACGTCTGGGTCATCATGTTGAAGCTGGAGGCGCGTTTGCGATGCTCGTTGCGCTGAGCATCGACGCCGGCCTTGAGTTCGACGGTGTGCCAGTTCCAGGTGCCCACCAAGCGACCGCCCAAGGTGCGGCGGTCAACATTACTGGCCATGGGGTTGCGCATCATCGCCATGGCATCTTGCGGGTTGGGGCTGCGCAGGCTGAAGTTGTCCATCACGTGGTCGGCGTAGTTGTAATACACCTGCCCTTCCAGGCCTTGGAACACCTCGCCGAGATTCTCCAGGCGCACACGCAGGCCGAGACTCTCACGCAAGAACTGGCTGCCATCCATGCCACGCCCGGCATAACGCGCCTCACCATCGCCACGACCGGCACTGAGTTCGATCAAGGTGTCGTCATTTGGCGTCCAGCCGAGTAGCACGTCACTGTTCCATTTCTGCCAACGCGAGGGCACGGTGTCGCCATTACCGTCCTCATAATCATCGGCCTGGGCGCTGTTGCCGAGCACGCGGACATAGCCCTGACTGCCGCCCGCCGTGGCATCCAGACGACGATCAAAACGGCCATTGGAGCCAGCTAATACGCTGCCATCCACACGTCCGCCGAGGGTTTCAAAGCGCGGCGTGTCACGCTCAAAGAGAATCGTCGCCGCCGAGGCACCCGGGCCCCAGAGCACCGATTGTGGGCCCTTGATCACCGTCAGACGGTCGAAGTTCTCCGGCGACAGGTAGGAGGTTGGCGCATCCATGCGATTGGGACAGGCACCGAGTAGCACGCCGCCATCACTGAGGATGTTCAAGCGCGAGCCGAACATGCCGCGAAACAACGGGTCGCCATTGGCGCCGCCACTGCGGATGGCGTTGAAGCCGGGGATGGTTTTCAGGTAATCCGCACCATCGGCAGCGGGCACCGGCTGACGCGGTTGCTTGGGGTCGGTAACCACGGTGACCGGCGACTGCTGGGCCACACCGGTGACCACCAACGGCGGCAAGTGCAGCAATGATGGCTCGGTGGTTTGCGCGGCATGCGCCTGGGCGGCCAGCAGTAAACCGGCACACAGCGGCGCCAAACGAAACGGTGCAGCAGTGATCAACAGCGAACGAGTCGACATGTTTATTCCAAAATCGAGACAAAACCAGGGTTTGCTCACCGCCGCTCAACAGCGATGACAGACATAACAAGGGCAATGACGATCAGGAATTAATAGGCGGGGCGCGGCTGCGCGAGCCCGGGAAGATGGCCGAGCCGGCAATCCCGCTGCGTACCGGCGCAATAGATGAGGCCTCTGGGGTGATTCCGACCAACGCCAGCGATGGACTGACGCAACCGGTGGCTGGACTGTGCAGCAGCAAGGTGCAATAGCCGCACTTGGCCCACGCGGCCTCATGACTCAGCGAGTGCTCAGCGCTGCCGCTGTGCTCGCCACAGGCCAGCTCAGTCAGCCAAGCTGGTTCGGCAGGCTGACTGAGCTGTGACCACAACGGCCCGACACTCAGCAACAGCATGGCGAACAAGGCCAGGCACGCGGCGCGGTATTGGCCTGAGTGGGCGCGACTACCGGGCATCACGACCACTCAAGGCCGGCACACAACCGCCCTGCTGCACGGCTGCAACGCTGCACTGGGAACGCCGTGGCATGCACACAGCCGTGCCGCTCAGCAAGTGGCGGCGTTTAATGCGCGTGCCCTTCAGCGGGGGCCTGCTCACTGGCTGGAGCATCCTTGTGCACCGCCACGTCTACGTCTAACTGGCCGGCCTTCTCGAAGGTCAGGGTCAGCGGGAAACGCTCGCCGTCCTTGGCCTGCTGCTGCAGGTTGAACATCATCACGTGGTAGCCCATGGGTTCGAACTTCACTTCGCCACCGGCGGGGATGGTTACGTTTTGCACCTGCTGCATTTTCATCACACCGTCGGCATGCACGTGCTCATGTAACTCAGCCTTACCCGCGTGCGGGGTGCTAACACTGAGCAGACGATCCGCCTCGGCGCCCTTGTTGTGCACCACAAAATAAGCTGCCGCCGTAGGGGCTACAGGCGGCATTTCCCGCGACCAGGGGTGGGCGATGTGCAACTCACCGACCGTGTATTCGTGGGCACTGGCAAACAGGCTCGGGCTGAGCAGGGCAGCAATCAGTAAGGTCTTTTTCACTCGCATGATGTGTCTCCATTTATGAACGGGCGGTGCATAGGTGCTGGCAGGGTAAATCTAAGCGCAGGGACGTCAGGTCTGTGCTGCGACGATGCTGCTGCCATTACCCAGTAACAGGTGATGCTGGTGATCAGCTAAGAGCACGATCAGCAACGCGACAACCGCCAGCTCGGCATACAAGTGCCAGCACCAGAGCGGTTATCAACGCGGGGAGCACGTTGGCTCATGGATCAACTCCGATAGCTCATCAGTAGCGTGGCTGCACGAGACAACATGCAGCACAACGACGACAGCCGGGACGTGATGCCCGGTCGCTACAGAGTTGACGGAGAAGCGCGGGGGTTGGCCGAAGGCCAAAGATAGCGAACAGGTCGCGGGGTAAAGAAGAACGTCAGCAGGGGTGCGCGGCTGGGTGCCAGCAAACCTAGCAAACCGAAGAACGCCGCCAGGATGATCGCACTGAAGGTGGAACTCAGGGAGCAGCCGGAGCCGGTGGCAGAATTGGGCGCCACCACACCGGAGCCTTGCAGATCGGCACCGGCACCGAAGTTGCCCTCAAAGGAGCAGTACTGGCTGCTCAATCCGCTGAGCTGCAGGCCGGCCATCTGCCCGTGACCAATACTGCAGGCGAACGCACTGAACAGAACGCTGAAATACAGCATCCAGGCCAGCAGGCGACGGTCAGTACGGGTCATGTTCATGGGGCGCGACTCTAGCATTGCTCTGGGGCGCATGTGACACAGCCGCACTGCGATGGATTGCCGCAGTGCACTGGCGGCAATCTTAGTTCGGCCACGGCGCATCTGCCAACAACTCGGCGCAGCGCGCTTGCACGAACTCACGCAGCAAGAGCACCGGCTTGCTCAGTTGCGCACGGTGCGCGCAGATCAGGTTGAGCGGTGTCGGCTCGCCGCGCAGTTCGGGCAGCAGTACCTGGAGCCGGCCGGCACGCACGTCGCCGGCCACATCCAGCCAGGATTTGTACACCAGCCCGGCACCACTGACCGCCCAACGCCGCACTACATCGGCATCATCACTGACTCGGTCGCCTCTTACGCTAATGCCTTGCTCGCGCTTGCCATCACTGAAGCGCCAGCGGTCATGTAGCCGCCCGCCGAGCATATAGAGCAGGCAGTTGTGCCCGGCCAGTTCATCCACCGATTGCGGCGCGCCATGCCGCTGCAGATACTGCGGTGCTGCACAGAGTACACGGCGGTTCGCGGCGGCAACGGGTAAGGCGACCAGGCTGGAATCCTCTGGGGCGCCGTAGCGCAGGGCAATGTCCACCGGCTCGCGAAACAGATCCGCCACACGATCCCCCAGCAGCAGGCGAAGTAGCACCTGAGGATGCGCCAGCTGAAACTCATCCAGCCAGGGCAACAGCGTATTGCGGCCGAAGTCTGATGGCGCAGACAGCTGCAACGGCCCACTGATGCCGACCTTGCTGCCAGCCAACTGCTGACGGCCGTCATCCAGGCTCTGCAAGGCCAACCGTGCATGGCCGAGAAACAACTCACCCTCGGGTGTCAGCCGCAGGCTGCGGGTGGAGCGGCTGAACAGGCGCGCCTCCAGTTGCTGCTCCAGACGTTTGAGCGCGGCACTGGCCACCGCCGGGGAAATATCCAGGCGCCGCGCGGCCGCCGAGAGGTTGCCCAGGTCAGCGGTGGTGACAAACAACTGCAGATCATCAAAACGCAGCATGGCAGCTCATTATCAAAAAAATATTGAAAGAGACTCTAGTAGCAGACTGTTTTTCTCGTCAATCAAATAACCGAGCATTGCCAGCACTTAACCGGAGTCCACCATGACCACGCCACTGACCCTGATTGCCACCATCACTGCCCTCCCCGGCCAGGCCGAGGCTGTTGAAGCAGGCTTGCGCCAATTGGTGCCGCCCAGCCAAGCCGAAGCCGGTTGCCTGCAATACAACCTGCACCGCCATCAGGAGCTGCCCAACCGCTTCATCATGGTTGAGCAGTGGCAGGACGCCGCCGCACTCCGCGCGCACCAGCAGACCACACACTTTCTGCACTTCGGCGAAACCTGCGGCAGCCTGCTGGAACAGGTCGATCATCAACTGATGCAACGCATTCTCTAAGGAGCACTCTATGAAAGCTGTCGCCTATTACCAGTCTCTGCCCATCGACCACGTCGACGCCCTGCTGGATGTCGAACTGCCTGCGCCGACGCCCGGCCCGCGCGACCTGCTGGTCGAGGTCAAGGCCATTTCGGTCAACCCGGTAGACACCAAGATCCGTCGCAATGTCGCCCCTGAAGACGGCGCAGCCAAGGTACTGGGCTGGGACGCCAGCGGTATCGTCAAGGCCGTGGGCAGCGATGTCAGCCTGTTCCAGCCTGGTGACCGGGTGTATTACGCCGGGGCGATCAACCGCGCCGGGGCCAACAGCGAGCTACATGTGGTGGATGAGCGCATCGTCGGGCGTATGCCAGCAAAGCTGGCGTTTGCCGAAGCTGCCGCCCTGCCGCTGACCGCAATCACCGCCTGGGAGTTGTTGTTTGAGCGACTGCAAGTCAGCCAAGGCAGCGCAGACCTGGGCCAGAGCCTGCTGATCGTCGGTGCAGCCGGCGGCGTGGGTTCCATCCTGGTGCAGCTGGCACGTCAACTCACTGGCCTGACGGTGATCGGCACCGCATCCCGCCCCGAGACCCAAGCCTGGGTTCGCCAGCTGGGCGCCCACCATGTGATCGACCATCGCCAACCGTTGAGTGAAGAGCTGAAACGCATCGGTATCAATCAGGTCACCCATGTGGCCAGCCTGAACCAGACCGATCAGCACTATGCGCAACTGGTCGAAGCCCTCGCGCCGCAAGGCCGTCTGGCGCTGATTGACGATCCGGAGCAGCCGCTGGACATCATGCAACTCAAGCGCAAAAGCCTGTCGCTGCACTGGGAGCTGATGTTTACCCGCTCGCTGTTCGAGACCGCCGACATGATCGAGCAGCATCGCCTGCTGCAACGGGTTGCAGAACTGGTCGATGCCGGCACCCTGAAAACCACGCTCGGCGAACACTTCGGCAGCATCAACGCGGCCAATCTGCGCCGCGCCCATGCGCTGCTGGAAAGCGGCACGGCACGCGGCAAGATCGTTCTCGAAGGCTTCTAGGCCACGCGCCAAATCGAGCCAACGCCGCGCCTCTAGCGCGGCCCTTGGCCCATAGGTTGCACAGCGCCGCCAGGCGATTCGACAGCACAGCATTCCTTAGCTAGAACTCTACTAACCGCACGCATAATCCCGCTGCCGCGACGATACGGCGGCTTCAACTGCGGACGTCCATCGCAAGGAGTTCCGCAGTGACCTTACTCCCCCTGGAAACCCTGCTAGTCGCCACCCTGGTGCTGCTGCTCGGACGCTGGGTTAACCGCCAAATACCACTGTTGTCGCACTACAACATTCCCGACCCCATCACCGGCGGCCTGCTGTTTGCCGTCGGCATGCTGATCAGCGGCGAACTCAGTAGCTTCAGCCTCGAGTTCGATTCCACGCTCAAGCCGGTGTTGCTGTTGGCGTTTTTCGCTGCCGTGGGCCTGTCGGCCAATCTCAGCCTGCTCAAGCAAGGCGGCAAACGCCTGCTGATGTTCGTACTCGTACTGATCCCCTTCCTGCTTCTACAAAACCTCACAGGGCTATTAATCGCCTGGGGGCTGGATATGCATCCGCTAATGGGGTTGATCGGCGGCAGCATCACCTTGGTCGGCGGCCACGGCACGGGCGCGGCGTATGCCGAACGCTTCGCCGAGGTAAACAACATCCAGTCAATCATGGAACTGGCGATGACCGGAGCCACCCTCGGCCTGGTATTGGGCGGCATCTGCGGCGGGCCACTGGCGCAGTGGCTAATCAAGCGTCACCAACTGGCGGGCAGCGATGGCCAAGCGGCCGCCACCTACATAAGCAGCGACGCCACCGAGGCTGCGCCCATTAAAGCAGGCAACCTGATTCCCGTACTGGCGGCGGTGTTGATTGCGGTACTCGCCGGCAGCTGGCTGGCCAATCTGGTCAGCGGCGGGCCAGTTACCCTGCCGAGCTTTCTTTGGTGCCTGCTGCTGGGCGTAGCGATCCGTAATGGCGGCCACCTGATCGGTTTACGCTTTAACGATGCGGCCATCGATATGCTCTCCAGCCTGACCCTGGCGCTGTTTCTGGCAATCACCATGATGGCGCTGAACTTGGCCAGTGTTGCCAGCCTGGCCGGGCCACTGCTACTGATCCTGCTGGGGCAACTGCTAGTCGTGTTGATCTATGGCGGCCTGCTGGTCTATCGCGCGGTGGGGCGTGACTATGAAAGTGCGGTGATGTCCGCCGCCTTCTGCGGCTTCGCGATGGGCGCCACCGCCACCGCTATTGCCAACATGCAAGCGATTACCCAGAAATACGGCCCCGCTCCCCAGGCATTTTTGGTGGTGCCTCTGGTCGGTGCGTTTCTCATCGACTTGCTCAACGCCCTGGTTCTTACCGGCTACCTGTCACTGCCCTGGGTTGGAGGTTGAGCATGCGCCTGCTTATTTTGCTGCTCTGCGCCACATTACTCGCGGCCTGCTCACGCGGGCCGACGCCAGAAACCTTGCAGAGTGATCTGCAACAACGCCTGCAGCAGGTCTTTCCAGCGAGCCTGCTAAGCCTTGACCAACTGCAGCGCCGCGGGTCGGCCAATGACGCCAACGCGCCGGACGGGGAAAAACGCTTAGTGGTCTACTTCGATGCCACGCTCAAGGTTGAACAGGATCAAGACTTCGGTGCTTGGGACTCACCCGGTGTGGCCAGCCTGGTCACGGCCTTGGGTGCTGGACCACGCGGCTTATCCGGGATCCAGAGCGGCGGCAATCGCGCGGGTGATCTGCTCAAAGTGCATGGCAGCCTGATCTACCGCGAACAGCAAGGCAGCTGGCAGGCAGTCGTGCCCCAAGGCTTTACCGCACCCCGCGCAGCTCAGTCGGGGGAAGGCGGTAACAGCAAACGGGAAACGCTGGTTAACGCGATCAGCACCGCGTTGAATCTTGGCCCTGGCGGCACCAGCCCACAGGAGCGCAAAGCCATTGACGACGAACTGGAGCGCGCCCTGAGTAATATCCGCAGCCGCCTTTCCCGCTTGGAGAGCGGTTATCCGCTGGCAGGTGGGCCGCCAGCCGGACAATACGCACGTTTTGCGCAAGCGCTTACTGAACTGCTAAAAAAACAGGGGGTAAGTGTGCGCGCGCTGAACACCGAAGGCGGCCTGGACAACTTGCGCATGCTACGCCGTGGTGAGGTGGTGGCGGCCTTGTCGCAAAGCGATGCCGCCTATGCTGCCGTCCACGGCATCGGCCCGTTCCAGAATGATGGTCCAGACCTCAGGTTACGCGTCATTGCTAACCTTTACCCCGAGCCGGTACATGTACTGGTCAATGCCAAGAGCGAGCTGCAAGACATCGCCGATCTGCGCGGCAAACGAGTCAATATCGGCCAGCCTGGCTCGGCCTCGCGCCTCACCGCGTTGGCAGTGCTAACTGCCCACGGGCTGCAACCGAAGGATCTAGCGGCGGCCGCCGAGCTTGACCTACAGCAGGCCCTAAGTGCCTTACGTGATAACCAACTGGATGCGCTGATTCAGGTCATTGGCGCACCAGCCGACAGCATCCGCGCGGCCAGCGAAACCGTTGACCTGCGCCTGCTACCACTGACGGAAGCCGCAATCAGCAGACTACAACAGCAGCACCCTGGCAGCTTCGCTTTCAACCTTCCCCAGGGCACCTACCCACAGCAGAAAGACCCAGTAGCAACGCTGGCAGTAAGCAGCATGCTGCTTACTGATGATCAACTGACCGTGCGCGAAGTGGAGAACTTGGTGCGCCTGTTGTTCTCCCAGGACAACCAATGGTTGCAGTACGGCAGTATCCAGGGCGCACAGCTGTCCCCCAAGAACGCCTTGCTCGACCTTGGGGTACCGCTGCATAGCGGCGCTGAGAAAGCCTTGCAACCAGAGCCTGTACCGGCGAATTAAATTCGGCGCGCTCGCCCTGCCGCTAATTAGCAGGGCGAACCCAAACAGTATGTGAATAGCGCTGCTGTAGCGTGCAGGCTCAGCACTGCCAACTAAACTTTCTTCAGCAGCCGCGCTGGCATTGCAGCCTGTATGGCTAGCGGCTAGACGTTCGACCAATCCAACTGAGTGGGCGGTAAGGATGCGACCCGATCTGAAAGGCCCCCTACGCCTCGCCGGCCTTTATTTATTGTTCAGCTCCCTGTGGATTTTCGGCAGCAATTATCTGCTGCCAAAATTTATTAGCAGCAGCGAGCTATTGGGCAGCCTGAACATTGTTAAAAGCGTGTTGTTTGTCATGCTCAGCACGAGCCTGATCTTTTTTGTCAGCTACCGTGATCGGCGCGCGCAGCGTCTTCTGCTTGATGCCCTCACCCAGAGCAGCCATCTGCTAAAACGGACTCAACGCAGTGCCTCACTCGGCAGCTGGGAATACAGCCATGACTTCAAGCTCAGTGAAGAGGCGCGGAACCTGCTCGGTCGTGACCATGACAGCCACACATGCAGCCTTGAACAACTACTCAACTGCCTGCACCCAGCCGAACGCACTCACGCAAAACGCGCCTTGCAGGCCTTGATCGATGACCACAGCCCGATGCTCGTCAGCGCCCGGCTGTTAAAACCACAACAGTCGCAAACCACGTGGCTGATGCTGCGCGGGGAGGTCGACGAACACAGCCGAATCTTGGGCACCCTTCAGGACATCAGCCTGCAGAAACGCGACGAAAGCGCCCTGCGAGAAAGCGAGCAACGCTTTCGCCAATTGTTCGAGCAAACGCCTCGCATTGCGGTGCAAGGCTACGACCGTGAACGCCGCGTGATTTACTGGAACCAAGCTAGTAGCCAGCTCTACGGCTATGCCGTACATGAGGTAATGGGCCGTCGTTTGGAAGAGCTGATCGTGCCGCCACCAGCGCGTAGTAAGGTGGCCACTGCGATTAACCGATGGCAGCTCGGCGGCCCGCCGATTCCTGCGGCAGAGGTGCAGTTACAACGCAAAGACGGCAGCCCGGTATGGGTCTATTCCAGCCACTTAATGCTGCGCAACAGCCTTGATCAACTCGAGCTGTACTGCGTTGACATCGACCTCACTGAACATAAGAAGACCGACAGCGAGCTGCAAGCCAGCGACCACCGCTACCGCTCGCTGGTCGAGCACCTTGGCGATGCGATTTTCATCACTGATGCCGCCGCTCAACTGACTTTTCTCAACCCCGCTTGGGAGCAAATCAGCGGCTTCGCCATTCACGAAAGCCTTGGCAGCCCGTTGCAGCACTTTATGCCCGAGTTGGGTCAGCCCCCGCTCAGCCATAGGCTGCATGAGTTACTCGGCGGCAAACTGGATAATCTACGTTTGGAATGTCAGCTACTGACCCGCAGCGGCCCGGCTCGTCGGGTTGAGTTGCAGTTCAATTTCAGTGAGTTGGAGCAAGACCTGCACGGAAGCCTGCGTGACGTACATGAGCGCCATCAGACTCAGCAACTGCAACAGGCGCGCAATGCAGTACTCGATGAGCTGCTGGGGTTGCACCCATTGCACAGTATTCTCGCGGGCATCACCCAGCGCCTGGAAAACCTGCAACCACAAATGCGTGTGTCGATCATGCTGCTCGATGAGCAACAGCGACTGCATGTTGGCGCAGCCCCCAGCCTGCCGAAAGCGTATTGCCAGGCCATCGAAGGGATTAAGGCGGGGCTGGAAGTGGGCTCATGCGGACACGCCGCCGTGAGTGGCGAACTGGTCATTGCCGAAGACCTCAGCCAGCACCCCTACTGGCGCGATTACCGGGCCGTCGCAGTGGCTGCAGGCTTACACGCCTGCTGGTCACTGCCCTTCAAGGATGATGGCGGTCAGGTGCTGGGCACTTTCGGCATCTACTATTTGCAGCCCACACGGCCGAGCGCGGCGGATATCGCCCTGGTGACAGAGTTCACTCGCCTGGCGGGACTGGCGGTGCAGTTAAGCGTGACCACGATAAACTGATCAGACCAACGGTGCGTTCGTCGTGGTCGAATTTGTTTCAAGTCAATGAATGTTCATATCTAGCAACTAGACTGCGTGCTCTTGCAGAGGAGATACGTCCATGAACGTCATGATCCAACCTGTAAACACCGCCGCAGGTCGCGGCTGGCAAGTGCGCCTGGGTAAGCAAACGGTCACCTTCCGCAGCGAGCCCGAAGCCCGCGAGTTTGTCAGCACCCTGCAAGCCCGCCTGAACGCACCGCATGTCTTACCCGCAGAGCAGCAGCGCGTTGCCAGTTAACCCAGCACGTGGTTCGTACCGCGCTCGGCCCAGCGGGTAAACAGGGAAAACCCCACGGCCAATAACCCGCAAGCAAAAATCACCACCGCAACTGACCAGGCACTGCCGTCATGCAGCACACCGACCATGGTGGCGGCACTGGCGGCGATGACAAATTGCAGGCTGCCCAGCAACGCCGAAGCACTGCCAGCATGCCGGCCTTGCCCGGCCATGGCACAGGCCGAGGCGTTGGGCAGCAGAATGCCTAAACAAGCAATGCAGCCGAACAGCGGAATCAACAACGGCCATAAGGCCTGCGGCTTGGCCAGCGCAACCAACAATAACGCCAGGCCGCACGCCAAGTAGAACCAAACGGTTTTGCCTAGCCAGTAAGCCGGCCCATGCCGCGCGACCAGCCAAGCGTTCAATTGGGCCACCAGAATAAACCCCAGGGCATTACTGCCAAACAACACGCCATAGTGCTCGGCGGGGACGCCATACAGCTCGATAAACACAAACGGCGAACCCGCGATGTAGGCAAACATCCCGGCCACGGCAAAACCGCCCGTCAGTGCATACCCCAGAAACGGCAGGTTGGCGAACAGCCGCTTGTACTCACCAATCGCACCGCGCAGAGGGGCTGGCGGTACATCCTTGGCCAGGGTTTCCGGCAACCACTTAGCCAGCGCGAGGAGGCACATAAGGCTGAACAGCGTCAGGCAGATAAAGATTGATGGCCACCCAAACGCGCTGAGCAGCAGGCCGCCGGCCAGTGGCGCAAGAATCGGCGCCACACCCATCACCAGCATCAACTGGGAAAACACCTTGGCCGAATTGATCGGGTCACACAGGTCACGCACCACCGCGCGCGACACCACCATCCCGGCACAACCGCCCAGCGCCTGAACAAAGCGTGCAGCAATTAGCCATTCCAGACTCGGCGCCAATGCGCAGGCCAGTGAAGCCAGGCTGAACAACAGCACCCCGAACAACAACGGCTTGCGCCGGCCAAAGCGGTCCGCCAAAGGGCCGTATACCAGTTGGCCAATAGCCAGACCTGCAAAGTACGCAGCCAACGACAGCTGCACGTGCTCCACATCGGTGGCGAAGGCCTGCGCCAGAGCCGGGAAGCTCGGCAGGTAAAAATCGATAGCCAGCGGCCCAAAGGCGCTTAGCGAGCCGAGGATCAACAAAAGACGTAAGGGCATGTACATCCAGATTAAATAGGGGGCTATCCGCTACCGTAACCCGGAAAAAACACCGGGTTACGGCCTCACAGAGCGCTCCCGGAGTGCATCCGGGCTACGCCCTGCTAGCCCCGTGACAGGGCGCAGAGATCAAACTGCTGAGTCGGCTTTCTTCCGGCCTTTGCCGATTTTTTCCGCTAATGACTCCACCAGCATGTAGAACATCGGGATCAGGAAGATTGCCAGGAAGGTTGCCGCCAGCATACCGCCGATGACGCCAGTGCCAATCGAGTGACGGCTGGCAGAGCCCGCCCCCGTACTAATTGCCAGCGGCACAACACCGAGAATAAAGGCCAGCGACGTCATGATGATCGGACGGAAACGCAAACGCGCGGCCTCCAGCGCCGACTCGAAGATACCCATGCCATTGTGTCGGTTGAGCACAGCGAACTCGACGATCAGGATGGCGTTCTTCGCCGCCAGGCCGATCAGCGTAAGAAGGCCGACCTGGAAGTACAGATCGTTCTCGATACCGCGCAGCCATACCGCGAGAATCGCACCGAATACCGCAAACGGCACTGCAGTGATCACCGCCAGTGGCAAGGTCCAACGCTCGTACTGCGCCGCGAGGATCAGGAACACCATGATCAGGCCGAAGATAAAGGCACTGCTGCCAGAACCCTGAGACGCCACTTCCTGGTAAGCCGAACCGGTCCAACCAATGCTGTAATCGCTGCCCAGCACTTCGTTCGCAACCTCCTGGATTACGCTCAGCGCCTGGCCCGAGCTGTAACCAGGCGCCGGCCCGCCAAGGATCTTCGCGGCGGGGTAGACGTTGAAGCGTGCATAGGTATCCGGGCCGAGAATACGTTCGACCTTGACCAAACTGGCCAACGATACCAACTCACCACTGGCCGCACGCACATAGACCTGGGACAGATCCTCGGGCTTGCTGCGGAATTCCGCCTCAGCCTGCAGACTGACCTGGAACGTGCGGCCATACAGGCTGAAGTCATTGACGTAGTAGCTGCCGAATGTGGCCTGCATGGCGGTGAACACGTCACTCACAGTCACCCCAAGCGCGCGCGCTTTAGTGCGATCCAGATCAATAAAGTACTGCGGCACGTTGGCGCTAAAGGTGCTTTGTACACCTGCCAACTCAGGGCGTTTGGCGGCAGCGGCCAGGAAAGCCTGCACCTTGCTCGCCAAATCAGCGGTAGTGCCACCACTGCGGTCCTGGATATAGCCTTCAAAACCGCCGGTGGTACTCATACCAGTGATCGGCGGCGGGTTGAAGCTCATCATCACGCCGTCTTTTTGCGACGATGCCATGCCCATGAACTCACGCGTTAAGTTGCGCGCATCCAGTTCCGGCGTGGTGCGTTCGCTCCAGTCTTTGAGCGGCACAAAGGACACCCCCGAACTGCTGCGGGTACCGGAGGAGAGAATGTCGAAGCCGGCAAAGGTCACCACGTTCTCCACCGCCGGATGCGCCATCAACTGCTGGGTCACCTCGCTGGTGAGTTTCTCGGTGCGGGTCAACGAAGCAGCAGGCGGCAGGAAGTAGGCATTGATCACATAACCTTGGTCTTCACTGGGCACCAGGGAGCTGGGCACCCGGTTAAACAGCACGACCATCAGCGCAATCATCCCCCCAAACAGCAGCAAACCAACCGCCGTGCGCTTGAGGAAGAAACGTACGCCCGCGGTGTAACCATTGGTCAGCTTGTCAAAAACGCGGTTGAAGGCACGGAACGGTGCCGCCGGTTCGTGATGCCCGGGCTTGAGCAGCAAGGCACAGAGTGCCGGGCTTAGCGTCAGGGCAACAATGCCGGAGATCACCACCGACACGGCAATGGTGATGGCGAACTGTTTATACATTTCCCCGGCCAGGCCGCCGAGGAAGCCCACCGGCACGAATACCGCGCAGAGCACCAGCACAATGGCGATGATGGGGCCGGTTACCTCCTCCATGGCTTTGATGGTGGCCTCACGCGGCCCTACCTTGTCGGTGGCCATTACCCGCTCAACGTTCTCGATCACCACAATGGCGTCGTCCACCACGATACCGATGGCCAGTACCATGCCGAACAGGGTCAGCAGGTTGATCGAGAAGCCGAGCATGTACATACCGGCAAAGGTGCCGATCAACGAGACTGGAATCGCCAGTACCGGGATCAACGTAGCGCGCCAATTCTGCAGGAAGAGGAACACCACCAAGACCACCAGGACCAGTGCTTCGAAGAAGGTGTAAATCACCTCATCAATCGACACCCGGACGAATTTGGTGGTGTCGTACGGCACCTTGTAGGTCATGCCACTGGGGAAGGTCTTCGACAGGCGCGCCAAGGTTGTGCTGACCGCCTCAGCCGTATCCAGGGCATTTGCGCCCGGCTGCAGGTACACACCAAACGCCGCGTTTTGCTGACCGTTGAGCGAGGTCATCAGCGAGTAGTCCTGCGCCCCCAGTTCGATCCGCGCGACATCCTTGAGCAACAGGCTGGCACCGGTTTCATCGGTACGCAGGATGACGTTTTCAAATTCTTGCGGATCCGTAAAGCGGCCCTGGGTGGTCACCGTGTAGGTGAAGTCCTGCTCCTGCTTGAGTGGTTGCTGGCCGAAGCTGCCGGCGGCGAACTGCGAGTTTTGCTCACGAATCGCATTAACCACATCGGTCGGTGTCAGGTTGAACTGGGCTAACTTGTCCGGACGCAGCCAGATGCGCATGGAGTAGTCTTTCGAGCCGAACTGGCTGACATCGCCCACGCCCGGCAGGCGCTTGAGTTCGTCGATCACGTTAATCAATGCGTAGTTGCTGATATACACCGGATCACGCGAGCCATCCGGCGAATACAGGGTCACGACCTGCAGGATGTCCGAAGACTTCTTCTGCACTTTTACGCCCTGACGGCGCACTTCTTCCGGCAACTTTGCCAAGGCGGCCTGCACCCGGTTGTTGACGTCGATGGTGGCCTGGTCTGGATCAGTGCCAACCTCGAAATACACCGACAGACTCATGGCGTTGCCGCCGGAGTTGGACTGCTGGTAAATCATCCCTTCAACGCCGTTGATCGACTGCTCCAGCGGTGCGGCGACCGTCTCGGCAATTACTTGGGCGCTCGCACCGGCATAGCTGGCGCTTACCGACACTTGCGGCGGGAGAATTTGCGGGTACTGGGCGATAGGCAATGCACGCATGGCCATGAGGCCGGCCAGCACCAATAGGATGGAAATAACCGCGGCAAATACCGGGCGGTCGATAAAGAAGCGTGAGATCACCTGGGGACGCTCCTTAAGACTGGCTGGCTGCGGGGGCAGCAATACTGACCGGGCTGTCCGGGCGAACTTTGGCCAACCCTTCGACGATCACCCGATCACCTTCACTGATCCCGGAAACAATCACCCAACGCCCCTTGGCCGTATGGCCCGTGGTGACCTGGCGCATGCGCGCAATACCCGCGTCGTCGACCACATAAACAAAGGTGCCGGCAGGGCCTTGGGCAACCGCGCGCTCAGGCAGGGTCATAGCGTTAGGCAGGCTTAGGCCTTTAACCTGTACACGGACAAACTGACCGGGTAGCAGCTTCTGCTCAGGGTTAGGTACGACGGCGCGCGCACTGACCGAACCGGTACCGCGATCCACCAGGCTATCGGTAAAGTCCACCTTGCCCTCCAGCGGATAAACACTACCGTCGCCCAGGGTAATTTTCACACTCATCTTGCCGTCTTCAGGCAGCATCAGGCTGCCGTTCTGCAGGCCATTGCGGACACTGGCCACATCGGAGTCGGGCGCCGCAAAGTTGACGTAAATCGGATCCAGCTGGGTGATATTGCTCAGCAGGCTGGCATTCGGATCGCCAGCGACCATCAAACTGCCTTCGGAAACAGTTTCTTTGCTGGTAATACCAGAAATGGGCGCCTTCACCGTGGTGTAGTCGAGGTCGATCTGCTTGGACAGCACCTCGGCCTCGGCGGCCTGGATATTCGCCTTGCTCTGCTCGAAATTGGAGATGGCATTGTCCAGCTCGCTCTCGCTGGCAAAGCCCTTCTTCTGCAGCTCACGGATACGCTTGAGATCACGCTCGGTTTGCCGATAGCGCGCTTGCTCCTGCGCGAGTGCACCCTTGGCCCGACTCAGTGCGGCCTGGTAAGTACGCGGGTCGATGCGAAACATCACCTGGCCCTTCTTCACCGCGCTACCTTCTAGGTAAGTGCGTTCCTGCAGAATCCCACTGACCTGAGCGCGCACCTGAACTTCACGAAAGCCGGCCGTGCGGGCGGAGTATTCAAACTCCAGCGGCAATGCTTCGACCTTTACGGTTTCCACCACTACTTCAGGCGCGGGCGGGGCGTCAGCGGCATACAGCGGGGATGCCAGAACAGCCAGCAACAAGGAACCGGCAAGCGCCGGCAGATGACGGGGAAAAAGCATGGATGTCTCCGAAAGGACGCAGGGCGCAGCATGTGGGCCGGCAATGCTAGTTACATACACAAGTGCTTGTAAATAGAACATTGCCCTTAACTTCATTACACTTTGTGCTCAGCCTAGCCAGAAATACGCCTGCTGCCATGCGCAGAACCAAAGAAGATGCCGAAAAGACCCGAATGGCTCTGCTTGAAGCCGCCGAAACGCTGTTTCTAGAAAAAGGCGTGGCGCACACCAGCCTGGAGCACATAGCACGGCATGCGGGGGTGACGCGCGGCGCGGTGTATTGGCACTTTGCCAACAAGGCCGACCTGTTCAACGCCATGCTCGGCCAAGTACGCCTACCGCCTGAGCAGTTGACCGAGCGAATGCGCGGCTGCCCTGCTCACGACCCGCTAATAACCCTGCGCGAGCTGTGCATCGAGGCCATCGCGAACCTGGCGCGTGATCAACAAAGGCGCCGGATCTTCACCATTTTGCTGCGCAGGTGTGAATTTACCGAAGAGCTACGCGAGGCCGAAGAGCGCCACGAAAGCTTTATCAACCTGTTTATCGAACTCTGTGAGCAGCAGTTCAGCAGCCCGTCGGTCCGCTTGCGCCTGTACCCGGGGCTCAGTCCGCGCCTGGCAGCGCGGTCGGTACATGCATTAATTGTCGGCCTGTTTCACGATTGGCTGCGTGACCCCGGGCTCTTCGACCCACTGCAGGACACCGCGCCCATGATCAATGCCTGCTTTCGTGGGCTGGTCCGTGACTGGCCAGCCCAATAACTTCCCAATACTGATCAGGCTAGACCGGCGCTGTAGCCAGCTTCGGCAATCGCAATAATCAGCTGATCGCTTGGCAGGCTACTACCCACCGTCACCTCGCCACCTTGCAGCTTCACCCGCACATCTGCGGTCGCATCACGGGCCAGCACGGCCTCGGTTACCGCTTTAATGCAGTGATCACAGGTCATGCCTTCGACCCGAAATGTATGAACGCGTGTTGCTTGCATCACTAATCACCTGAATTCACCTGTTAAGGGGCACAGTGTCCTCCCTCCCAACGGGGTCAGGTCAAGCCATAAAAATGCCCCGGACATTTTTAACCCTGCACAGCAGGGTCTTAGGCGCGCCAGGTATGGCACCCCACAAAACAGCGCTTGACCCTACCAAGGTGGCAAGGTTGATTATGTTACGAAACCTAACGGAGACCGTCGCATGTCTACTCTCACCACCTTCGATCTGCCGATCCGCGGCATGACCTGCGCCAGTTGCGCCGGCCGCGTTGAGCGCGCACTAGCCAAGGTGCCCGAGGTCACAGGGGTCAGCGTCAACTTGGCCAGCGAACGGGCACGCCTCGAAGCACCAGCCGAAAGCCTGGAGCAACTGGTTGCAGCCGTCACTGCGGCCGGCTATGAGGTGCCCAGCGAACGCCTCGAACTGGCCATCAGCGGCATGACCTGCGCTAGCTGTGCCGGCCGCATCGAGCGCGCACTGGCGCAGCAGCCTGGCGTGATGTCAGTCAGCGTCAACCTGGCCACTGAACACGCGCAATTGCAGGTACTCCACGGCACTGATCTGGATGCACTCCTGCAGGCCGTCAGCCGAGCGGGCTACCAAGCCAGCCAGCTCAGCGCCACACAAAACGCACCCGCCGGCACCAGCAAACCGCTGCAGCGCGAGCGCTGGATGCTGCTTTTAGCCATCGCGCTGACCCTACCGCTGGTCATCCCCATGCTCGTCGCGCCCTTCGGGCTGCACTGGATGTTACCCGCCTGGGCGCAGTTCGCCCTCGCCACCCCGGTGCAGTTCATCTTCGGCGCACGCTTCTATCGCGCCGCCTGGAACGCACTGCGCGCCAAGGCCGGCAACATGGACCAACTGGTCGCCATTGGTACCAGTGCCGCTTATGGCTTGAGCCTCTATCAATGGGCCGTGACGCCGACCGGCGGCATGCCGCATCTGTATTTCGAAGCCTCGGCCGTGATCATTACCCTGATCCTGCTGGGCAAATACCTGGAAAGCCGCGCCAAACGCCAAACCAGCAGCGCCATCCGTGCCCTGCAAGCGTTACGCCCGGAGCGCGCCCTGCGCCTGCGCGATGGCAGCGAACAGTGGGTGGCCCTCAACGAACTGCAGCTGGGCGACCGCATTGTCGTTAAGCCGGGCGAGCGCTTCCCTGTCGATGGGCAGGTCGTAGAAGGCCGCAGCCACGCCGACGAGGCACTCATCAGCGGTGAGAGCCTGCCGCAACCCAAACAGCCCGGAGACACGGTGACCGCCGGGGCGATCAACGGCGAAGGACGCTTGCTGATCGAAACCACCGCCCTCGGTGCGGAAACCGTACTGTCGCGGATCATTCGTCTGGTCGAAGACGCCCAAGCCGCCAAGGCGCCCATCCAGAAGCTGGTGGATAAGGTCAGCCGCATCTTCGTGCCCAGCGTACTACTGATTGCCCTGGCCACACTGGTGGTCTGGCTGGCGCTCGGCGCAGGCATTGAAACGGCCTTGCTCAACGCCGTGGCGGTGCTGGTGATTGCCTGCCCCTGCGCCCTCGGCCTGGCCACGCCTACCGCCATCATGGCGGGCACCGGGGTGGCCGCGCGTCACGGCATTTTGATCAAAGATGCCGAAGCCTTAGACGTCGCCCACTCAGTCAGCCTGGTGGCATTCGACAAGACCGGCACCCTGACCTCAGGCTCACCACGCATCACCCACCTGCAGGCCGTCGACGGCGACACCCAGCAACTGCTGCAACTGGCGGGCGCGCTGCAACGCGGTAGCGAACACCCACTGGCCAAGGCGGTACTCGACCAATGTGCGGCAGAACAGCTGACACTGGCCGAGGTTAGCGACAGCAAAGCCTTGGCCGGGCGCGGTATTGCCGGGCGGATTGGCGAGCGCGAGTTGGCTCTGGGCAACAAGCGCCTGCTGGAAGAACACTGGCTGCAGAATCAAACGCTAGTCGCCGAAGCGCTGGCCTGGGAGGCCGAAGGGCGCACCCTGTCCTGGCTCGTGGAGCTGGCGCCACAACCGCAGGTGCTGGGCCTGTTTGCCTTCGGTGACATACTCAAGGAGGGCGCGGCAGACGCCATCAGCGCGCTGACTGCACAAGGTATCGCCAGCCACTTGATCAGTGGCGACAACAAAGGCAGCGTCGATGCCGTGGCAAAAGCCCTCGGCATTACCGCCGCACATGCTCAAGTGCTGCCAGCCAATAAGGCTGCAATCATCACTGAGCTGAAAAAAGACGCCGTCGTGGCCATGGTCGGCGACGGCATTAATGATGCGCCGGCGCTGGCCGCCGCCGATGTCGGTATCGCCATGGGCAGCGGCACCGATGTGGCCATGCATGCCGCCGGTATCACCTTGATGCGTGGCGACCCGCGCCTGGTCGCCGACGCTCTGGACATCAGCAAACGCACCTACAACAAAATCCGCCAAAACCTGTTCTGGGCCTTCGCCTATAACCTGATCGGCATACCGCTCGCGGCCGCTGGCTTGCTCAACCCAATGCTGGCCGGCGCCGCAATGGCCTTGTCCAGCGTCAGCGTGGTGAGCAATGCCCTGCTGTTGAAAACCTGGAAGCCGAAGAGTGATGGTCCTGTATAGCCCAGACGTGTCCGCACCATCTGTGGCGTGTGGCGCGAGCACGTCCTCGACCACCTAAACAACCTTAGGAGTCCACATGAACATTGGCCAAGCGGCAACGAAAACCGGCCTCAGCGCCAAGATGATTCGCTACTACGAAAGCATCGACCTGCTGCCCGCTGCCGCCCGTACGGACAGCGGCTACCGCCAGTACAGCGCACAGGACCTGCACCGCCTGGCCTTTATCAAGCGCTCGCGCGATCTGGGCTTCTCCCTCGCCGAAGTCAGCCAGTTGCTGGCCCTATGGCAGGACCGCCAACGCGCCAGCGCCGACGTCAAAGCCCTGGCTGCCACGCATATTGATGAACTGGAACGCAAGATCAGCGAACTCAGCGACCTGCGCGACACGCTCAAAGAGTTGATGGATAACTGCCAAGGCGACGACCGCCCGGAGTGCCCGATCCTCAGGGATCTGGCCGGGCGCACCTGCGAGCGTGACTCAAACCGCTCATAGACCGCCTGTCGGATATCCGCATTCGCTGCTAAAGGTTTTCCTCTCTATGGTCGACGAGTATCTCTTGCCTATTGCGCCTAAGTGCCTGGCACTTTCAATTCGACAAGCCATGACGCCGGTTGGTGTCATCACCTAGGGCATCAACCATGTTCAGCAATATAAAAATTGGCCAACGCATCGCCATCAGCCTCGTGCTGCTGCTTGCCCTCACGGTCGCCGTTCTAGTGAGCGTCTTTTTAAGCCGCTTCAACAATGTAATCGCCGAGGCCGAGCAACGCGAACTGCGCGGTTTGTTCAATAACATCAGCACAGCAATCGCGTCGGAAGCGGTGATGTCCGAACGCCTGTCAGCGTTAGTGGCCGGCCTTCCCGATGTCCAACAGGCCATGGCCAATGGTGATCGCGCACGCCTCGCAGACTTGTTCGTACCCGGCTATGCGAACATGAAAGAACATTACGACTTGCGTCAGTTCCAATTTCATCAGCCGCCAGCCACCTCATTTTTGCGCGTGCACGAACCTGCAAAATTTGGCGACGATTTATCGTCCATTCGCCAGACGGTGGTTCAGGTCAATACCCAGCACCGCCCGTTGAACGGCATTGAAGCCGGTGTCGCCGGCTTGGGTATTCGCGGTCTAGCACCGATCCAGGCAAATGGCCGCCATGTCGGCTCAGTCGAATTCGGTTTGTCATTCGGGCAACCGTTCTTCGAATCATTCAAGCAACGCTACAACGTTGATGTGGCCATGATGCTGCGGGAGTCATCCGGCCAATACAGCTCATTCGCCAGTACATTCAGCAATTCGCAGTTGCTGTCCAACACCCAGCGCGAAGCAGCCTTCAGCGGCCAGAACGTGGCCATTCAGACCGAACTTGACGGCCGCTCGGTCGCCGTCTTTGCCGCGCCAGTAAAAGACTTCTCCGGCAAGCCTCTCGGCCTGCTGGAAATTGCCATGGACCGCAGCTACTACGCCAATGCGCTCTCTGGTGCGCGCACTAGCGCCCTGATCGTGGCGGCTATCGCACTGGCGGTTGGCCTGATTTTGGCCACGCTGATCGCACGCAGCATTGTTCAGCCCATAAGTGCCGCAGCAGCCGCCATGCGCGATATTGCGGCTGGCGAAGGCGATCTAACCCGACGTTTGCCGATTAATGGCAGTGATGAAGTGGCTGACTTGGCGCTGGCCTTCAACAACTTTGCGGAAAAAGTGCGCATGCTGGTCGCCAACGTCGCGGGTTCCACCACCCAAGTGGCCTCGGCAGCCGAAGAAATGTCAGCGATTACCGAAGAGCTAAACCGCGATCTGGCCAACCAGCGTGGCGAAATCGAGCAAGTGGCTACGGCCATGAACGAAATGACGGCCACCGTGCAGGAAGTTGCCCGCCATGCCTCACAGGCCGCGCGCTCAGCCGAGAGCACCGACCAACAAGCGGTGCAGGGGCAGACGGTCGTGGGCCTTACCGTGAGTGCGATTGGTGCAGTCGCCAGCGATGTTGAACGCGCCACCCAGGTGATCGCCCGCCTGCAAGATGACAGCAAAAGCATCAGCAGTGTGCTGGAGGTGATCCGCGGGGTGGCTGAGCAAACCAACCTGTTGGCCCTTAATGCCGCCATTGAAGCTGCACGCGCTGGCGAGCAAGGCCGTGGTTTTGCGGTGGTGGCCGACGAGGTACGCACCCTCGCCTCGCGCACTCAGCAATCCACCGGTGAGATCCAAACAGTGATTGAACAGTTGCAAAGCGCCGCCAGCGAAGCCGCGGCCGCCATGCAGCAAAGCCAGGCAAGGGCTCACGACAGTGTCGCGCAGGCCCAGCAAGCCAGCGTCGCTCTAGAGCAGATCACCCTTTCGGTGACCAGCATCAATGACATGAATGCACAAATTGCCAGCGCTGCCGAAGAGCAGAGTGCGGTGTCGGATGAAATCAACCAGAACGTGGTCAACATCAACGACGTCGCCGACCGGGTCACCGAGTCTGCTGGGCAAACCGCGCAGGCCAGCAGCCAACTGGCACGACTGGCCATTGATCTGCAAAACCTAGTGGGCCAGTTCAAGTACCACTGACAGCTGAGACGATATGGCGGCGGATGTAACGACTGACATCCCCGCTAAATCACCCGGTGCAATGCAGCACAATCCACCGCGAAATGATCGACCAGCTCTGGCCAGGGGTTTTCCGCCAGGTTGACCAGCACGCTGCGCGCACCCGCCGCGCGGGCACACTCCAGGTCAAAGCGGTAATCGCCCACCATCACCAGCTCGCGGGGTGCCACCTGCCAGGTTTTGGCAAAATGCAGCAGGCCGCCCGGATCAGGCTTGGGCGGCGCTTCATCGCGGCCAATCACGTCCGGCACGGCAAAACAGTCGTCCAGGCCAATCGCACGCAGGGTCAGCAGCGCCAGCTCGTGGGCATTGCGGGTGAGGATACCCAGGCGGCAACCGCGCTCGCGCAGCTCACGCACCAGCGCAATCGCCCCCGGTGCCGGCTCGGAGGCCAACGCCAGTTCGCGCTCATGCTCCAGCAACCAGGCATGCTTAGCGGCGGCCAGCGCCTCAGGCAGGCTGGCCAAGTGGCCGAGAATGTCCTCGGCCAGCGGAATATCCAGAGCGCGCTTGATCGCCTCGAAATCATGCACGGCCAACGTCAGGGTGCCGTCCATGTCGAAGACCCAGTGACGGGCGCTCGCGAGGCTCACTTCCAGTCCTCCCGCAGACGAATCAAGCCTTCCTGCGCCACCGAGGCAACCAGCTGGCCCTGGCGATTAAAAATGCTGCCGCGCGCAAAACCACGGGCATTGCCGGCCCACGGGCTGTCCATGCTGTAGAGCAGCCAGTCATCCATGCGCAGGTTGCCGTGGAACCACAGCGAATGGTCGAGGCTGGCCACCTGCATAAACTTCTGCCACACCGACACGCCATGCGGCAGCATTGAGGTGGTCAGCAAATTGAAATCGCTGGCATACCCCAACAAGTATTTGTGCAGTTGCGGGTCATCGGGCAGCTCACCGGCGGCGCGGAACCACACGTGCTTGACCGGCTCACAGGGGTTCGGCGCAAAAGGGTTGCCCACCGTCACCGGGCGGATCTCGATTGGTTTGTCGCTCACCGCCCGCTCACGCATACGCTCGGGCAAGGCATCAGCGATCAGAAGCGCCAGCTCGGTTTCCGACTTAAGCCCTTCGGGCCCCGGCACATCGGGCATCAAATCCTGGTGATGAAAGCCTTCTTCATCGAACTGAAAGGAGGCGCTGCAGGTAAAGATCGGCTTGCCCTTCTGGATCGCCGTCACCCGTCGCGTACTGAAACTGCCGCCATCACGCACGCGCTCGACCTGATAGACCACCGGCAACGTGGCATCGCCAGGGCGCAGAAAGTAGCCGTGCATAGAGTGCACATGGCGCTCGGCTTCGACCGTCTGGCTGGCCGCCGAGATGCACTGGCCGAGTACCTGGCCACCGAATAGCTGACGAAAACCGAGGTCTTGGCTCACGCCGCGAAATAAATTCTCTTCAATGGTTTCCAGGCTCAGCAGGGCGACCAACTCATTCAACACCAGACTCATTTAACGCTCTCCTCTAAACCCAGGGCATCACCACGCGCGACGGCGAAACATGGTACCCGATTGCAGGACGCCAGCGCCGCACCGGGGCAGCCGCCCGCCCCGTTGATCCAGATCACGACAACCTGCATTTAGGCCGACTACCCCTTGATGGTGGCGTTCAGCCACGATACCTTGCCGATTTTTTTGCGTACTTCGCATACCGAGAGGACAGTCCCAGACCGCCCTGACTCGACCCCACTCTTTTGTAATGGCGAATCAGCATGCCTTCTGCGCGCAACCTCTCGGACATCTTCATCCAAACCTTAGAACAGGCGGCCGACAGCGTGGTGGTCATCGACAGCAGCAATAATGTGCTGCTGTTCAACCGCGCCGCTGAGCAACTCTGGGGGCTGGATCGCCGCGACGTGATCGGCCAGAACGTCAAGCTGCTGGTGCCGCAGGATATGCGTGCGCACCATGATGGTTATGTCGAGGCTAACCGCCGCACCGGCATCAATAAGATTGTCGGCAGCTCACGCACCTTGCATATAGAACGCGCCGATGGCACGCAGCGCTGGGCGTCGATGTCCATCTCCAAGATCGAGACCAATGACGAGGTGCTCTATACCGCCTTCGTCAAGGATATAACCGCACAACACCAGCAAAATGAGCAGCTAAAGCTGCTGTCATTGGTGGTCGATCGCACCGACAACGCCATCCTGATCACCGACGCTGGCGGCGAAATCATCTACACCAACAGCGGTTTCACCTACCTGTTCGGTTACTCGGCCGAACAGGCCATCAACAAGAAGCCGGCGACCCTGCTCGCGCCCTATATGCCGCCCGATGACATCACGAGCATCCGTGCCCAGCTCGCGAGCGGGCAGCCGCACAATAGCGAAACCCTGTTCTACTGCGCCGATGGCCAGCGCACCTGGTGCCACGTAACGATCAACCCGATCTTTGATGCCCAGGGCACACTCAGCAACACCGTCGCCATGTTCACCGACATCACGCACACCAAAATGCATGAGGTGCTGCACAACCGCATGCTTGAGGCGATCGTGCGCGAAGACCCGCTGGAAAGCCTGATGGAAAAGGCCTGCCGCGAAGTCGAGCGGATTGCCCCGGAAATCACCACCTCGATTCTCGCCGTCAGCCCCAATGGTCTGCTTCACCCGCTGGCGGCCCCAAGCCTGCCCAAGGCCTTTAGCAAAGCGCTGGAAGGCGTGGCCATCGGCCCTGGCGTCGGTTCCTGTGGCACCGCCGCGTACCTGGGCGAGAGTGTGCTGGTCACCGACATTGCCAACGACCCGCTGTGGGCCGACTTCAAAGGCTTAGCACTGCCCATCGGCCTGCGCAGTTGCTGGTCGACACCGATCAAGGACAACGCCGGCCGAGTGCTCGGCACCTTCGCCTTTTATTACCGCGAGCCACGCGGCCCGAGCGCCTTCCACCGGCGCCTGATCGACGTCATCGTGCACCTGTGCTCGCTGGCCTTGCAGCGCGAGGAAAGCCGCAGCAAGATCCGTCAGCTGGCGTTTTACGACAGCCTGACCAACCTGCCCAACCGCAGCCTGCTGCACGCCAGGGCCGACCAGGCACTGGCCGAGGCCGAGCGTAGCCAAGCGCAGCTGAGCGTGTTGTTTATCGACCTCGACCGCTTCAAGCAGGTCAACGATTCCCTCGGCCACCCCGCCGGTGACGAACTGCTGCGCGTGGTGGCGCAACGACTCAGCGCCAACCGTCGTAGCTCGGATATTGTCGGACGCCTGTCCGGCGATGAGTTCGTCCTGGTGCTGCCGAACTGCGACAGCGCGCATGTCGCCGACGTGGTCGAACAATTACGCCAGACCCTCAGCGAGCCTTGCCAACTGGCTGGCAGCACCATCTGCCCATCCGCCAGTATCGGCATCAGCCTGTTCCCCAGCGACGGCCACGACATGGGCACCCTGATTCACCGCGCCGACATGGCCATGTATCAGGCCAAGAGTCAGGGGCGCGGGCGCTTCAACTTCTTCAGCCATGAGCTCAACCAGCTCGCTCAGGAGCGCCTGACCCTCGAAACGGCCCTGCGCGAAGCGCTGGAAACACAACAACTGCACCTGCACTACCAACCGCAAGTGCGCATGAAAGATGGCCTGCTCTACGGCGTCGAAGCCCTGGCGCGCTGGCACCATCCGCAATTCGGCGATATCTCTCCAGCGCGCTTTATTCCGCTGGCCGAAGAGTGCGGGCTGATCAACCAACTTGGGCTCTGGGCCGTGCGCGAGGCCTGTCGGCAGCTCGCGGCCTGGCGGCGTCAGGGCCTGAAAATTCCGGCTATTTCGGTGAATCTTTCGCCGACCAACTTTCACAACCTCGACTTGCCCGGGATGATTGCCAACACCCTGCAGCAGCACAACCTGCAGCCCACCGATCTGACCCTGGAAATCACCGAAGGCGTGATGATGGACACCAACCCCCTCACCATGAAGACCCTCGACGACGTGCATGCTCAGGGGGTTCGGCTGTCCATGGACGACTTCGGCACCGGTTACTCCAGCCTCAGCTACCTGCGCCGCCTGCCCATCCAGGAGCTCAAGCTGGATCGCAGCTTCGTCCATGACCTGGAAAACGACGCCACCAACCGCGCCCTCAGTGAGGCGGTGATCCGTCTGGGCGAAAGCCTGCAGCTGACCGTTGTCGCCGAGGGTATCGAATCCACCGGCCAACAACGTATTCTCTCGGACCAGGGTTACCACGTGGCTCAGGGTTACCTGTTCTCGCGCCCCCTGTCCGCCGCCGACCTGGAAGCCTGGTTAAGCGTTGCCGTAAAGAACTAGTCCCACGCCACAACCGCCGGCACCCAGGCGGTGCCTGCGCGAGTTGTTGCATGCCACTGCCATTGATCTACCACGATGACTACAGCCCGCCCTTCCCGGCCGGGCACCGTTTCCCCATGGAAAAATTTCGCCTGCTGCGCGACCACTTGATAGACAGCGGCCTGCGCACAGATGCCGAACTGCTGCGCCCGGAACTCTGCGCTCCCGAGGTTCTGGCCCTGGCCCACTGCCCGGCTTATATCCAGCGTTTTGCCGGCGGCGATCTGGCGTATGAAGAACAGCGCCGCCTCGGCTTGCCCTGGAGCGCCGCCCTGGCGCAGCGCACCATTCGCGCCGTAGGCGGCTCGCTGCTGGCCGCCGAGCAGGCCCTGCAGAACGGCCTGGCCTGCCACCTGGCCGGCGGCACTCACCACGCGCACTACGATCACCCGGCCGGCTTCTGCATCTTCAATGACCTGGCGGTAATCAGTCAGTACCTGCTGCAAAGCGGTAAAGCCCAACGCGTGCTGATATTCGACTGCGACGTGCACCAGGGCGACGGCACCGCGCGCCTGCTGGAGAACACCCCGGAGGCGATCACCGTGTCGCTGCACTGCGAGAAGAACTACCCCGCACGCAAGGCTGCCAGCGACTGGGACATTCCCCTGCCCAACGGCATGGGCGATGACGACTACCTCAAGGTGGTCAACGACACCCTCAACTACCTGCTGCCGCTGTACCAGCCGGACATCGTGCTCTACGACGCCGGCGTCGATGTGCACCAGCACGACGCCCTCGGCTACCTCAACCTCACCGATGCTGGCATCGCCGCTCGCGACGACGCCGTGCTCAATCACTGCCTGGGCCGTGACATCCCGGTGGTCGGGGTAATCGGTGGCGGCTACGACAAAGATCGTATGGCCCTGGCCAAACGCCACGGCATTCTGCATCACAGCGCCAGCAAGGTCTGGCAGGCACGCGGGCTGGGTTAGCCACACCCACCCACGTCAGAAACGACACACAGCATACCGAGCGACCATATCCGCGATCAGCAGCAGTGACGCGGCTGTGCTTAGATAATCAGCCCCGAGCCCGTGTACACACCATGAGCATGCGAACCTTACTGCTGACCGCCCTGGCCATGCTGGCTTTTGCCGGTAACTCGTTGCTGTGCCGGCTGGCGCTGCGCGAGACTGAAATCGACGCCGCCAGCTTCACCAGCCTGCGCCTGCTCGCGGGCGCGCTGACATTGTGGCTACTGCTGCGCCTGCGTAGCGCCAACACGCCGAGCGTCGGCAGCTGGCCTGCGGCGGCGGCATTGTTTGTTTACGCCGCGGCGTTCTCCTTTGCCTATATCAACCTGGATGCCGGTGCGGGCGCCCTGATTCTGTTCGGCGCCGTACAACTGAGCATGCTCGCCTGGGGCCTGTATCGCGGCGAACGGTTGAATTTAAAGGGCACCATTGGCCTGCTTGTGGCGTTCGCCGGGTTGCTCATTCTGCTGTTGCCGGGTGCCAGCAAACCGCCAACGGCCGCCGCGCTGCTGATGCTCGTAGCGGGCATAGCCTGGGGGATTTACTCACTATTAGGGCGCGGCGTGAATGATCCGCTGGCGGCGACCGCCGGCAACTTTATGCGAACGGTGCCCCTGACGCTGCTGCTCAGCGCCCTGCTGATTGGCCAGGTCCGCTGGGATAGCGCTGGGGTGTTTTATGCACTGCTGTCTGGCGCGTTGACCTCCGGCGTCGGCTACGCCATCTGGTACAGCGCCCTGCGTGGCCTGCAAGCCTTTCAGGCCGCCTGTGTGCAACTCAGCGTACCGATCATCGCCGCGCTGGCCGGTAGCCTACTGCTGGATGAAGCACTGAGCCTGCGCCTGCTGCTCAGTGCCACGGCGGTGCTCGGCGGCATTGCCTTGGTGCTTAGCGCCAAGCACCGGCGCGTTTAAACACGCAGCGGCGCTAGCCGGCCAGCACCTTATCCAGCGCCTGCTCCAGGGTCGCCACACTGCGTTCGATATTGCCCAGTTTGTCCAGCCCGAACAGGCCAAGACGGAAGGTCTGAAAATCCGCTGGCTCATCGCACTGCAGCGGCACGCCGGCAGCAATCTGTAGGCCCTGAGCCGCGAATTTGCTGCCGTTCTTGATCTGCCCATCGTCGGTGTAGCACACCACCACCCCTGGGGCTTCGAAGCCAGGCGCGGCAACGCTCTTAAAGCCCTTGCGGGTCAGCAGGGCGCGCACCCGATCGCCCAGTTCCTGCTGCTGGTTGTGCACGGTGCTAAAGCCAATGGCCTCGGCCTCGCGCATGGCATCACGAAAGCGCGCCAGGGCATCGCTGGGCATGGTCGCGTGGTAGGCGTGACCGCCCTGCTCATAGGCCTGCATGATCTGCAGCCATTTCTTCAGGTCGCAGGCAAAGCTGGTGCTTTGCGTCGCTTCAACTCGGGCTTGAGCCGCCTCGCTGAGCATCACCAGGGCGCAGCACGGCGAAGCGCTCCAGCCTTTTTGCGGGGCGCTGATCAGCACATCGATGCCGCAGGCCTGCATGTCCACCCAGAGAGTGCCGGAGGCGATGCAGTCGAGTACAAACAGGCCGCCCACGGCATGCACGGCATCCGCCACGGCGCGCAAGTAGCCGTCTGGCAGAATCATTCCGGAAGAGGTTTCCACGTGCGGGGCAAACACCACCTGCGGCTTTTCTGCCGCGATGGTCGCCAGCACATCGGTCAGCGGCGGCGGGCTGAATGCCGCCTGGTGGCCCTCAGTAACCGGACGGGCCTTAAGCACAATCGACTCAGACGGTATCTGGCCCATCTCGAAAATCTGCGTCCAGCGGTAGCTGAACCAGCCATTGCGGATCACCAAGCACTTCTGCCCAGTGGCCAACTGGCGCGCCACTGCTTCCATGCCGTAAGTACCGCTACCCGGCACGATGGCCATGGCGTGGGCGTTATAAACCTGTTTCAGGGTGCTGGAGATGTCCTTCATCACGCCTTGGAACGACTGCGACATATGGTTGAGGGAGCGATCGGTGTAGACCACCGAATACTCGATCAGGCCGTCGGGGTCGATGCTGGGATAAAGGTCAGACATAAGGCGCTCCAGTCAGAAAAGGCGTACCCACGACCGTGCCCGAAGCGCGGCAAAATGACAAGGTCACAGCCGCCTCGGTTAGAATGCCGACCACCCTCGCCAGACCGCACCGCCATGACCCAGACGCCCCTCAACAACGCCTGCACTGTCACCATTATTGGCGGCGGCCCTGCCGGGCTGATGGCCGCCGAAGTGCTGGCGCAAGGCGGTGTGCAGGTGACGCTGTATGACGCCATGCCCTCGGTGGGGCGCAAGTTTTTGCTGGCCGGGGTCGGCGGCATGAACATCACCCACGCCGAAGCCAAGCCGGCGTTTATCAGCCGCTACGGCCAACGTCAGGCTGAAGTGGCTGACCTGCTGCAGGACTTCGACGCCGACACCCTGCGCACCTGGATTAACGGCCTGGGCATCGACACCTTTGTCGGCACCTCAGGCCGGGTCTTCCCCACCGATATGAAGGCCGCGCCGCTGCTGCGCGCCTGGCTCAAGCGCCTGCGTGAGTTGGGCGTGCAGATCCACACTCGCCATCGCTGGTTGGGCTGGGATGCACAGGGCGCACTGCGTATCAGCTCGCCGGCGGGTGAGCAGGCGGTGAGCGCTGACGCCACCCTGCTGGCCTTGGGTGGCGGCAGCTGGGCGCGTTTGGGCTCGGACGGTGCCTGGGTGCCACTGCTGCAGGCGCGCGGCGTGCAGATCGCGCCCTTGCAAGCGAGTAACTGCGGCTTCGATGTCAGCGCCTGGAGCCCGTTTCTGCGCGACAAGTTTGCCGGCGCGCCGCTGAAGAATGTCAGCCTGTGCTTAGCCGGCGCAGCACCGCGCCTGGGCGAGTTCGTGCTCACCGCCGGCGGCATCGAAGGCAGCCTGGTGTATGCCCTGTCGGCTGATATTCGCGAAACCATCAACCAACATGGCAGCGCCATCGTTCACCTCGACTTGCTGCCACAGACGCCCCTCAACAAGCTGCAGATTGCATTGAGCAAACCGCGCGGCGCACATTCGATGGCCAAACACCTGCATCGCCAGGCCGGCATCGACGGCGTTAAGGCGGCCCTGCTGCGCGAACTGGCGAGCGCCGAATGCTTCAATGATCCACTGCAACTGGCCCAGGCGATCAAAGCCCTGCCCATCACCCTGATCCACCCACGCCCGCTGGATGAGGCGATCAGCAGCGCCGGCGGTGTGCCCTTCGAACAGCTCGACCCAAACCTGATGCTCAAGCAACTACCAGGGACCTTCTGCGCCGGCGAAATGCTCGATTGGGAAGCGCCAACCGGCGGTTATCTACTCACCGCCTGCTTTGCCAGCGGTCGCCGCGCCGCCCTGGGCATGCTCAACTGGCTGCAACCCGCTGTCGAATAACAACGCCGCAGGCAATCGCCAGCGGCTATGCTTGCACACAGCCGCCCATGAGCGGTGTTCTTCCACGCGCACAGGGACTCTCCAGACGTGATTCCACTAGTGGTCTGCGACGACTCGAACATGGCGCGCAAGCAATTGATCCGCGCCCTACCGCCCGAATGGCCGGTGACCATCAGCCAAGCAACTAACGGCCAGGAAGCCCTTGCCGCAGTGCGCCAGGGCTTGGCTCAGGTCATACTGCTGGACCTGACCATGCCGGTTATGGACGGCTACGAAACCCTCGCCGCCATTCGCGCCGAGGGCCTGGCTTGCAAGGTGCTGGTGGTTTCCGGCGACGTGCAGGAAGAAGCGCTGCGCCGCGTTAAAGCGCTCGGCGCCCTGGCTTTTATCAAGAAACCTGCAGAACCCGAAATACTGCGTGCCACCTTGCTCGAACTCGGCCTGTTCGACCCCAAGGCGACGCCTAGCGCCATCGCCCAGGCGGCAGTGCTTGATGAGCTGAAGGTCAATTTCCGCGACGCCTTGCGCGAGGTCACCAACGTCGCCATGGGCCGCGCCGCGGCGTTACTGGCCAAGGCACTCGGGGTATTCGTACGGCTGCCCGTACCGCAAGTGAATATTTTCGAAGTCAGCGAACTTCACATGACCCTCACCGACGCCATGCACGGTGAGCGCATGAGCGCGGTGTGCCAGGGCTTTATCGGTGACGGCATTGCCGGTGAAGCACTGCTGCTGTTCCATGATTCGGAAGTCGCCGATATGGCGCGCCTACTCAACTGGCAGCCAAAAGACGATTTGGAAACCTCGGAGATGCTGCTGGACCTGTCCAGCATCATCATCGGCGCCTGCCTTTCAGGCATCGCCGAGCAGATCGATGTACGGTTTTCCCAGGGCCACCCGCAGCTGCTTGGCCAGCACGCCTCCATCGAGCAACTGATTCAGCTCAATCAGCGCCGCTGGAAGAAAACCCTGGCAGTGGAAGTCAGCTACAGCCTGGAGGCGCATAACATCCACTTCGACCTCCTGCTGCTGTTTACCGAAGACTCGATCAAGCGCCTGACCAACAAAATCAACTACCTGATGAACTAGGCGGTACGCCAATGCCCGCACAAATAGATATTAAAGAGGTGCACTGGCTGCTCGACATCGTGCAGTGCATTGATGTTGGCGTCATCGTCCTCGACCGCCAGTATCAGGTCGAGGTGTGGAACAGCTTTATGGAAAACCACTCGGGCCTGGGCCCAGATGAAGTTCACGGCAAAACGCTGTTTAGCCTGTTTCAGGAGATCGACGAGGCCTGGCTAAAACGTAAGGTCGACACCGTGGTGCAGCTGGGCACTCGTGCCTTCAGTTTGTGGGAGCAACACCCCTACCTGATGCACTTCAAGAACTACCAGCCGATCACCGGCCAGGAAGACTTTATGTACCAGAATGTCACCCTGCTGCCGCTGGCAGGCGCCACAGGTGAGGTCGAACACATCTGCGTGGTGATCTACGACATGACCGCCGCCGCCACCCACAAGAAGCAGCTAGCAGCAGCCCAAGCCGCCAGCCGCGCCTGAGATTACTTAACGAATTTACCGGGCTTGGCCGGTTTGCCTGCTTTACCGCCAAAGCTCGGCACTTTGCGCACCGCCTTAACGTCCGGCGCGACCGGTTCGTCAGCTTCCATCCAGCGGCCCAGGCTACCGCCCTTGCCGCCGCCGACTACTTTCGGCTTCTTGGCTTTCTTCGGCTTTTTCACCACCTGGCCACCGGGCAGCGTCTGCGGCACGCGGTGATCGGGGATAAAGTCGGGCTCGTCGATGCGCTGCAACACCTGCTGGGTCAGGGTTTCGATGGCTGACAGCAATTGCACCTCATCGGCGCAGACCAGCGACACCGCCTGCCCAGTGGAGCCCGCACGTCCGGTACGACCGATGCGGTGCACATAATCCTCGGCCACAATCGGCAGGTCGAAATTCACCACCAGCGGCATGGTGTCGATATCCAGCCCACGGGCCGCCACATCGGTGGCCACCAGCACCTTGACCTCGCCATCCTTGAAGCGCTGTAGGGCGCGCTGGCGCGTGGCCTGCGGCTTATCGCCATGGATCGAGTCGGCGCTGATGCCGTGGCGCTGCAGCTCGCCCTCCAGCTCATCGACGCCCTTGCGGGTTTTCACAAAGACCAGCGCCTGGCTCCAGCGCTTAGTCTGGTAGAGGTGCAAAAACAGCTCGCTCTTGCGCTTCTTGTCCACAGGAATCAGCCACTGTTTAACCGACTTGGCGGCGGCGTTGCGCGGGCTGACCTCGATGCTCAGCGGGTCATTGAGCATCTCGCCGGCCATGCTGCGGATGGCTTCGGAGAAGGTCGCGGAAAACAGCAGGGTCTGGCGCTTTTTCGGCAATGCGCGGAACACACTCTCCAGCTCGTTGGCAAAACCCAGGTCGAGCATACGGTCGGCTTCGTCCAGCACCAGGGTCTGCACCTGGTTGAACTTCACCGCATTCTGCCGATAGAGGTCGAGCAAGCGGCCTGGAGTGGCCACCAGCACGTCGAGGCCTTTACGCAGCTTCATCATCTGCGGGTTGATACTGACCCCGCCATACACCGCATAACTGCGCAACGGCAGGTGCTGCCCGTAGGTGATAAAGCTCTGCAGCACCTGCTCGGCCAGCTCACGCGTTGGCACCAGCACCAGCGCGCGCACCGAGTTGCTCGCCACCTGCGGCCCTTCCATCATCAGCCGCTGCAGCACCGGCAAGGCAAAGCCGGCGGTCTTGCCGGTGCCGGTCTGCGCAGCGGCCATCAGATCGCGGCCCTGCAGGACAGGCACAATGGCCTGCGCCTGGACGGCAGTGGGCGTTTTGTAATCAAGGCTGTCGAGGGTGCGCAGCAAAGGCTCGATCAGGCCGAGGGAGGCAAAGGTCATAGGGTTACCACAAAGAGCTAAAAGGCGATGGTGCAGAGTTTATCCTGCCTGGGCACTGGCGACCCGTTTGTCTTCAGCGGGCCAGCAAGTACAAAGCCCGGATTAATCCGGGCTTTGTAGGCAAACGTAAGAGCGCTGGATCAGGGCTTGTGCGGGCGCGCGAGAAACTCATGCGACTGCATTTCCAGCAGACGGCTGAGGGTGCGCTGGAATTCGAAGGTCAGCCGACCGCCGGTGTAGAGGTCTTTCAGTTCTACCTCGGCGGAGATAATCAGCTTGACGTTGCGGTCGTAAAACTCGTCCACCAAGTTGATAAAACGCCGCGCCATGTCTTCCTTGGCCACGCTCATCTGCTCGACATTGGCCAGGATCACCGCATGGAAGATCTTGCCTAACTCGATGTAGTCATTCTGGCTACGCGGGCCGTCGCACAGTTCGCGGAACTCAAACCAGGCCACGTCGTCACCGACCTTGCGCGCGGTAATGGCCCGGCTCTCGATCATCAACGGCTCGTTTTCCTGCACCACGCAATGCTCGGGCAACAGGCTGGTAAAGCTCTTCTGCAGGCTTTCTTCAGCGGCCGTACCCAGCGGCCAGTGGAACAGCTCAGCTTGCTCCAACGCGCGCAGGCGGTAATCAATACCGCTGTCGACGTTGACGATATCGGTGTGCTGCTTCAACAGGGCAATTGCGGGTAGGAAGCGCGCGCGCTGCAGGCCATCTCTGTACAGACCGTCAGGCACGATGTTGGAGGTCGCCACCAGGCTTACGCCGTTCTTGAACAACTCTTCCATCAGGGTCGCCAGAATCATCGCATCGGTAATGTCGGAGACGAAGAACTCGTCGAAGCAAATCACCCGCGCCTCATCAGCGAAACGCTTGCCAATGATGGTCAGCGGGTTCTTCTCGCCCTTAAGGGTGCGCATTTCTTCGTGCACGCGCTTCATAAAGCGGTGGAAGTGGGTGCGCACCTTGCGCTCGAACGGCAGCGCGTCGAAGAAGGTATCCACCAGGTAGGTCTTGCCGCGCCCTACGCCACCCCAGAAATACAGCCCCTTAACAGGCACCGGAGGCTTTTTGCCAAACAGCTTGCCAAACAAACCTGTCGATACGCTTTCGCTGGCGACCAGGTCGTCATACAGGCGCTGCAGATGACGCACCGCTGTTTCCTGGGCGGCATCATGGAAAAAATCGGGGCGTTTGAGGTCAGCCTGGTAGCGTTCTAAGGGCGTCATAAATTCGTTAGCCGGGCAAGTAAAACGGGGGCGTCACTTTAGCGACGCCCCCGTTACTTGGCAACCAGCTTATAGGCGGCGTAGCGACCAGTAGAAAGGGCTGGGCCGCACTCCGCTTTAGCCGCGGCACAGCAATACCGAAAAGCTGTCGCGGCTAAAGCCCCTCCCACAAAGCCATCTCTGCGTTAATCCTGAGGCGCCAACGCCTCACGCAGACGCTGGATAGCCGCCTGACTGGCGCTGCTATCGGCAAACGCCGGGCTCTGCGCCACGCACTCGTCGTCCAACCAGACACCGAAACCACCGTCCTGCTCGCGCACATCCAATGCCTCGCCTGACTGGAGGCGCTTATTAGCCATGCCGGCAGCCTTGCCGTCGGCAAAGGACTTGGACAGCAGCAACTGCTCGCCGGCGGCATCCAGCAGGCGGAAGCGGAAGCTGCCGTCGTCGTCACGGAAGCTGACAAAGCGCGCAGTTTTACCGGCCTTTTTCTTCTCGCTGGCGCCGCTGGTCGCCTGGCTGCGGAAAGAACGTAGGCCCACGGCCTCACGCAGCTCGCCGAGGAACGGCGTAGCGGTCTTACGCGCCTTGGCGGCACCAGCTAGGAGGATGTCTTCCAGATCGGCAGGCTTGCTGATCAGCGCGTGATAACGCTCGCGGGCTTCGCCCAACTCGGTTTCCAGCAGGTTACACAGCGCCTGCTTGGCTTCACCCCAGGCCATACCGCCTTCCAGCGCAGCACGGAAGTCCGCCTGCTGAGTCGGGGCGGCAAAGGCTTGGTAGAGGGTGAACAGGTGCGAGTTGTCGGGGTCTTTGGCCTCGCCCGGCAGTTTGGAGTCGGTGACGATACGCGCCACGGCATCCTTGAGCTGCTTGGCGCTGCCGAACAACGGGATGGTGTTGTCGTAGCTTTTGCTCATTTTGCGCCCGTCAAGGCCGGGCAAGGTGGCCACGTCTTCTTCGATCACCGCTTCAGGCAGGGTGAACAGCTCTTTGCCTTGACCGAACAGGTGATTGAAGCGCTGAGCGATATCACGGGCCATTTCCACGTGCTGAATCTGGTCGCGGCCGACCGGTACTTTGTGCGCGTTGAACATCAGAATGTCCGCCGCCATCAGCACCGGGTAGCTGAACAGGCCCATGGTGATGCCCGCATCCGGGTCTTCGCCCTGCTCGACGTTCTTGTCCACCGAGGCTTTGTAGGCGTGGGCGCGATTCAGCAGCCCTTTGCCGGCCACGCAGGTGAGCAGCCAGCACAGCTCAGGAATCTCGGGAATATCTGACTGGCGGTAGAAGGTCGCCTTGTCGACATCCAGCCCCAGCGCCAGCCAGGTGGCGGCGATTTCCAGGCGTGAACGCTGAATACGCGCGGGGTCGTCGCACTTGATCAGCGCATGGTAGTCGGCCAGAAAATAGAACGAATCGGCATCGGCGGCGCGGCTAGCGACGATCGCAGGACGAATCGCCCCCGCATAGTTACCCAAATGCGGGGTGCCGGTGGTGGTGATGCCGGTAAGGATACGAGTGGTCATAACGTTCGCTTATCAACTCAGGCGCAGACGGCCTGTAGGGTCAGAGACGCGGCAGTAAGAGATCCTTCAGATCCGTCAGCTTGCCGTGAAAAAAGTGCCCGCATTCTGCCACTTTCAGCAGCTCATGGGCACGCCCGAGTGCCGCCGACCAGGCGTAAACCACCTGCGGGTCGATCACTTCATCGTCTTCTGGCTGGATCAGGATCAGTGGACAGTTGCTCGCCGGAGGATGCTCCGCGGTCAGCCGGTGCACCGCTGGGGCGACCATAAAGAGCTTATTAACCGTCAGGCCTTGAGCTTCCAAACGCGCGCCCAAGGCGGCGGCGACAAAGCCGCCAAAGGAGAAACCGAGCAAGGTCAGCGGCAAGTCAGGATATTGCTGGCGCAGCCACAGGGCCACAGCCTCGGCATCATCCACCTCGCCGCTGGCCATATCGTGGCTGCCAGCGCTGGCACCGACGCCGCGGTAATTAAAACGTAAGGTGGCTAGGCCACTGTCACGGGCGGTGCGCTGCAAGGTGGAAACCACCTTATTGAGCATGGTGCCGCCTTGCACTGGATTAGGGTGACAGATCAACGCCACACCACGGGCATCAGGGGTGTCCAGCCACAGGGCTTCGAGTTGGCCGCAGGGGCCGGCAATCATCATGGGGGTTTCGCGGGTGAGCAACAGGGAACTCCGTGACCTCGCAGTGGGTCGACTCGTCTAGCTACAGCCTGCGCCGCACATCATTCGGCTATACAGCGCAGGTTCGAGCCGTTAACGTAAAGCAAAGCCGTTTAGAGAGGAAGGACTCGTGGAACAGACGCTTACCGCCTGGTTGCTACCCGCCATTACCCTGGTAGCTGGCATTGCCATTGGCTTCCTGATTGCGCGCCTGGCACCCAATGCGGCCCCCAGCCGCACCCAACGCCAACTTGACGAAATTCAAGAACGCTTCGACACCTATCAGAGCGAGGTGGTTACCCACTTCAACACCACCGCCAATTTGGTGAAGAAGCTCAGCCAAACCCAGCTCGATGTGCAGCAACATCTGTCCGAAGGGGCTAACCGCCTGGCCCTGGACGAGCTGACTCGCCAACGCTTGCTGGCCACCCTGCATGCTGAAGACAGCGGTGAAAAACGTGAGCGCCTGAAAGCTCCAGCCCACCACGAAATGCCCAAGGACTACGCACCGAAAAGCGCCGACGTGCCAGGCATGCTGGATGAGAGCTACGGCTTAAAGAAAAAGTAAGCGCTGCTCTTGCCGCCGCCTCTGGTTCTTTAGCCGACAATAAAAAGCCCCGCACTTGGCGGGGCTTTTTATTGCGCAGCGGATTTAAATCGCGCCACGCTCGCGCAGCAGTGCCAATACCTGTTTGACACTCTCCTCCACCGACAGCGCCTGCGTGTCGATCACCAGATCGGCATTCAGTGGCACGTCGTAAGGGAAGGACTCGCCCGGGATATTGTCGCCGCCGGCCGCATACAGGCCCTGCGGGTCACGTTCGGCGCAGACTTGCGGTGAGGCCTGCACGTAGACGGTGATCAAGCGTTCAGCGCCAATCAGCGCCTTGGCCTGCTCACGACCTTCGGCATCCGGCGCGACGAAGGCCGCCAGTGTCAGCAGGCCAGCCTCGTTGAACTGCCGCGCTACGTGGGCGGCACGCCGCCAGTTCTCGGTACGCCCAGCACGGTCCTGCGGCAGGCCCTTGTTTAGGTCGTGACGCAGGTTCTGCCCATCCAGCACATACACCGCACGACCAGAGTCGAACAGCTTGCGCTCTACGGCATAGGCCAGAGTGCTTTTGCCGGCGCCGGACAGGCCGCTGAACAGCACGGTCGCGGGCTGCTGACCGAAACGCGTGGCACGCTCCTCGGTAGATACATGAGCCAGCTGGCCGTGATGGCCACCGTTACCGCCCACAGGTTCGGCGATGATCATGCCGGCACCGACAGTGCCGTTAGTCAGGCGATCAATAACGATAAACGCGCCAGTGGTGCGGTTGTGCGCGTAGCCGTCCAGCGCAATCGGTGCGTCCAGAGCGATACGCACCTGGCCGATTTCGTTGAGTTGCAGGCTGCTCGCTGCGCCCTCTTCCAGGGTATTTACATCCACCCGATGAGCGATGCTGGCAATCGAGCCTGGCACATAACTGGTCGCGCGCTTGATGTCGTACTTCTTGCCCGGCAGCATCGGCTCTTCGGCCATCCACACCAGCATGGCGTCGAAGCTGTCGACCACCTGTGGACGGTTGTCGCTGTGCACCAGCATGTCGCCGCGCGAGACGTCGATTTCGTCTTCTAGGGTGATGGTGATGGCCTGGCCAGGGCCGGCCTGCTCCAGCTCACCGTCGAAGGTGACGATGGATTTGACCTTACTGCCCTTGCCCGATGGCAACGCCACAACCTCGTCGCCCTTGCGCACGATGCCGCTGGCCAGGGTGCCGGCGAAACCACGGAAGTTCAGGTTGGGGCGGTTAACGTACTGCACCGGGAAGCGCAGGTCGTCGAAATTACGGTCGCCCGCCACTTCTACCGTTTCAAGAATTTCCATCAACGACTGGCCGGTGTACCAAGGCGATTGCTCGCTCTTGTTCACCACGTTGTCGCCCTTCAGCGCCGACATCGGCACGAAGTGCATCGAGCTTGGCTTGAAGGCAATGCCTTCGACGAACGCCAGGTAATCGGCCTTGATCTGCTCAAACACGCCCTGATCGAAGCCTTTGAGGTCCATTTTGTTGACCGCAATGACGATGTGCTTGATGCCCAGCAAGGAGGCAATAAAGCTGTGACGCTTGGTCTGCGTCTGCACGCCATAACGCGCGTCGATCAGAATAATCGCCAGGTCGCAGTTGGATGCACCGGTGGCCATGTTACGGGTGTACTGCTCATGGCCGGGGGTGTCGGCGATGATGAACTTGCGTTTGGTGGTGCTGAAATAGCGGTAGGCCACATCGATGGTGATGCCTTGCTCGCGCTCGGCCTGCAGGCCGTCGACCAGCAGCGCCAAGTCGACCTCTTCACCCGTGGTGCCGGATTTCTTCGAGTCTTTGGTGATGGCATCCAGATGGTCTTCGTAGATCATCTTGGAGTCATGCAACAAACGGCCGATCAGCGTGCTTTTGCCGTCATCGACGTTGCCGCAGGTAAGAAAACGCAGCAGCTCTTTACGCTCGTGCTGGCCCAGATAGGCGAGGATGTCCTCGCTGATCAAATCGGATTGATGCGACATATTAAAAGTACCCCTGACGTTTCTTCTCTTCCATCGAGCCGGCGGAGTCATGGTCGATGACGCGGCCTTGGCGCTCAGAGGTTTTGGCCAACAGCATTTCCTGAATAATCTCCGGCAAGCTGGTTGCCGTGGACTCCACCGCCCCCGTCAGTGGGTAGCAGCCGAGGGTACGGAAGCGCACCATCTTTTTATGGATGCTGGCTTTTTGCTCAGGGGTAAGGTGCTCGAGGATGCGCTCGTCGTCGATCATGATCAGCGCGCCGTTCATCTCGATCACTTCGCGCTCGGCAGCGAAATACAGCGGCACAATCGGGATGCTTTCCAGGTAGATGTACTGCCAGATATCCAGCTCGGTCCAGTTGGACAGCGGGAATACGCGGATCGACTCGCCCTTCTTGACGTTGCCGTTGTACACATTCCACAGCTCAGGGCGCTGATTCTTCGGGTCCCAGCGGTGCTTGCTGTCGCGGAAGGAGTACACACGCTCTTTGGCCCGCGACTTCTCTTCATCGCGGCGCGCGCCACCGAAGGCAGCATCGAAGCCATATTTATCCAGCGCTTGCTTGAGCCCCTCGGTCTTCATCACGTCGGTGTGCTTGGCGCTGCCGTAGGTGAAGGGGTTCATGTCCTGCGCCACGCCATCGGGGTTGGTGTGGGTGATCAGGTCCAGGCCGTACTCGTTAACCATTTTCTCGCGGAAGCTGTACATCTCCTGAAACTTCCAGCGCGTATCAACGTGCATCACCGGAAACGGCAGCTTGCCCGGAAAGAACGCCTTGCGTGCCAGGTGCAGCATCACGGCAGAGTCTTTACCGATGGAATAGAGCATTACCGGGTTGTCGAATTCGGCGGCCACTTCACGAATGATGTGGATACTTTCCGCCTCCAGCTGTTTCAGGTGGGTCAGTTTATCGAGCATGGCTACTCACGAATGGCGATGTGTTTAGGCCGATGGCCGTGGACGAGACGGCACTCTAGCACAGCACCTTTGTCTAATCAGGAGACTGGTTAGATCGAAACGATCTAGCTTTATGCCAGCAAAATAGACGCCCCGCGCCCATTAACGACCTCACGAAGCAGAGCCAGGCTCGGCACAATGACCGGCGACAGTAATAACCGAGCAGCCCCCGCTAGGGAATCAAATGGCCGAAGGGTGCGGGCGGCTGCAGGAATACTCAGATGGGGTTGGGGCAATCGATAAACAGATGTTCAATCGCAAAGCGCCGGGCCAGGTAATCGCCCAGCGCCTGCACACCGTAACGCTCAGTGGCGTGGTGGCCGGCGGCAATAAAGCTGACGCCATTTTCGCGCGCGCTGTGGAAGGTCTGTTCTGAGGCCTCGCCGGTCAAATACAGATCAACCCCGGCGGCGATGGCCTGGTCGATATAGCCCTGACCACCGCCAGTGCACCAACCCACTCGACGGATCATGCCCTCGCCTTCGACCAACAGTGGCTCACGCCCTAGCACCCGCTGCACATGCGCGGCAAAATCCTGCGCCGTCATCGCTTCAGCCAATGAGCCGATCAGCCCTACGGTGCGCAGATTATCGGGTTCCAGCGGTCCCTCAACAGTGATGCCCAGTTGCGCCGCCAATTGCACGTTATTGCCCACCTCAGGGTGGACATCCAGCGGCAGGTGATAAGCCAGCAAGCTGATGTCGTTGCCCAGCAAGGTTTGCAGGCGGCGGCGTTTGATCCCGGTGACGCAGGGGTTCTCGCCCTTCCAAAAGTAGCCATGGTGCACCAGCACCACGTCGGCATCGGCCTCAACGGCAGCGTCCAGTAACGCCTGACTGGCGGTGACGCCACTGACGATACGCCGGACCTGCGGCCGTCCTTCTACCTGTAAGCCATTGGGGCAGTAGTCGCTGATACGCGCGGCGTTAAGAAAGCGATCGGCTTCGTCCACCAGGGTCGTCAGGGCAATAGCCATAGAATGTCCTTAATCAAGCGTTACGAGACGCTGCTTTATTATCAGTCGCCTCTCTATAATGGCGCACCTTAAGGGCCGCACTTGCTGCCCTGCAACCCTCAGGATTGTTTCAATGCTCAAGGCCCTGCGTCCCTTCGGCTGGCCCCTACTGGTCGGTGTGCTCCTGGCACTGCTGATCATGCAATATTTCCCGCAATGGGTCGGTTTGCCGGGACAGGACGTGCATGTGCGCCAGGCCCCGTTCTACAGCCGCATGCAGGAAGGGCCGGTGTCCTATGCCGAGGCAGTCACCACCGCGTCCCCGGCGGTCGCCAACCTGTACACCACCAAGTTCGTCAACAAGCCGACCCACCCGCTGTTCGAGGACCCGCAGTTCCGCAAGTTCTTCGGTGACAACCTGCCCAAACAGCGGCGCATGGAGTCGAGCCTGGGCTCGGCTGTGATCATGAGCCCGGAAGGCTACCTGCTGACCAACAACCACGTGGTCGCCGATGCCGATCAGATCGTGGTGGCGCTAAAAGATGGCCGCGAAACCCTGGCACGACTGATTGGCAGTGACCCGGAAACCGATCTCGCGGTGTTGAAAATTGACCTGCCGGACCTGCCGTTTATCATTCTCGGCCGCTCGGACAACATCCGTATTGGCGATGTCAGCCTGGCCATCGGCAACCCCTTCGGCGTCGGCCAGACCGTGACCATGGGCATCATCAGCGCCACCGGGCGCAACCAACTGGGCCTCAACACCTACGAAGATTTCATCCAGACCGATGCGGCGATCAACCCGGGCAACTCGGGCGGCGCGCTGGTGGATGCCTACGGCAACCTGATTGGTATTAACACCGCGATTTTTTCCAAATCCGGTGGCTCCCAAGGCATTGGCTTTGCCATCCCGGTGAAACTGGCGATGGAAGTGATGCAGGCGATTATCGAGCACGGCCAGGTGATTCGTGGCTGGCTGGGTATCGAGGTGCAACCGCTAACCCCAGAGCTGGCCGAGTCCTTCGGACTGGAGGGTCGTCCCGGCATCATAGTGGCTGGCATCTACCGTGACGGCCCAGCACAAAAGGCCGGCCTGCAACCGGGTGATCTAATCCTCAGGATCGCCGGTGAAGCGGCCAGTGACGGCCGCAGCTCAATGAACCAGGTCGCGCGCGCCAAGCCAGGCGAACGGATCCGCATCGACATTCTGCGCAACGGCGAGCCCATGCAATTGAGCGCCGAAATTGGCGTCCGCCCCCCCGTCAACGAAAAATAATCCGCTCTGCGCCCTGTCGCCCCCGTCGTAAAGCGGCTGCACATCTAAGGCGGCATAAAAAAAGCCGGAACGCTATAGCGCTCCGGCTTTTTTAAACACTTCAGATTAGAGGCTTTGCAGGGCCTCCAGCAGTGCTTGATTCTGCTCTGGCGTACCAATGGTGATACGCAGGAACTGGGCAATGCGCTGCTGCTTGAAGTGGCGCACGATCACGCCCTGTTCACGCAAGCCCGTTGCCAGGGTCGCGGCATCTTTCTCCGGGTGACGAGCAAAGACAAAGTTCGCCGCCGAAGGCAACACCGCAAAGCCGAGCTTCTCCAGCCCCGCCACCATAACCTCACGGTTGTCGATCACCTGCTGACAGGTTTGCTGGAAATACGCCTTGTCCGCAAACGCTGCCGCCGCACCTGCAATTGCCATGCGATCCAGCGGATAAGAATTGAAGCTGTTTTTGATCCGCTCAAGCGCCTCGATCAGGTCCGGGTGACCGACCGCAATACCGACCCGCAGCCCAGCCAGGGAACGCGACTTGG
Source organism: Pseudomonas spirodelae (assembly GCF_034653255.1). Lineage (NCBI taxonomy): Bacteria > Pseudomonadati > Pseudomonadota > Gammaproteobacteria > Pseudomonadales > Pseudomonadaceae > Pseudomonas > Pseudomonas spirodelae. Next base: position 161,125 of record NZ_JAYEET010000055.1, on the reverse strand, counting down.
ACAACGTCTGGCTAACCAGCAGGTTTGGGTATTTATCCACCAGGCTGATCGCCGTCTCGCCGCCAAAATCGATATAGGCCTCGTCGACCAGCACCACGGTATCGCTGTTGGCCTTGAGCAGTCGTTCGATGGCGTCTAGGCCCAGGGCGCAACCAGTCGGCGCATTCGGATTAGGGAAGATGATGCCCCCGTTGGGCCGCATGTAATCTTCCACGCGAATCTGGAACTGCTCATCCAGCGGCACCTGCACGGAATCGATGCCATACAGGCCGCAGTACACTGGATAGAAGCTATAGCTGATGTCCGGAAACAGAAGCGGCTGGCCGTGCTGAAACAGACCGTGGAAGGCGTGCGCCAACACTTCATCGGAACCATTGCCGACGAAAACCTGAGCCGCTTGCACCCCGTAATAATCGGCCACCGCTTGCTTGAGCCGGTCGCTGTTCGGGTCCGGATACAGGCGAAGGTTGTCATTGACCTCGGCCTGCATGGCGGCGATGGCCTTGGGCGACGGGCCATAGGGATTTTCATTGGTGTTGAGTTTGACCAGCTTGGCCAGTTTCGGCTGCTCACCCGGCACATAAGGCACCAGGTCTTTGACGAAGGGGCTCCAGAATTTGCTCATCTGCCCTTCTCTCCTCGAATTCGTTGCGGTCATTGGCGGCGCTGATGGGTATCGCTTCGCTCAACCCATCCTACATTCGCTCGTTAGTTCTTGATGCGGTACTCGGCGCTGCGGGCGTGGGCAGTTAGCGACTCGCCACGGGCCAGCACACTGGCGACCTTGCCCAACTCAGAAGCACCTTCTGCCGAGCAATGGATGATCGACGAGCGCTTCTGGAAGTCATACACCCCCAGCGGCGAGGAATAGCGCGCCGTGCCGGAGGTTGGCAGCACGTGGTTGGGCCCGGCGCAGTAATCACCCAAGGCTTCGGCGGTGTAACGACCCATAAAGATCGCGCCCGCATGACGGATCAGCGGCAGGTACTGCTCGGGGTTTTCCACCGACAGCTCCAAGTGCTCTGGCGCAATGCGGTTCGCAACTTCAATGGCCTGCGCCATATCAGCGACCTGGATCAGTGCTCCACGGCCTTCAAGGGAAGTGCGGGCAATCGTCTCGCGCTCCAGGGTCGGCAGCAGCTTGGCGATGCTCTCGGCGACGCGGTCGAGGAACGCCGCATCCGGGCTGACCAGAATCGACTGGGCGTCTTCGTCGTGCTCGGCCTGGGAGAACAGGTCCATGGCGATCCAATCAGGATCGGTCTGGCCATCGCACACCACGAGAATTTCCGAGGGACCAGCGATCATATCGATGCCGACCTTGCCGAATACGTGGCGCTTGGCGGTGGCGACATAGATATTGCCGGGGCCAACGATTTTGTCTACCGGCGGCACGCTTTCAGTGCCATACGCCAGCGCGGCGACAGCCTGGGCACCACCGATGGTGAACACCCGGTCTACACCTGCGATACAGGCGGCAGCCAGCACAATTTCATTGATCTCGCCGCGCGGCGTCGGCACCACCATCACCACTTCCGGCACGCCGGCGACCTTGGCCGGAATGGCGTTCATCAGCACTGAGGATGGGTAGGAAGCCTTACCGCCTGGCACATATAAGCCAGCGCGATCCAGTGGTGTGACCTTCTGCCCCAGCACCGTGCCGTCAGCTTCGGTGTAGGTCCAAGACTCCTGCTTCTGCCGCTCGTGGTAAATCCGCACACGTTCGGCGGCCTTTTCCAGCGCACGGCGCTGCTCGTCGGTGATGCGGGTCAGGGCCAGCTCCAGGCGCTCGCGTGGCAGTATCAGATCGGCCATCGAGGCGACATCCAGGCCATCGAACTGCTTGGTGAACTCGACCAATGCAACGTCGCCACGCTCACGCACGGCTTTGATGATATCCAGCACGCGATAGTTGACCGCATCATCCGAGACACTTTCCCAGCTCAGCAGATGATCCAGATGCTGGGCAAAGTCCTGGTCAGCGGCATTGAGTCGGCGGATAGCGATAGGAGCGGTCATAGCGGGCCTCTTAATTGGCAAATGCTCGGGCGTCGCTAGGCTACCAAGCCCACCGCATGGACGCCCGAGAAAATTGGCTATGACACGGATAGGCAAGCGCGGCGTAATGCCGCGCAGAGGGTATTAGCGGGGGTGTCGCGCTTCGACCGCTTCACGCAGGGTGTCGATCAACAGCTGAATACGCGCATGCTGCATCTTCATCGACGCCTTATTGACCACCAGGCGCGAGCTGATCGTGGCGATCAACTCCTGAGCTTCCAGGCCATTGGCACGCAAGGTGTTGCCGGTGTCGACCACATCGATGATCTTGTCGGCCAAGCCCACCAGCGGCGCCAGCTCCATCGAGCCGTACAGCTTGATGATGTCGACCTGACGGCCCTGCTCGGCGTAATAACGCTTGGCCACGTTGACGAATTTGGTCGCCACCCGCAGCCGGCCTTTCGGCTCAGGCGCGCCGACGGCACCGGCGGTCATCAGTTTGCACTGGGCAATACGCAGGTCCAGTGGCTCATACAAACCCTGGCCGCCGTACTCCATAAGCACGTCCTTACCCGCCACACCGAGGTCGGCCGCGCCGTGCTCAACATAAGTCGGCACGTCGGTGGCACGCACGATCAACAGGCGAACGTCATCCAGCGTGGTCGGGATAATCAGCTTGCGGCTTTTATCCGGATTTTCCGTCGGTTCGATGCCGGCTGCCGCGAGCAGCGGCAGGGTGTCGTCGAGAATCCGACCTTTGGACAGAGCAATAGTCAGCATGATCTCAACCCGGTACGCGGCGAATCTTGGCACCCAAGAGCTGCAGCTTCTCTTCGATACACTCGTAACCGCGGTCGATGTGATAGATACGGTCGATCAGGGTGTCACCCTCGGCCACCAGCGCAGAGATCACCAGGCTGGCCGATGCACGCAGGTCAGTCGCCATAACTGGCGCGCCCTTGAGCTTCTCGGTGCCGGTGACGATGGCGGTGTTGCCCTCAACCTGAATCTGCGCGCCCATGCGGATCATTTCATGCACGTGCATAAAACGATTCTCAAATACGGTTTCGATTACCGTACCGGTGCCCTCGGCAACCGCGTTAAGCGCGACGAACTGCGCCTGCATGTCGGTCGGGAAAGCAGGGTACGGAGCCGTACGCAGGTTTACCGCTTTTGGCCGTTTGCCATGCATGTTCAGCTCGATCCAGTCGTTACCACAGGTGACTTCGGCACCCGCTTCCTGAAGCTTGGACAATACCGCCTCGAGGGTGGTCGGATCGGTGTCCTTGACCTTGACGCGGCCGCCGGTGATTGCCGCCGCCACCAGGTAGGTGCCGGTTTCGATACGGTCAGGCATCACGCTGAAACGCGCACCATGCAGACGCTCAACACCATCGATGATGATCGTGTCAGTGCCAGCACCGGTGATTTTCGCACCCATGGCGATCAGGCAATTAGCCAGGTCGACCACTTCCGGCTCACGTGCGGCGTTTTCCAACACGCTACGGCCCTTGGCCAACGTCGCCGCCATCATGATGTTCTCGGTACCGGTCACGCTGACGGTATCGAAGAAGAAGTGCGCGCCACGCAGGCCGCCTTCAGGCGCCTTGGCCTTGATGTAACCGGCCTCGACATCGATGATCGCGCCCATGGCTTCGAGGCCACGGATGTGCAGGTCAACCGGACGCGAACCAATGGCACAACCACCCGGCAGGGCCACTTCGGCATAGCCAAAACGCGCGACCATCGGACCGAGCACGAGGATCGAGGCGCGCATGGTTTTCACCAGCTCATAGGGTGCAACCAAAGTCTTGATTGCCCGCGCGTCGACTTCAACGCTGAGCTTTTCATCAATGATTGGCTCAATACCCATGCGACCGAACAGCTCGATCATGGTGGTGATGTCGTGCAAATGCGGCAGGTTGCAGATGGTAACGGGGGCGTCACCGAGCAGGGTAGCGGCAAGAATCGGCAGGGCAGAGTTCTTCGCCCCGGAAATGCGGATTTCGCCATCAAGGCGCACACCGCCGGTAATAATCAGTTTGTCCATGATGCTCTCGGTTTAGGAGCGCGCGGCCCAATCGGCACGGCTAAAGAATTTCATACTCACGGCGTGGATACTGCCATCGGCAATCCAAGCGTTGAGGTGAGCATAGATCTGCTGCTGACGCTTAACTGGGCTAAGTGAAGCCAACTCGTCACTGATCAGGTTCAGCTGAAAGTTGCAGCCTTCGCCTTCAACTTCCACTTGGGTATCCGGCAATTTAGCCTCAAGGAGACTTTTTACTTCTAAGGCCTGCATGCTCAACCTCGATCAACGCATAAATTAACGACAGCCGAGCAGATGCTCGCGGGTCGGGCATCATACAAAAAAGCCCTCCGCCTGCGAACCCCGCATTCCTGCCAACCGACCGAAGCCAGGGCGACAGTTGCTCAAGATTGCAGCGGCAGAATGTCCAACAACCCGCAAACACCAGCAATTTCATGCATATCTTTGGGCAGACTGCGCACGGTTAGGGTTTTGCCTGCAGCACTGGCGTCACGCATAAAGGCCAGCAATAAAGACACCCCTACGCTGCTGGATTTCTCCACTGCGCTGCAATCGAGCACGAAAGCAGACGCCTGACTGGCCTTTAGCAAACGCGCACCCTGCTCACGCAGCGCCGGAGCGCTCTGGTAATCCAGCTCGCCAGCCAGACTGAAAACACCGGGCGAGGTTTCGCTGATGCGGGCCGAAATCACGACGCATCCGCCCCTTGACGAGCCTTGGCGACTGTTTCAGTCCAGTTATCGATGACCTTATCCAGGTCATGGCGATTGTCTTGCATGGCCTGGGCGAACTGGTCGCGGAACAGCTTGCCGACGTTGATCCCATTGATGATCACGTTGCGCATCTTCCAGGTGCCATCCTGGCTGACCATGGTGTAAGACAACGGATAGACCGTGCCATTACCGTCCTTGATTTCCATGTTGACCGCAGTGCGCTGCGGATCCTGCTGACCACTTACCGGCAGCACACGGATGTCCTGATTGTTGTATTCCAGTAGTGCGTTGCCATAAAACTGCATCAGGCTGCGCTTGAAGTTTTCCTGAAATCGCTGCATTTGCTCAGGCGTGGCCTGACGCGAATAGCGCACAGTCATCACGCCACGGGAAATCCCATCAACATCCACAACCGGACCAAGAATAGTGTTCAGCGCGTCGTAGAATGCACCCGGATCGGTACGGTATAGCTCTTTGTTGGCCTTCAGATCCGCCAGCAGCGTAGTGGTCGTCTGCTGTACGACATCATGGGCCGCCGGAGCGGCCAGCAGCGAACATGACATGAACGCTAAGCAAACAAAAAGACTGTTACGCAGTGCTTTGATCATCGTTAGGCCCCTTATCAATTAGCCTGGTCTTTGTTGACCGAGTTGAGCAAAAACTTACCAATCAAGTCTTCCAGCACCAGGGATGACTGCGTGTCGTAAATGGTGCCGCCATCGCGCAACACGTCTTCTTCGCCACCCACACTGATGCCAATGTATTTCTCGCCCAGCAAGCCGGCGGTAAGAATCGAAGCGGTGGAGTCGACAGGCAAGTTATCCACGGCATCATCCAACAGCATGGTGACGCGCCCCATGTAACTGCTCCGGTCCAGATCGATTGCAGTGACCTTGCCGATTGCCACACCGGCCATAGTGACTTTAGATCTGACCGTCAAACCGGCGATATTCTCAAAGTGCGCATAGACCTTATAGGTGTTGTCAGCACTGCCAACAGTCAGTCCACTGACGCGCAAAGCCAAGAGCAGCAAAGCCAACAACCCAGCCAACAAGAACAAGCCGACACCCACTTCCAGCGTGCGGTTCTGCATCAGAAATCTCCAAACATCAAAGCGGTCAGAATAAAGTCCAGCCCCAATACGGCGAGCGAGGCGTACACCACGGTTTTCGTGGTGGCACGACTAATCCCTTCCGACGTCGGCTCACAGTCATAACCCTGAAACACAGCAATCCAGGTCACCACAAACGCAAAGACCACACTCTTGATCACGCCATTGAGCACGTCTTCGCGAAACGAAACACTGCTTTGCATGTTGGCCCAGAACGAGCCCTCATAAACCCCCAGCCAGTCGATGGCGACCATAGCGCCGCCCCAGATACCGACCACACTGAAGATCATCGCCAGCAGCGGCATTGAGATAAACCCGGCCCACAAGCGCGGAGCGACAATATATTTAAGCGGGTCAACGCCAATCATCGCCAAGCTCGACAGCTGCTCGGTGGATTTCATATTGCCAATTTCCGCGGTCAACGCCGACCCGGCGCGCCCGGCAAACAACAAGGCCGTAACTACCGGCCCCAGCTCACGCAGCAAGGTCAGAGCAACCATCTGCCCCACCGCCTGCTCAGAGCCATATTGAGCCAAAATACTGAAGCCCTGCAGCGACAGCACCATACCGATAAAAATGCCGGACACGACAATGATGGCCAGCGACATCACCCCAACCGAGTACAGCTGCTTGACCAGCAATTGAAAACCATTGCCCGTCGAACCACGACCAAACAACGCGCGCAACAGAAACAGTCCCGAACGCCCCAGCGTGGCCACTACATCAATACCGGCGCGACCGAACAGGCGCACCCGTTCAAGCACAGATGTCTTGCGCATCAGCGCTCCCCCAGCAGATCATTGCGGTAGTTGGCCGCAGGAAAGTGGAACGGCACGGGGCCATCAGGGATGCCCTGCATAAACTGACGTACGCGGGGGTCTTCCGAGGCTTTCAACTCCTCTGGTGTGCCCTGCCCCAATACCTGGGTATCACCGACGATATAGATGTAGTCGGCAATGCTGGCGGTTTCAGCCAGGTCATGGGAGACCACAATACTGGTGATCCCCAGCGCATCACTGAGCAGACGGATCAGTCGCACCAACACGCCCATGGCAATGGGGTCTTGCCCCACGAAGGGCTCGTCATACATAAGTATTTGCGGATCCAGAGCAATCGCCCGCGCCAATGCCACGCGACGCTTCATCCCGCCTGACAATTCATCAGGCATCAAATCCAAGGCACCGCGCAGGCCCACCGCCTGCAGCTTCATCAGCACGATGTCGCGAATCATCTCTTCGGGCAGCTGGGTATGCACCCGCAACGGAAAGGCGACGTTCTCGAACACATCCAGGTCGGTAAACAAAGCGCCACTCTGGAACAGCACGCCCATCTGCTTACGCATATCGAACAGATCGCTGCGCGACAGCGTCGGTAGATTTACGCCATTAACCCACACCTCGCCCTGGCTCGGTTTGAGTTCGGCAGCAATCAAACGCAACAGCGTGGTTTTGCCACAGCCGGACGGCCCCATAATCCCGGTGACCTTGCCACGCGGAATACGGATATCGATGTTTTTGAAAATATCCCGCTCGCCGCGTTTAAAGCTCAGGCGTTTGAGCTCAACTGCATACGGGTTCTCGGCGTTCATCTGGACTCCTTGCTAAACGCTTGCCTGACTGACGTACAGCCCCATAAAAAGGGCACTTCTGATCGCCTAACGTGCCGAAAATGGGCGCGAACTATAGCATCGCGAGCCCCTTCGCCCAAGATTGATCTTGTCGCCATAGAAACGCGCCAGTGCCCAGCTTGAAACTGGAAACACTGGGCAGGCGCACCTTTACCGTTATAATCAGCAGCTTTTAGCCCGCACGCCGCAGAGAAGTCATGAGCCAATCCACCGATCTGATTGAGTCAGCGCAGCGCACCATTCGCTTGGAACTAGAAGCCATTCAAGACCTGCTGCAACGCATCAACGGCGATTTCGTGCGTGCTTGCGGGCTGATTCTTGCCAGCAAAGGCCGCGTGGTTGTGGTCGGCATGGGTAAATCCGGCCATGTCGGCAACAAGATTGCCGCCACCCTGGCCAGCACCGGCACCACTGCGTTCTTTGTGCACCCGGCCGAAGCCAGCCACGGCGATATGGGCATGATCACCCGCGATGACGTGGTGTTGGCACTGTCTAACTCTGGCTCCACTGTGGAAATTGTTACCCTGCTGCCGCTGATCAAGCGCCTCGGCATCACCCTTATCAGCATGACCGGCAACCCCGAATCGCCGCTGGCCAAGGCTGCCGAAGTCAACCTCGACGCCCGCGTAGCGCAAGAAGCCTGCCCACTGAACCTGGCCCCAACCTCCTCCACAACCGTATCCCTGGTACTGGGTGACGCACTGGCCATCGCTTTGCTGGAGGCCCGCGGCTTTACCGCCGAAGACTTCGCCTTCTCCCATCCGGGCGGCGCATTGGGCCGACGCTTGCTGCTCAAGGTTGAAAACGTCATGCACGCCGGCGCCAGCCTTCCGCGCGTCAAACGTGGCACCTCACTGCGCGACGCGCTGCTGGAAATGACCCAGAAAGGCCTGGGCATGACGGTCGTGACCGAAGACGATGGCCGCCTCGCCGGGGTATTCACCGATGGCGACCTGCGCCGCACCCTGGATCGCAATATCGACGTTCGCCAGACCATTATCGACGAGGTCATGACTGCGCACGGCAAGACTGCCCGCGCGGAGATGCTTGCAGCAGAGGCACTGAAAATCATGGAAGACCATAAGATCAGCTCACTAGTCGTGATCGACGACAACCAGCAACCGGTTGGCGCATTGAATATGCACGACCTGCTGCGCGCTGGAGTCATGTGATGAGTACTGACGTGAACACCCAAGACCTGCTGCAACGCGCCAAGGCCGTCAAACTGGCGATTTTCGATGTGGACGGCGTACTCACCGACGGCAAACTGTATTTCCTCGTCGACGGCAGCGAATTCAAGACCTTCAACACCCTCGACGGCCACGGCATCAAAATGCTGATCAACTCCGGCGTACGCACTGCAATCATCAGCGGCCGCAAGACCCCGGTGGTTGAACGACGCGCGCAGAACCTGGGAATTCAACACCTGTACCAGGGCCGCGAAGACAAGCTAGTGGTACTTGATGAGCTACTCGGCGAACTGGGCCTAGACTACTCACAGGTCGCTTACCTGGGCGACGACCTGCCCGACCTGCCAGTGATGCGCCGCGTAGGCTTAGGCATGGCGGTCGCCAGCGCTGACGGTTTTGTTCGCCAACATGCTCACGGCATTACTCATGCGCGCGGCGGCGAAGGTGCTGCACGTGAGTTCTGCGAGCTGATCATGCACGCCCAAGGCACACTTGAAGCAGCTCAAGCCGCTTACCTATAAGGCCTACCATGCCCCGCAAATTATTTAATATTGCTCTGCTTGCCGGCGTCATCGCGCTGGTGGCAGCACTTGGCTACTGGAACCTCAGCCCCGACGGCTTTAATCAGCAGCCTGACAGCGCCGTGACCGACAATGCCATCGACTTTTACGCCACTAACACCTATACCGTGCAATACCAAGTCGACGGCAAACTGCACTATGAGCTGACTGCAGACAAGGTCGAGCACATCAAGGCCAGCGATATCACCCTGATGACCAGCCCGAACATGGATCTATTCCGCGGCACAGCGCTGCCCTGGAAAATCCGCAGCGAGCGCGGCGAAGTCTCTCCAGGCGGCACGGAAGTCGAATTGATCGAGAACGTACGCGTCGATCGTACTGACGCCAAAGGCCGCCCAACCGTTCTCACCACCAGCCGCCTGACCGTCTTCCCCGAGAAGGAATATGCGCAGACCCAGCAAGCCGTTAGAATCGTCGCGGCCAATGGGGTGACCACGGCACAAGGAATGAAAGCGTACATGAATGACGGCAGGATGCTCCTGCTGTCCAACGTAAGAGGTCAGCATGAGGCTCGTTAACACCCTCCCCCTACTACTCAGCCTCAGTGCCGCACTTGGAAGTGCTAGCGCCTGGGCTCTGCCGTCAGACCGCGATCAACCGATCCGCATCCAGGCCGACAGTGCAGAGCTTGATGATAAACAAGGCGTGGCGGTTTACCGCGGCGACGTTGTGATTACTCAAGGCACACTGAAAATCACGGGCAACACCGTGACCATCACCCAGAACGCCCAAGGCGATGTCGAAGTGTTTACCTCAGTCGGCAAGCCGGCCTACTACGAACAACTGCCATCGGCCGACAAGCAGGTCGTCAAAGCCTACGGCCTGACCATCCAGTACTTCATGGCCAATGATCGCGTGGTATTGATTGACCAGGCCAAGGTGATCCAAGAAGGCAACACCTTCGAAGGCGAGAAAATCGTCTATGACACCCAGCGCCAAATCGTCAACGCCGGCCGCGCCACAGGCACCAACATCACTGCGCCACGTCCGCGCATTGACATGGTGATCCAGCCGAAGAACAAACCAGCCGAACAGCAGGCGCAGTAATAATGGCCACATTGAAAGCCCAACACCTGGCCAAAAGCTATAAAGGCCGCCAGGTCGTACGCGACGTCAGCCTGAGCATCGACAGCGGACAAATCGTCGGCCTGCTGGGTCCCAACGGCGCCGGCAAGACCACCTGCTTCTATATGATCGTCGGCCTGGTGCAGGCCGATCAGGGCCGCGTGATGATCGACGACCTCGACGTCAGCCATCAACCTATGCACGGCCGCGCGCGCGCCGGTATCGGCTACCTGCCGCAGGAAGCCTCGATCTTCCGCAAGCTCAGCGTGGCCGACAACATCATGGCCATCCTGGAGACCCGCAAAGACCTCGACGGCGCATCACGCCGCAAGGAGCTTGAGGGCCTGCTGCAGGAGTTCCATATCAGCCATATCCGCGACAACCTCGGCATGAGCCTGTCCGGTGGTGAGCGTCGCCGCGTAGAAATTGCTCGCGCCCTGGCAACCAACCCCAAGTTCATCCTGCTCGACGAGCCCTTCGCCGGTGTCGACCCCATCTCCGTGGGCGACATCAAGCAGATCATCCATCACCTCAAGGCCAAGGGCATCGGCGTACTGATCACCGATCACAACGTCCGCGAGACCTTGGACATTTGCGAGACGGCTTACATTGTCAGCGATGGCCAACTGATCGCCGAAGGTGATGCCGAGACCATTTTGGCCAACCAGACAGTAAAAGAAGTTTACCTGGGGCATGAGTTCCGGCTGTAACCACGGCTTTTCTCAAGCCTGTTGCAGCCAAGGCTAGGCAAAAGCTTTAGAGTCAGGCATATAATTTGCTTCCTGGTGGCGTTTTTAAAAATGCCCTGTAGTGGATTGCGCACAGACGCCGGTAAATAAGGTCTGCAATGAAACCATCGCTCGTCCTGAGAATGGGCCAGCAGCTGACGATGACACCGCAGCTGCAACAGGCCATCCGTCTGCTCCAACTGTCGACCCTGGATCTGCAACAAGAGATCCAGGAAGCCTTGGAGTCCAACCCGATGCTCGAACGCCAAGAAGAGGGCGATGACTTCGACAACTCGGACCCCATGGCCGATGGCGCAGAAAGCGCCAATACCAGTGAGCAGGCTGAAGCCCCCCTTCAAGAAACCAGCTACCAGGAAACCACGCAGACTGTGGACAACCTGGAAGAAGGTGACTGGGGTGAGCGCATCCCCAACGAGCTGCCCGTCGACACCGCCTGGGAAGACATTTACCAGACCAGTGCCAGCAGCCTTCCCAGCAACAGCAACGATGATGACGAGTGGGATTTCACCACCCGCACCTCCAGCGGTGAGAGCCTACAAAGCCATTTGCTGTGGCAGCTCAACCTGGCGCCAATGTCGGACAAGGACCGCCTGATTGCTGTAACCCTGATCGACTGCATCAACGACCAAGGCTACTTGGAAGAAACCCTGGAAGAAGTGGTCGACGCATTCGATCCCGAGCTGGACATCGAACTCGATGAAGTCGAAGCCGTGCTGCACCGCATTCAGCAATTCGAGCCCACCGGCATTGCCGCGCGTAACCTGGGCGAATGCCTGCTCCTACAACTGCGCCAGCTGCCTGCAAAAACACCGTGGCTGAGCGAAGCCCAGCGCCTGACCAGCGATTACCTCGACCTGCTTGGTAGCCGCGACTACAGCCAGCTGATGCGCCGTATGAAGCTCAAGGAAGATGAGCTGCGCCAGGTCATCGATTTGATCCAGACCCTCAACCCGCGTCCCGGCTCGCAGATAGAATCCAGCGAACCGGAATATGTGGTGCCCGACGTGATCGTGCGTAAACACAACGAGCGCTGGCTGGTGGAGCTGAACCAAGAAGCGATGCCGCGCCTAAGGGTTAACGCGCAATACGCCGGCTTTGTGAAGCGCGCCGACTCCAGCGCCGACAACACCTTTATGCGCAACCAACTGCAAGAAGCGCGCTGGTTTATCAAAAGCCTGCAAAGCCGCAACGAAACCCTGATGAAAGTCGCCACGCAGATCGTCGAACACCAGCGCGGCTTCCTCGACTACGGCGACGAGGCCATGAAGCCCCTCGTGCTGCACGACATCGCCGAAGCCGTAGGGATGCACGAGTCGACTATTTCACGGGTAACAACGCAGAAGTTCATGCACACCCCGCGCGGCATTTACGAGCTGAAGTACTTCTTTTCCAGCCATGTCAGCACCTCTGAAGGGGGCGAATGTTCGTCGACAGCGATCCGCGCCATCATCAAAAAACTGGTCGCGGCGGAAAATGCGAAAAAGCCGTTGAGTGACAGCAAGATCGCTGGTCTACTGGAGGCACAAGGCATTCAAGTCGCTCGCCGTACGGTCGCAAAATACCGTGAGTCCCTCGGAATAGCGCCCTCCAGCGAGCGCAAACGATTGATCTAAGGCGGCACTAAGAAGGAAGACCCGTCACACTGCACAGAACCTTTCAGGTAAGGCTTTTTCGCTACGCGGCCATACAGCCAGAATCCGTTCTGCCAGAGTCTTCCACGCCACAGTGTTCCGGCGGCAGGCCTCTTGCCTGCCTCTTACACACGGTAACAAGGAGAAAGCGGTATGCAAGTCAACATCAGTGGACACCAGCTGGATGTGACCGACGCCCTGCGCGACTATATCGGCGAAAAACTCGGCCGATTAGAACGCCACTTCGACAAGATCACCAATGTACAAGTCATCATGGAGGTCGAGAAACTCAAGCAGAAAATCGAAGCGACCCTGCATATTGCAGGCGGTGAAGTCGTCGCGAATGCCGAGCATGACGATATGTACGCCGCCATCGATTTACTGACCGACAAACTCGATCGACAACTCATCAAACACAAGGAAAAACAGCTCGATCGTCAACAAGGCGCTATGGCCCGCTGACGTCGTCTATCTCCTATGATCCGACTTGAAACTATCCTGACCCCCGGCCGTTCCCTAGTGAACGTGCCGGGCGGCAGCAAAAAACGTGTTCTCGAACAGATTGCCAACCTGGTAGCGCGAGAGCTGCCTGACCTGGATGGCCAAGACATCTTCGAAAGCCTGATTGCCCGTGAAAAACTGGGTTCAACCGGCTTCGGTAATGGCATTGCCATACCGCATTGCCGCCTGCCGGGTTGCACTGCACCGATCAGCGCCCTGCTGCGCCTGGACGCTGCGGTCGACTTCGACGCCATTGATGGCGCCCCCGTCGATCTGCTGTTTGTTCTGCTGGTGCCAGAGGCCGCCACTGACGCTCACCTGGAATTGCTTCGGCAGATCGCTAGCATGCTCGACCGCAGCGACGTGCGTGCCAGCCTGCGCCAAGCCGAAAGTAGCGAAGCCTTGTATCAAGTGGTCGTTGACGTACAAAGCCAACTCAATCGAGCCTGAACATGCGCCTGATCATCGTTAGCGGTCGTTCCGGCTCCGGGAAGAGCACGGCCCTCGATGTGCTCGAGGACAACGGTTTCTACTGCATCGACAACCTGCCCGCGGGGCTGCTGCCAGAACTGGCCGAGCGCGCTCTGTTGCATACCGAACTGCTGCATCCGCAGGTCGCGGTATCCATTGACGCGCGTAACCTGCCGAGCCATCTCAAGCGTTTCCCCGAGCTGCTCGAAGAGGTTCGCGCCCGGCACATCAAATGCGATGTGCTCTACTTGGACGCCGACGAAGAAACCCTACTCAAGCGTTTCTCGGAAACCCGCCGGCGCCACCCGCTAACCAACGAGAATCGCTCGCTGGCTGAAGCCATCGCCGATGAAAGCCTGCTGCTAGGCCCGATCATCGACCTGGCCGACCTGAAAATCGATACCACACACCTCAACCTTTACCAACTGCGTGACAGCATCAAGCTACGTCTGCTTAGCCAGCCCGAGCCGGGCACGGCATTCCTAATTGAGTCTTTTGGCTTCAAGCGCGGCATGCCGGTGGATGCCGACCTAGTATTCGACGTGCGCTGCTTGCCTAATCCCTACTGGAAGCCAGACCTGCGCGACTTCTCCGGGCTCGACCAGCCGGTTGTCGATTACCTCAGCGCCCAGGCCGATGTTGAGGAGATGTACCAGGATATCCTTGCCTACCTGACCAAATGGCTGCCGCGCTTTGCCGCCAGTAACCGCGCCTATGTCACGGTGGCGATCGGCTGCACTGGCGGGCATCATCGCTCGGTATACCTGGCCAACCGCCTAGGCGAAACGCTGAAGCCCATTCTAAAAAATGTCCAGATTCGCCACCGCGACCTCAGCTAAGGAATTGCCGCGATGCCCGCCTGCGAAATCACCATTATCAACAAGCTTGGCCTGCATGCCCGTGCGGCTGCCAAATTTGTTGGCGTTGCCGGGCGCTTTCCTTGTCAGGTTAAGGTCGGTCGCAGTGCCGATAGCCTGGTGGATGGCAAAAGCATCATGGCGGTTATGATGCTCGCCGCCGGCAAAGGCACTGACGTTCATCTGCATACTGAAGGTGAGCAAGATGCCGAAGCGCTGCAGGCACTGAGCGAGCTGATCAACAACTACTTCGATGAAGGCGAGTAAACACGCAGGCCATAAAAAATGTCCTGAAGCTATTTAAAAGTCGCGTAGCGACGGCTCGCAGAGTGGCTGCTCTGAATGGCAGGTAATAAAAAGGGCTGCTCACGCAAATGGGCAGCCCTTTTTTGTGCCGTATTGCTTAGCTACCGGCCACCGTCATCCGCTCGATTAGCACCGAACCGGTGCGAATGTTACTGCGCAGCTCCAGATCATTACCAACTGCGACAATCTGCTTAAACATGTCACGCAGGTTGCCGGCGATGGTGACTTCTTGCACCGAAAACTGGATTTCACCGTTTTCCACCCAGTAACCACCCGCACCACGCGAATAGTCACCAGTGACCATATTCAGCCCCTGCCCCATCAGCTCGGTGACCAGCAGACCGCGTCCCATGCGCTTAAGCAGGGCTTTCTGGTCTTCATCGCCATGACTGACGAACAGGTTGTGCACGCCGCCGGCGTTGGCAGTACTGGGCATGCCCAGCTTGCGCCCGGAATAGGTGCTGAGCACATAGGACAATAGCTCGCCGCGCTCGACAAATGACTTGGCATAGGTCGCCAGACCGTCACCATCGAAAGCGGCACTGCCGAGTGCGCGTGGAATATGTGGCCGCTCATCAATGGTCAGCCATTCTGGGAACAGCTGCTGGCCCAACGCCCCCTCAAGAAATGACGACTTGCGATACAGATTGCCCCCAGAAATAGCCGCCAGAAAGCTGCCAAACAGCCCGCCAGCCAGCTCAGCGGCAAACAGCACCGGTACTTCACAGGTCGGCACCGGACGCGCACCCAAACGGCTCACGGCACGCTCGGCAGCCAGGCGACCAATACTGCCCGCATCGGCCAGCAACTCGCCCTGGCGGTTAACGTCATACCAGTAGTCCCGCTGCATCTGCCCGGCCGCTTCGGCAATCATTACGCAGCTGAGGCTGTGCCGTGTACTGGCATAGCCACTGACAAAGCCATGGCTATTACCGTAAACCCGGCACCCCTGATGGGTATTGAGCGTGGTGCCATCGGCGTTCTTAATCCGCTGATCGGCAGCAAAAGCCGCCGCCTCACAGCTCAACGCCTGCTCGATGGCCTGCTCTGGGGTGATTGACCAGGCGTGATACAGATCCAGCTGCGGCAGTTCGCGCGCCATCAGTGCAGCATCGGCCAACCCTGCGCACTCGTCCTCGGAGGCATGTTTAGCAATCGCCAACGCCGCCGCGACGGTTTCACGAATGGCCGCCTCACCGCTGGCGGACGTGCTGGCCGAGCCCTTGCGCTGGCCAACATATAACGTGATGCCAAAACCTTGATCACGGTTGAACTCGACCGTCTCCACTTCGCACTGACGCACCGTGGTGGACAAGCCCTGCTCCACTGACACAGCCACTTCACAGGCGCTGGCCCCCTGCTTTTTCGCTTCGGCAATAATCTGCTCCACCTGCGCCTGCAATTGCGGCACGGCCTGGGGCCCGACGATGTCTACTGCACTCATAAAAACTCCTGAACGATAAGCGGCAAGCGCGACCACACAGGCCAGACGCTTACAGCTGGAAACTTACTGCTATCATGGCGGCGTTTTCCACTGGACCGCCACCATGTCTGAATACCTTGACGACTTCTCCGGCGAGAAGAGCAAAACCCAGATCAAACGCGAGCTGCATGCGCTACAAGATCTGGGGCAACGCCTTACTACCCTGAAGCTCGATCTGCTGAACAAGCTACCGCTGACCGACGAGCTGCGCCGCGCGCTCGCCGAAGCGCCCAAGCACACCGCCAACGCGGCGAAAAAACGTCATGTGCAGTTTATCGGCCGGTTGATGCGCGACCAGGATGTCGAATCCATCCTGACCCTGCTTGACCAGCTAGATGCCTCCACACGCCAGTACAACGAACGCTTCCATAACCTCGAGCGTTGGCGCGACCGCCTAATCAACGGTAACGATGACACCCTGGAGGCCTTTGTCGGTGAGTATGCCGAGGCTGACCGCCAACACCTGCGTCAGTTGATCCGCCAGGCTCAACACGAACTGGCACAAAACAAAGCGCCAGCAGCTTCACGCAAAATCTTCAAATACATCCGCGAGTTGGATGAAGCGCAACGCGGTTTGCGCTAAGCCGCGATGGTGGGTTACGCCTTCGGCTAACCCACCCTACGCCCTTCTCAACACACCCTACGACCCTGTTCCCCCGACGGTAATCGCATCAATCTTCAGCGTCGGCTGGCCAACTCCTACTGGTACAGATTGGCCATCCTTGCCGCAGGTGCCTACGCCGCTGTCCAACGCCAGGTCGTTACCGACCATCGACACCCGGCTCATAGCTTCAGGGCCATTACCGATCAGGGTGGCGCCTTTGACCGGCGCAGTGATCTTGCCGTCCTCGATCAAGTAGGCCTCGCTGGTGGAGAAGACGAACTTGCCGCTGGTGATGTCGACCTGGCCGCCGCCGAGGTTGGCGCAATAAATGCCTTTCTTCACCGAACGGATGATTTCTTCCGGGTCGCTTTCACCGGCGAGCATGTAGGTGTTGGTCATGCGCGGCATCGGCAAGTGCGCGTAGGATTCGCGCCGGCCGTTACCGGTCGCCGCCACGCCCATTAGGCGGGCATTCAGCTTGTCCTGCATATAACCCTTGAGCACACCGTTTTCGATCAGCGTGGTGCACTGGGTCGGCGTGCCTTCATCGTCCATGCTCAGCGAGCCACGGCGCTCAAATAAAGTGCCGTCATCGACGATGGTGCACAGGCTGGAGGCGACTTTCTCGCCCATTTTGCCACTGTAGGCCGAACTGCCCTTGCGGTTGAAGTCACCTTCCAAACCATGACCGACCGCCTCGTGCAGCAGCACACCGGACCAGCCCGCGCCCATCACCACCGGCATGCTGCCAGCGGGTGCGGGAATCGCTTCCAGGTTAACCAGCGCCTGGCGCAACGCCTCACGGGCATAGCCCATGGCGCGCTCTTCGTTATTGCTGGTCTGCTCAAGGAAATAGCGGTAATCGGTGCGCCCGCCGCCGCCATGACCGCCACGTTCACGACGACCGTTCTGCTCGACGATTACGCTGACGTTGAAGCGTACCAATGGGCGGATATCAGCCCCTAAGCTGCCGTCAGCCGCGGCGACCAAGATGCGATCCCAGACACCTGCCAGGCTAACTGAGACCTGCTGAATACGTGGATCGAGGGCGCGGGTGGCAACATCAATGCGTTTGAGCAGCTCGACCTTTTCCGCACGGCCCAACACATCCAGCGGGTTGTTCTGGGCATACAAGGGCTTCACCAGCGGGCTGCTGAACGCCTGCACGCGGGCACTTTGCCCAGCCCGGGCAATCGAGCGAGCCGCACGTGCCGCCTGACTCAGGGCATCGGCGGTGATCGCATTGCTGTAGGCGAAACCGGTTTTTTCCCCGGACTGCGCGCGTACGCCAACGCCCTGGTCGAGGTTGAAGCTGCCTTCCTTGACGATGCCATCTTCCAGCGCCCAGGTTTCCGAAGCCTGGCTCTGGAAGTACAGGTCAGCCGCATCCACTCCCGGTCCGGCCAACTCGGCCAAAACACCCGGCAGGTGGTCAAGGGTCAAACCGCCTGGCCCGAGCAAATGCTCGCTGACGGATACCAACATATCGCTCATAACTACTCCAAACCTGGCAGCCGCGGTTCGGCCGCTGCAAAAAATCGTTTATGTCGCACCACCGGCATACGCTGGCGAATCGCCGCTTGCTCAGTGGTATTGCGCTCAGCCAGCACCACACCAGGGCCTTGAGCCAGCTCGCCAAGTACCTGCCCCCACGGGTCGATAATCGCCGAATGGCCAAAGGTCTCGCGGCCGCCCGGATGCGTGCCGCCTTGCCCGGCCGCTAGCACATAACACTGGGTTTCAATCGCCCGTGCACGGGTCAATACCTGCCAATGCGCTGCGCCGGTCACGGCGGTGAATGCCGCTGGCACACTGATCAACTCCGCCCCGGCGGCGCGCAACGCGCTGTACAGCTCAGGGAACCGCAGGTCATAACAAACCGTAAGGCCTAGACGGCCGAATGGCGTGTCCGCCACCACCACTTGATTGCCGAAGGCGTAGTCATCGGATTCGCGGTAGCGGCCGTGATTGTCGCTGACATCCACATCGAACAGGTGCAGTTTGTCGTAACGCGCCACCTGCTGACCGCAGTCATCGATCAGCAGGGAGCAGGCATGGGCTTTGGCTTCTGGCTGACCCTCTGGCGGCAAAGGCAAGGTGCCCGCAACGATCCACAGCCCCAGGTCACGGGCGGTTTGCCGTAGCCAGGGCAAAATCGGCCCGTCACCCTGCGCTTCGGCACGCCCCAGCGCGGCGAGATCCTGCCGCCCCATGGCGGCGAAATTTTCCGGCAGCACCACCAGCCGCGCGCCCTGCGCGGCAGCCTGCTCGAGCAGCTGGCGCGCCTGAAGCAAGTTGGCTGTAACGTCGGCCTGGCTAACCATTTGGATGACGGCGAGGGTCATAGCGGTTTTATCTCAATCGCGGAAATCAGCCTTCAGCTTACAAGCCATGCCGGCAGACTGCACGGCTGTCTATCCGCCGCGCAGGCTTTACTGAGGCTTTTCAAAGGGCTTATCGAAGCTGATATCCGGGCTCTGCCAAGGCCCGGTGACGTCGTATTGCACACTGGCAAAGCGCGCAACACGATCCCCCAGCAGCTTATCGGCGACAAACAGCGCCCCCCCAATGGCCGGCGCACCAACAATCAGCGCCGCCAACGGCAGGTTGTTGGTCACCGGCAAGGTCACCAACAACTTGGCATCAATGCGGTCATTGGCCATGTCCAGCGTACCCTTCAACTCCAGGTTGCTCGATGGCCCTTCAAGGGTGATCGGCTCACGGGTGACAAATACCCCGTTTTTAGCCTCCAACACGCCTTTGACCCGGTCATAGCTAAGGCCTTTACCCAGCAGATCGGAGAAGTCCAACCGCAAGCGGCGGCCAATCGAATTAAAGTTCAGCAGCCCAAATACTCGCAGCGCCGAAGCCGGCCCTTCAACCTCGGAGAACTGCCCTTTGCGCAGGGACGCATCCAGCGTACCGCTGAGGCGCTTCATGCTGAACCAGGCCGGTGAGCCGGGCCAATCAGCATCCACATCCACATGAAAGTCTCGGCTGCTGGCGGTGGGGGCATAGCCCCAGGCAATCAGCACGTCGGCCAGATCCGCACCACCGAGGCGACCGGCATAGGTCGTACGCATGCCACTGGCCGTTTGCAGCCAGGTCGCCCGCCCCGCCACTTTTAAGCCTTTGAGGTTGAGATCCAGCTCGCTGAAGTGCACACCCGTTTCTACCGGACGCGCCTTGAGCGACCAACTGCCCAACGGCTCGATACCTTGAAAGACTTCGTCGATGCGCACGTCCAGCGCCGGGAAGCCGCTCGGATCAACCGCTGCCAGCGGATCGGGTGTATTCACCACAGGTGCGTCTTTATCCTTGAGCTGCGCTGCGGGTAAACGTAAGTAGTCGAGCGCCAGCGCGATCGGTACGCCGGCAGCATCCGGCAAGCCCACCCGGCCTTTCACCTGCGGGCTGTCGAGGCTGACCGCCCAGGTCGCAGCGTCGCGCTTAACACCCACTTCCAGTGCCTCCAGGCTGACGCCAAAGCCGGTGAAGCGAGCAATACGCAACTGTGCATCCTTGAACAATCGCTGCGCCTCATTGACTGGCAAGCTGGAATAAGGAGCCAACACCTGTTGCCAGGCCGACCAATCCAGCTCCGCCACGCGCCCACGCACACGCAGGCCTTGGCTGGTGGGTAGGCGTGCCGGGCCGTCGGCTAAGCGGATCTCACCCCGCCCTTGATTAAACTGGCCGGGACTCGCCGCAAAAGACAGGCTCAGTAAGTCGGCGTAATCCAACCAGTAACGCTGCTCGTACCCGCCCAGGCTCATACGCCACTGGGTGTCGCGCGCCTCACTGGCCGCTTTGCCGAAAGGTGCCGGCAGCGAAATCGTCGCCCCCTTGAGGGAGGAGTTCACGCGGAGCTGGCTGTCGGCGCCGTCCAGAGTCAGGCGCAAGCGGTAGGGTAGATTGCCGCCAACGGGCAGAGGCTGAGTCACGCCCAACCAGGCACTCAACGCGCTGACTGCAATTTGCCCGCTGGCATCGATACGGCTACGCGCTTTACCCGGTGAACCCTCGGCCACGGCCTTGCCCCGCACGGCATGGCCCAGCACCTGAGCACGAATATCCGGGGCACTGAGGCCACTGGCGGTGTTGTAGCGAAATGCACCCTGCAACTGGCTGAATTGCAGCGGCGGATTAGGCAGGCTGAGCTGCGCGCCTGCGCTGGCGAAATCCACCACCACGGCCGGGGTCAGCCCCTTGCGCAAGGGTATGTCGAGCTTGAGCTTGCCGGTCAACGCCCCCTCACCACTCCAGCCAGCAAAGGTATCTGCGGTGCCGATAGGCGTTTCCTGCAGGATGTGCAGGGCGTCATCAACCGAGCTGCTTAGCTCACTGGTTAACAGCAAGCGCGCGGGTTGGCCCGGTAATGAGGTGGCGATTAGAGCCTCGGCATTATGCACCTGGCTATCAAGCAAGCGACCCTCGGCGAGCGCCACACGCACGCCGGTGTGTTCAATTGACACCGTGCCACGTGCCTCACGCAGTGCTGGCCAGCCAGGCTGAAAGGCCAGCTCCGCATCATGCACGGCAAAGAACAGGCTAATGCTGCGCGCGGCACTTTCCGCACCCTTGTTTAGCGAACCCTGGTACTGGAAATAACCTTCATCGACTGCCCCGCCGCGAATCGCGCTTTTCAGCCAGGCATCCAGCTCGTGACTGAAGCCCGGCGAGCGGCTCGGCAGATACTTCTCGGTATAGCGCGCGTCGCCGTTACGCAGGCCAACACGCAGGTCCATGTAGTCTTCTTCGGCGGGGTCGGAGCGCAGGCGGATGAGAAAATCCCCGGCGGCCGGGCCTTCGTCCCCGACCACCTGTAAATACGGGCTGCGCAGGGTGAAGGCCTGCTCATCAATCTGCCAGGTCAGCAGCGCATTGGCAGTTTTGTAGTGCCAGGGGTTGGCAAACAAGGTGTCAAAATGCAGGGAGAAATCTTCGCTATCGAGCCGCAGCTCTCCCTGGCCTAAATCACCGCTGATGCTACCGCTGACATTCTCCGCCGCCGGCGACCCGTGCCATGCAGCAAAGCCGACGTGTTCCAGGTTGGCCGAGAACTGCAAGCGCTTGCTGTCGCTCAACCGCGGTCGGTAGTCGAGTTGGATATTACGCAATACACCCCGCGGTTTAAGCTGCTCCAGCAACGCCAGGGCGTTATCCGGCAATGGCGCAAGGGCCGCCACCAACGGCTGTAACGGGGCCACATCAAGCTGGTCGGCACTGAGCAACCACTGCTCCTGCACTTCGCTGCTTTCCGCCAGCTGGGTCAGCGCCAGACGCACGTCGCCCCAACGCTGCTCACCCCAACTGAAGGCCAGGTCATCGAGCAACAGCTGAAAACCCGAATCGGTGCGGGTGAAATAAGCATTCAGCGCCAGGTTACTCAGCGCAACCGATTCACGCTCGGCATAGCCAGCCGCAAACTGCGGCACATGCAGGCGGCTGACGGCACGCTGCACACCGCCCTTGGCCCAGCGCAACCAGAGCTCGCCGCCGAGCTGTAACTGCTCAAGCCGCCACTGCGCCAGCAGACTCGCCGGCACCCAGGCCGCCCAGTCGCTCTGCGGCAAGCTGAGATAAAGATCGGCTTCAGCCTCCTGCCAGTGTTGGGCACTTAGACGCGTGCGCAACTGCAGGGCCAGCGGCTGCCCGTCCGGCAAGCGCAAACGCCCGTCCAAACGCTGCCGCGTGCTGCCGTTGTACAGGGTGAGATTGACATAGGTCAGCGTACGCACCGGCTGATCGAACGCTTGCACAGTTACCTGGCTATTAACCAGCGTCAGGCGCTTAATCGCCTGCGACTGCGCCAGCAGCTGGCCCAGGTCCAGCGGCGCGGGCTCGCTGCGTGGCGCCAAGCCCTTGAGCGACCAGGTACCGTCTTCGCTCTGCGCCACCACCAGCTGCACGCCATCGAGCTCAAGGCGGGCAATCCGTATCTGGCGCGCCAACAGACTGGCCAGCACATCGGGCACCACGCGCACTTGATCCAACTGCAAGGCGCCCGGCCCCTCGCCAATCGCCACATCGTGGGCGGTTAGCAGCGGTGAGAAGCCTTGCCAAAGACCTTCCAGCGCGCCGATCCGCACCGGCATGGCCAATGCTTCGCGGGCTTTGTCTTCAGCCTCCAGACGGTATTCGGCGACCAGTGGCACCAACTCGCGACCGAGGCTGACGTAAAAGGCGGCGAGCACCAGCGCCAAGGCGCACAGCCCCAATGCCGTGCGCAGCAGCAGGGCGAGTCCGCGCGCCAATGCCTGCATTCAGTTCACGCCTGAGCAGTCGGCACGCATATCAGAGCAACACCACATCGTACTGCTCCTGGGAATACATGGTCTCGACCTGAAACTTGATGGTGCGACCGATAAAGGCCTCGAGATCAGCCACATTGCCCGACTCTTCATCGAGCAGGCGGTCGACCACTTTCTGGTTGGCCAGCACGCGGTAGCCTTCGGGTTGATAGGCCCGCGCCTCGCGCAAAATCTCGCGGAAGATTTCGTAGCAGGTGGTCTCTGCGGTTTTCAGCTTGCCGCGCCCCTGGCAGCAGCTGCACGGCTCACAAAGCACCTGTTCGAGGCTTTCGCGGGTGCGTTTGCGGGTCATCTGCACCAGGCCCAGCTCGGTGATGCCAATGATGTTGGTCTTGGCGTGGTCACGCTCCAGTTGTTTCTCCAGGGTGCGCAACACCTGACGCTGGTGTTCTTCATCTTCCATGTCGATGAAGTCGATGATGATGATCCCGCCCAGATTGCGCAGGCGCAGCTGTCGGGCAATCGCCGTGGCGGCTTCCAGGTTGGTCTTGAAGATGGTTTCTTCCAGCGTGCGATGGCCGACGAACGCGCCGGTGTTCACATCAATGGTGCTCATCGCCTCGGCCGGATCAATGATCAGGTAACCACCGGACTTGAGTGGCACCTTACGTTCCAGGGCTTTCTGGACTTCGCCTTCGACGCCATACAGATCAAAAATTGGCCGCTCGCCCGGGTAATGCTCCAGACGGTCAGCAATTTCCGGCATTAGCTCAGCAACGAACTGGGTAATTTTCTGGAAGGTCTCACGCGAGTCGACGCGGATTTTCTCGATTTTTGGATTAACCAGGTCGCGCAGGGTACGCAGCGCCAGGCTCAAGTCCTCATAGATCACCAGCGGTGTCGGAGCGACCTTCATCTGCGTGGCGATTTGCCCCCACAGACGGCGCAGGTAACGGATGTCCGCGAGGATCTCATCGGCGCCGGCGCCATCGGCGGCGGTACGCAGAATAAAACCACCGGCCTCCTCAATACCTTCGGCCGCCACACAATCGGTCACCACCTGCTTGAGGCGCTCGCGCTCGGCCTCATCCTCGATTTTCAGCGAGATGCCCACATGCGCGGTGCGCGGCATGTACACCAGGTAACGTGATGGAATCGACAACTGGGTGGTCAGGCGCGCGCCCTTGCTGCCAATCGGGTCTTTGGTGACCTGCACCACCAAACTCTGCCCTTCATGCACCAGGGCGCTGATGCTTTCCACCGCTGGGCCTTCACGGCTGGAGATTTCCGCGGCATGGATAAACGCGGCACGCTCCAGGCCGATATCGACAAAGGCCGCCTGCATGCCCGGCAGTACGCGCACTACCTTACCTTTGTAGATATTGCCGACGATACCGCGCTTTTGCGTGCGCTCAACGTGCACTTCCTGCAGCACGCCGTTTTCTACCACCGCCACGCGCGATTCCATTGGCGTGATGTTGATCAGGATCTCTTCACTCATGCGCTCATCTCTTCTGAGATAAAGCTGAAAGCCCGGAATAAGTGCCGATAAACACGCTCACTCACCCGCGACCCGCAACCTATTGACTGTGATCTGGCAGCGACTGCCAGCACGGAATAGCAAATTCTGCGAGCAATCCAGCCGTCTCACACAAGGGTAAACCCACTACCGCTGAATAACTGCCGTGCAACTGGCTGACGAACACCGCCGCCAGCCCTTGAATACCGTAACACCCCGCCTTGTCCTGCGGCTCACCGCTGGCCCAATAGGCGTCGATTTCAGCCTGACTCAACACACGGAACGTAACCTGACTGGTGACCACCCGCGCCACCACCCGCTCAGGGCTGACCAGCGCCACTGCGGTCAGCACGTCATGGCTGCGACCGGACAACGCGCTGAGGGTTGCCAGGGCCTCGTCACGATCCGCGGGTTTACCGAGAATCCGCCCATCGAGCACCACCGCCGTATCAGCGCCGAGCACAACCGCCTCGTGCGTATCGGCCAGGGCAGCCAACCCGGCTTGCGCTTTGGCTCGCGCCAGACGCTCTACATAGGCGATTGGCGACTCGTCTGGCAATGTATTTTCATCCACCGGAGCGCTTAACGTGAGATAGGACACGCCGATTTGCGTCAACAGTTCACGTCGACGCGGTGATCCTGAGGCGAGATAGAGGGTGGCCATGCAGACATCTCCTTGTCGGATAAAGGCAAGGCCGAATGGCCTGCTTAGTTGACACCCAAACGTCTATGCAGGCCGCGCAGGAGCGTGCACACCCACGGCCAGAGCAACGCACTGACCAGCGCCGGCAAGACAAACGCCAGGGTCGGTGGGCGGCTGCCCGTCAGGGCGTTCAACCACAGCTGCACCAGTTGCGCCAGGCCGAACACCACCAGCAGCACGGTGCTTTGCTGCCACATGGGGAACATGCGCAAGCGCTGATGCAGGGTCAGCACCAAAAAGGTAATCAGGGTCAGGATTAACGCATTTTGGCCAAGCAGACTGCCGTTCAGCACATCCGCCAATAAGCCAATGCACCAGGCCGTGGTCATGCCCACACGGTGCGGCAATGCCAACACCCAGTAGGTCAGAAACAGCGCCAGCCAGAGCGGCCGCCCCAACTCCATAAACTTCGGCATGCTCGACACACTGAGCAGCAGCGCCAGGGCGAAGGTCAGCCAGATAACCCAAGTATTATTTGCACGCACGACCATTATTGCGCAGCCTCCGGCGGGTTAGCGGGTACGGCAGGCTGCGCAGGGAGTGCCTGCTGCAGAATTTCACGGTCCAGGGCTTCCTGCGCCTGCGCCGACTCTGTGGCGCGCTGCTCCGCGCTACGCGGATCGGTAAACACCAGCAGCATGTAGCGGCTGCGGTTGAGCGACGCCGTAGGCACCGCCCGTACAATCGCAAAGGGCTGGCCAGAGTCATGAATCACTTCACTGACCGTGGCCACCGGATAACCAGCCGGGAAGCGCTGGCCCATACCGGAGCTGACCAACAAATCGCCTTCCTTGATATCCGCCGTATCAGCCACATGTCGCAGCTCTAAGCGCTCGGGGTTACCGGTGCCGCTGGCGATAGCGCGCAGGCCGTTGCGATTAACCTGCACGGGAATGCTGTGGGTGGTGTCTGTGAGCAACAACACGCGCGAGGTGTAGGGCATGACCTCGACCACCTGGCCCATCAGGCCGCGCGCATCGAGCACCGGCTGGCCCAGGACCACGCCATCCTTCTCACCTTTATCAATCAGGATGCGGTGGGTAAAGGGATTCGGGTCGATGCCGATCAGCTCGGTGGCTAGCACTTCGTCATCGACCAAGGCGGCCGAGTTGAGCAACTCGCGCAGGCGCACGTTTTGCTCAGTCAAGGCTGCCAGCTTCTGCAGGCGGCGCTGCATGATCAGCTGCTCGGCTTTGAGTTGCTCATTCTCGGCAGTCAACTCACTGCGCGTGCTCAACTCCTGCGTTGCCCCCTCCCACGCCCTTACCGGCAAGCTACCTGCCCAATAGATCGGCTCAACGATCAGCCCCAATTGCGCACGCAGCGGCTGCAGCCAGGTGAACCGCGCATCGACCACCATCAGCGCAGCCGACAACACGGTGAACACCAACAGGCGCACACCCAGCGAAGGTCCTTTGGCAAATAGCGGTTTAATCGGCAGCTCCTCACGGCATCAGGCAGCAAACAAAAGCTGCAAGCGGGAAGATACCCGGTTGCAGCTTAGGTTCAATAGGAAAGGTCGACGCGTGCAGCACCTGTATGGGCTGCACGGGGCGTTTAACCAGCCACCTTACTCCGAGGACAGCAGGTCCATGGTGTGGCGGTCCATCATTTCCAGCGCCTTGCCGCCACCGCGTGCCACGCAGGTCAGCGGGTCTTCGGCGACGATCACCGGCAAGCCAGTTTCCTGTGCAAGCAGCTTGTCCAAGTCACGCAGCAGGGCGCCACCACCGGTCAAGACCAGGCCGCGCTCGGCGATGTCGGAGGCCAGCTCCGGCGGCGATTGCTCCAGGGCGCTTTTGACCGCCTGCACGATGGTCGCCAGAGATTCCTGCAGCGCCTCAAGCACTTCATTGGAGTTCAGGGTGAAGCTGCGCGGTACTCCTTCAGCCAGGTTACGGCCGCGCACATCGACTTCACGCAGCTCGCCGCCCGGGTAGGCCGTGCCGATTTCTTGCTTAATGCGCTCAGCGGTGGATTCACCGATCAGCGAACCGTAGTTACGGCGCACATAGGTAATGATGGCTTCGTCGAAACGGTCACCGCCGACACGCACGGACTCGGCGTAAACCACACCGTTCAAGGAAATCAGGGCGATTTCCGTGGTGCCGCCACCGATGTCGACAACCATCGAACCGCGGGCTTCTTCCACCGGCAGGCCGGCACCAATGGCTGCTGCCATTGGTTCTTCGATCAGGAACACTTCGCGGGCACCGGCGCCGAGGGCCGACTCACGGATCGCGCGACGCTCAACCTGGGTGGATTTGCACGGTACGCAGATCAGCACGCGCGGCGAAGGCTGCAGGAAGCTGTTTTCGTGAACCTTGTTGATGAAGTACTGCAGCATCTTCTCGCAGACGCTGAAATCGGCAATCACACCGTCTTTCATCGGACGGATGGCCGCGATGTTACCGGGCGTACGGCCGAGCATGCGCTTGGCTTCAGTACCGACCGCCACAACGCTTTTCTGGTTGTTGGCGCTGGTACGAATAGCCACGACCGACGGCTCGTTCAAAACGATGCCGCGCTCGCGGACATAAATCAGGGTATTGGCAGTGCCCAGGTCAATAGAAAGATCGCTGGAAAACATGCCACGCAGTTTTTTGAACATGGGATAGGGACCCTAGGCAACGCGTGGGTAAAAAAGTGCGGCAAACTCTAACAACGGCAGGGATTTTGAGCAAGGCACCAATATGTTAGATTGCCGCTTTTCCGGGCATTACGGCCCATCATCGCGGCCTTTGACCACCACCTGTCACTGTCTGTTCCCTGCGTTTTTTGCGCATGGCGACCCGCTCACATTTCCAAAGGCAGCCAACACTGCGCAGCCTTATATAGGGAGAAACCTGATGGCGCTTGAACGCTCCGACGTGGAGAAAATCGCTCATCTGGCCCGACTGGGCCTGAATGAAGCCGATATTCCGGGTACCACCGAGACGCTGAATAACATTCTCGGCCTGATTGATCAGATGCAGGCCGTCAATACCGATGGCATCGAGCCACTGGCTCACCCACTGGAAGCCACTCAGCGCCTACGCGCCGACCAGGTCACCGAACGCAACCAGCGCGACGCCTATCAGGCCATCGCTCCGGCCGTAGAAAACGGTCTGTACCTGGTCCCGCAAGTCATCGAGTAAGGGAAACGCCTAGCCATGCATCAACTGACCCTGGCCGAGATCGCCCGCGCACTCGCCGACAAGCAATTTTCATCCGAAGAGCTGACCCGCAGCCTGCTGGCGCGTATTCAGCAGCTTGACCCACAGCTCAACAGCTTTATTACCGTGACCGAAGAACTGGCGCTGAACCAGGCCAAGGCCGCAGACGCTCGCCGCGCCGCGGGCGAAAACGGCGCACTGCTCGGCGCCCCAATCGGCCACAAAGACCTGTTCTGCACCCAAGACGTGCTGACCAGCTGCGCCTCGAAGATCCTCACGGGTTTCAAAGCCCCGTATAACGCCACTGTGGTTGAGAAATTAGCGACAGCCGGTAGCGTGACCCTGGGCAAGCTGAACATGGACGAGTTCGCCATGGGTTCGGCCAACGAGTCCAGCCACTATGGCGCGGTGAAAAACCCTTGGGATCTGACTCGCGTACCGGGCGGTTCCAGCGGCGGCTCGGCTGCTGCCGTGGCAGCGCGCCTACTCCCCGCCGCGACCGGCACCGACACCGGCGGTTCGATCCGCCAGCCGGCGGCGCTGACCAACCTTACCGGGATCAAGCCGACTTACGGCCGCGTATCGCGCTGGGGCATGATCGCTTACGCCTCCAGCCTCGACCAAGGCGGCCCGCTGGCCCGCACCGCTGAAGATTGCGCATTGATGCTGCAAGCCATGGCCGGTTTCGATGCCAAGGACAGCACCAGCGTTGATCAACCGGTCGACGACTACCTGGCAGCACTGACTCAGCCACTCGCCGGCCTGCGCATCGGCCTGCCGAAGGAGTACTTCGGCGCGGGCCTGGATGCTCGCATCGGCGAGAAAGTCATGGCGGTGGTCGACGAGCTGAAAAAGCTCGGCGCAACCGTTAAAGAAATCAGCCTGCCGAATATGCAGCACGCCATTCCGGCCTACTACGTGATAGCCCCAGCCGAAGCCAGCAGCAACCTGTCGCGCTTCGACGGCGTGCGCTTCGGCTATCGCTGCGAAAACCCGGTGAACCTGGAAGACCTGTACAAGCGTTCGCGCGGCGAAGGCTTTGGCGCGGAAGTAAAACGCCGAATCATGGTCGGCACCTACGCGCTGTCCGCCGGTTACTACGATGCGTATTACCTGAAAGCGCAGAAGATCCGCCGCCTGATCAAGAATGATTTTGTCGCCGCCTTCAATGACGTCGACGTGATCCTCGGCCCAACCACGCCAAACCTGGCCTGGAAGCTCGGCGAGAAGAACAACGATCCGGTCGCGGCTTACTTGGAAGATATCTACACCATCACCGCCAACCTGGCCGGCATCCCCGGTTTGTCGATGCCTGCGGGCTTCGTCGACGGCTTGCCGGTCGGTGTGCAACTGCTCGCCCCTTACTTCCAGGAAGGCCGCTTGCTCAACGTCGCCCACCAGTACCAACAGGTTACTGACTGGCACACACAAGCGCCGACTGGCTTCTGAGGAATAAACAGATGCAATGGGAAACCGTAATCGGGCTGGAAATTCACGCCCAGCTCAGCACCCAATCGAAGATTTTCTCCGCCAGCGCCATCACTTTTGGTGCCGAGCCCAACACCCAGGCCAGCCTGATTGACCTGGGCATGCCCGGCACGTTACCGGTACTGAACGCCGAAGCGGTGCGCATGGCCTGTAAATTCGGCCTGGCGATTGATGCTGAAATCGCCGGCACCAACATCTTCGCCCGTAAAAACTACTTCTACCCAGACCTGCCCAAGGGCTATCAGACCAGCCAGATGGATCACCCCATCGTCGGCAAGGGCTTCCTTGATATCACCCTGGAAGACGGCAGCCAGAAGCGCATCGGCATCACCCGTGCGCACCTGGAAGAAGACGCCGGCAAAAGCCTGCACGAAGACTTCCATGGCATGAGCGGTATCGACCTCAACCGTGCCGGCACGCCGCTGCTGGAGATCGTCTCCGAGCCGGACATCCGCTCGGCCAAAGAAGCCGTGGCCTATGTCAAAGCCATCCACGCGCTGGTGCGCTATCTGAGCATCTGCGACGGCAACATGGCCGAAGGCTCGCTGCGCTGCGACTGCAACGTCTCGGTACGCCCCAAAGGCCAGGCCGAGTTCGGCACCCGCGCCGAGATCAAGAACGTCAACTCGTTCCGCTTTATCGAAAAAGCCATCAACCACGAAGTGCAGCGGCAGATAGAGCTGATCGAAGACGGCGGCAAAGTGGTGCAGGAAACCCGCCTGTACGACCCGAACAAGGACCAGACGCGCTCCATGCGCAGCAAGGAAGAAGCCAACGACTACCGTTACTTCCCCTGCCCTGACCTGCTGCCGGTGGTGATCGAGCAAAGCTTCCTCGACGAAGTACGCGCCACGCTGCCGGAACTGCCAGTCGAAAAACGCGCACGCTTTGAAAGCGAGTTCGGCCTATCCGCCTACGACGCCGACGTACTGGCCGCCAGCCGCGAACTGGCCGACTACTTCGAGGCCGTCAACGCCGTGTGTGGCGATGCCAAGCTGGCCGCCAACTGGGTGATGGGCGAGCTGTCCAGCCTGCTCAACAAGGACAACCTGGACATCGAGCAGTCGCCGGTGAGCGCCGAGCAGCTGGGCGGGATGATCCTGCGCATCAAGGACAACACCATCAGCGGCAAGATCGCCAAGATGGTCTTCGAGGCCATGGCCAACGGCGAAGGCAGTGCTGACCAGGTTATCGAAGCCAAAGGCCTGAAACAGGTCACCGACTCCGGCGCCATCGAAGCCATGCTCGATGACGTACTGGCGGCCAACGCCGAGCAAGTTGAACAGTACCGCGCCAGCGATGAAGCCAAGCGCGGCAAGATGTTCGGCTTCTTTGTCGGCCAGGCGATGAAAGCCTCGAAAGGCAAGGCCAACCCCGGCCAGGTGAACCAACTGCTGAAGCAAAAGCTCGAAGGCTGAGCCGACGCTCATCCAAACCGCAGGCCATGGACGGCCCGCACCGACAACGCCGGGTTCGCCCGGCGTTGTTTTGTTCGTAAGGCGGGTAGAGCGCAGCGCCCCCTAACCCCCATCCAGCGGAGACTCTATGCGCCTGATCTTGATTGCCATCGCCAGCTTGCTGCTCAGTGCCTGCGCCACCCAGGGCACAATTGATCCGAACGGTTATCGCGCCGAAGGCCAGGCGTCCTATTACGGCGCACGCCATCACGGCAACAAAACCGCCAGCGGTGAGCGTTTCGACCAGCACGCGCTGACCGCCGCGCACCGTAGCCTGCCATTCGGCAGCCGCGTACAGGTCACTAACTTGCGCAATGACAAAACCGTGGTGGTGCGCATCAACGACCGCGGCCCTTACGCCAAAAAGCGCATTATCGACCTCTCGCAAAAAGCTGCCGAACAGCTGGATATGCTGCGTGACGGCGTGGTGCCGGTGCGCGTAGAACAATTGTCCGACTGAACACAGCTGTTTACAAAGAAGCCATGGACAGCCCTGTTTAGCCTCTGGCGCAACGCAAGCCGATGATTAAACTAGCGCCACTTTTATGGAGCCCCCTGCAATGACCTTGATGACCTTTGTTTACCTGATCGCCGGCCTGGTGCTGCTGGTGGCCGGCGCTGAAGTGCTGGTACGCGGCGCTGCCAAACTGGCCGCACAATTCGGCATTCCGCCGCTGATCATCGGCCTCACTGTGGTGGCATTTGGTACCAGCGCGCCGGAAACCGCCGTCAGCGTGCAAGCCGCCTTCAATAGCAGCGGCGACCTGGCGATTGGTAACGTAATCGGCAGCAATATCGCCAACGTCCTGCTGATTCTCGGCCTGACCGCGGTGGTTGCACCGCTGATCGTCTCGCGCCAGCTGATCCGCCTGGACGTCCCGATCATGATCGGCGCCAGCCTGGTGGTGTATGCTCTGGCCTGGGATGGCAGCCTCAGCCGCCTCGATGGCGCCCTGCTGTTTGCTGGCGTGCTGGCTTACACCGGCTTCCTGATCATCAGTTCGCGCCGCGACAAGAGCGCTGTCGCCGAGGATGACGAGTTTGCCAAGGAATTCGGCCTTGATGAGCCGGCCAAGCCCTATGCCTGGGCGATCAACCTGGGCCTGATCATTGCCGGCCTGGTGCTGCTGGTCACAGGCTCGAACTTCCTGGTCGAGAGCGCCGTCACCATGGCCCGCGCCCTGGGCATCTCGGAGCTGGTGATCGGCCTGACCGTGGTGGCTATTGGCACCTCACTGCCGGAGTTGGCGACCTCGATCATGGCGGCCATCAAGGGCGAGCGCGACATCGCCGTGGGCAATATCGTGGGCAGCAACATCTTCAACCTGCTGTGCGTGCTCGGCCTGGCCTCGATGGTCTCGCCGCAGGCGATCAATGTGGCGGCCAACGCCCTGGCCTTCGACTTCCCGGTGATGATCGCCGTGGCCGTGGCCTGCCTGCCAATTTTCTTCGCCGGTTACCGCATCAACCGCTGGGAAGGCTTGCTGTTCCTGGCCTACTACGTGGCCTACACGGTTTACCTGGTGCTGTCGTCGACTGGCAAGCCGTTCGCCGAGGTCTTCGGTGAGGCCATGCTGGGTTATGCCTTGCCACTGACCGCCGTGACTCTGGTGATCATTGCCGGACGCGCCTGGCACAAGCAGAAAGCCTGAGGGGCCATTAGGAGAAGAGCCGCATGAGTGACAGCCACGAACAGGGCCTGAAGGTCCGCCGCGAAGTAATGGGCGACGCCTTTGTCGACCGCGCCCTGAACAACGCCAGCGACTTTACCCAGCCGCTGCAGGACTTCGTTAACCAGCACGCCTGGGGTGGCGTCTGGACCCGCGAAGGCCTGGACCGTAAGACCCGTAGCCTGATCACTCTGTCGGCACTGACGGCGCTGAAGTGCCCGCAGGAACTCAAGGGCCATGTGCGTGGCGCACTGAACAACGGCTGCACCGTAGAAGAAATCCGCGAAACCCTGCTGCACTGCGCGGTGTATGCCGGCGTCCCCGCCGCCATCGACGCCTTCCGCGCAGCGCAGGAAGTGATCGACGACTTCCAGAACGTCTGAACGCCTGAACAGCAAAAAGCCGACGCAAACGTCGGCTTTTTTTGTACCTGCGCTAGGCCCGCCAACAGCGCTAGATCCAGCCCACCCACTGCAAGGCCAACAACCCCAGGTTGGTACTGATGACCGACGCCAGCGTGGTGATCACAATAATCGCGGCGGCCAACTGATAGTTAGCGCCCACCGCTTTGGCCATGACAAAGCTGGCCGCCGCCGTCGGGCTGACAAAATATAAAAACAGAATGCCCAGGTCGGCGCCGCGAAAACCGCACAGCACCGCGCCCAGTGTAGCCAGGAACGGCAACCAGAGCACTTTCATTAAGCTTGAGCTGACGGCCATGCCACTGCCTTGTCGCAGGGAATCCAGGGTCAGCGTGCCGCCAATACAGATCAACGCCAGCGGCAGGCTCATTTGCGCAAAGTAACCACCGGAGGTCAGCAGCCACTCGGGCAGTGGGATGTGCCACGCGGCAATAGGAATCGCCAGCAGCACACCAATGATCAGCGGATTGCTGGCAATGCTCTTGCTCAGGCTCCAGACATCGGTCTTCGCCTGTGGGCTATAAATCGCCAGGATGATGGCCGACAAGACGTTGTAACTGAGGATCACCACGCCGCCGAGCACGGCACCGACCGACAGCCCATAATCGCCATACATACTGGTGGCCAGCGCCAGCCCGACAATGCCGTTATTGCCGCGAAAGGCGCCCTGGGTGTAGATACCGCGATCCGCCTCGGGGCAGCGCACGATTGACCAGCCCCACGCCAGCAGGAAGCACCCCAGGGTGGCCAGCACAAAGTACAACAGCAGTGCCGGCTGCAACGCGGTGCTTAGGTCCGCCTTGATGATGCCGAGAAACAGCAGAGTCGGCAGAGTGCCGCGAAACACCAGCGTCGAGGCGGTGTTGATAAACGCCGCATCAATCAACCCGAAGCGCTTGAGTGCCACGCCGAGAAACAGCATGGAGAAGACTGGCGCGGTAACGCCGATGGTTTGCTGAACGATGGCAAGCATGACAGCCCCTGACGAGCCACTTAGTTAGGGGGCTAATGATAGCAAGGTCGCTTAGCAGAAAGCTTTCAACAGCCTTTCATGCCGTAAAAATACGCCCGCAGCGCCTAGCGCCGAACCGGGCGCTTCTGCAGTTTGCGTTGCAAGGTGCGCCGGTGCATGCCCAGAGCGCGGGCCGTGGCGGAGATATTGCCTTCATGTTCGCTGAGCACGCGCTGGATATGCTCCCACTGCAGGCGGTCCACCGACATGGGATTTTCCGGCACCAGGGTGTCCAGATCGGCATGCTGGGTGAGCAGCGCAGCCAGTACGTCATCGGCATCGGCAGGCTTGCACAGGTAGTTGCAGGCGCCGCGCTTGATTGCCTCCACCGCAGTAGCGATGCTCGAATAGCCGGTGAGAATCACCACGCGCATCTCGGCATCCAGCTCCAGCAGCTTGGGCAGCAGCACCAGGCCGGAGTCGCCTTCCATTTTCAGGTCGACCACCGCGTAATCCGGCAAATCCTGCTCGGCCATTGCCAGGCCTTCTTCGGCCGAGCCGGCGGTGGAAACCCGCAGGCCACGACGGCTCATGGCGCGCGCCATCACGCGGGTGAAGGTGGGGTCATCATCAACCAACAGCAGGTGCGGTTGTTCTTCACCTTCGAACAGCACTTCATCGCTCATTCGGGTATTTCCTTAGCTTCGGCCATAGGCGCGCGGCAACTTCAGCTCGGTGAGCGTGCCGCCTTCTTCGTGGTTATACAGTTTAACCGTACCGCCGGCACGGGTGACGCTGGCCTGACTAAGGAACAAACCCAAACCGAAGCCCTTGCCTTTCGTGGTAAAGAACGGCCGCCCCAGCTGCTCGGCAATCGCCAGCGGCACGCCGGCACCGAAGTCGCGGATACTCAGGCGCAGCCACTGGTGATCCCAGTCCAGGCGGATATCCAATTTGTCCGGGCAGGCATCGGCGGCGTTGTTCAGCAAATTGAGCAACGCCTGGGTCAAGTCGGCCGGCGGCATCATCTTCGGTGGCGTGCCACGACCCAGACATTGATAGCGATAGCTGGCTTCTGGGCGCATCAGGTGCCAACGGTTGAGGGTGGTTTCCAACCACTCCACCGAGGACAACTCGACCACCGCCTGACGCCGATCCGCCTCAGCGGCGCGCACCAGCTGCTGCAGGGTTTCCTTGCACAGCTTGACCTGCTCCTGCAGCACGGCGAGGTCTTCTTGCAGCATCGGTTCTTGATGTTCGCGGCGCAGCTCTTTAATCAGCACGCTCATGGTCGCCAATGGTGTGCCCAGCTCGTGCGCCGCACCGGCGGCCTGGGTGGCCACCGCCAGTAACTGCTGATCACGCAGGCCTTCCTCACGACGATCAGCGCGCAGTTCTTCCTGCTGACGCAGCTCTTCGGCCATCTTCGCCACAAAAAAGGTGATCAACCCGGCGGCCAAGGCAAAGCTCAGCCACATGCCGTAGATCAGCAAGCTTTCCCGTGGGCCTGTCGGCAACGCCAGCGGGTGCGACCACACCAGCAGAAAGGTGTAACCGCCCAGCGCCAGGCCAGACAAGGTAATGGTGTAGAGCCAGGGCAAGGTGGCCGCGGCGATAGTCAGCGGCACAAGGTAATAGGAGACAAAAGGGTTGGTCGAGCCACCGGAGTAGTACAGCAACACGCTGTGGATAATCAGGTCGCAAGCCAGTTGCGCGGCGTATTCCTGCTCAGTCACCGGCCACGGCCCGCGCAGACGCAACGCCGTGAGCAGACACAGCACCAGAGAGACGCCCAGAGTGACGCTCAGCTCCAGCCAGGGCAGCGGTAATGCGCCAGATTTGTAAGCCAGTCCCACGGAACCCGCCTGCGCCGCCAGCACTAGAATGCGGATCAGGGTCAGGCGCCAGAGGTTTTGCCGGCTCGCCGACAGTAGCTGCACAGGTGCGAGCATAGAATCTCCAAGATGCTCATTCAGCGAGCCGCGAAAGTATAACCAAGCCGCTACCCGCCCAACTGCGGCAACGCGCCGCAGCACATGCACGCGCGAGCAGCTGTTTCAGCGAGCGCGAGCTAGGGCCACTTCTAACGCAGTACCGCCTACGCGCAGCAGATCTTAGGCAGACTCTAAAAAGTGGAACCTGGCTTAACCCGCCTAGTCAGATAGCTACGTCTACCCTCTGGAAAGCTGCGCATAGCCCATGCGCCCATCATTTAAAGGAATCGTCATGCTGCCGTTATCCCGCATCGCCACCGCCTTTCTGCTAAGCGCCGCCACCTTACTGAGTACCACCGCCATGGCCGAAGACGCACGTTATAACCAGGTCGCGCTGCGCGCCGAGGTTAATCAGGAAATCGCCCACGACCTGATGCACGTCACCCTCTACACGGAAGCCCAAGACAGCGACCCAGCCGCCCTTGCCGCACAGATCAGCAAGACCCTGAATGCCAGCATCGCTCAGGCGCGCAAGGTCAAAGGCGTCAGCGTCGCCTCGGGCAGCCGCAACAGTTATCCGATTTATTCTGAAAACAAGGGCGATGATAAGGGCCAGAAAATCACTGCCTGGCGCGAACGCGCCGAACTGCGCCTGGAAAGTGCGGACTTCAGCACTCTGTCCACACTCACCGGAGAAATGCTGCAAACCCTGAAGATGGGGGGGATGAATTTCAGCATTGCCGACGACACCCGCAAAACCCGCGAAGATGCGCTGCTCAAAGATGCCGTCGCAGCGTTTAAAGCACGCGCTCAACTGGCCACCAAAGCCCTGGGCGGCAGCGGCTACAAACTGGTCAGCCTGAACCTGAACACGGGCGGTTTCCAACGCCCGATGCCGATGCGCATGGAAATGATGAAAGGCGCCGCCATGATGGATGCCGCGGTTACGCCAGAGATCGAAGCCGGCACCAGCCAGGTGAACATTAATGCCGATGGGGTGATCGAGGTGCAGATGCCCTGACATCTGCTACAAACAGAAGCAGCGCCGTTACCCGACGATAGCGGCGCTTTGCAATGTTTTCAGCCCACACTTATAAAAATGCGACACCCACATAGTGCTGCACCGCCATTCCTGCTCTAACAACCACATGCCGCTTGCCGTCGGCATGTGGCCTGCATAGCTTCACCCAAGGTCTCCACAAGAGCCCCCTCAGGATCACAACCACAATAACCATGAGGTCACTATGCGTAAGAATGCCGTCATCCAGGCTCTACTCGCCGCTGGGCTGATCGCCAGCACCCCGCTTGCCAGCGCTGCCGGCAACCTGGTGTTCTGCTCCGAAGGCAGCCCCGCCGGGTTCGATCCTGGCCTGTACACCACCGGCACCGACTTCGATGCTGCAGCGGAAACCGTGTTCAACCGCCTGAGCCAGTTCGAGCGTGGCGGCACCGCAGTGATCCCCGGCCTGGCCGAGAAGTGGGACATCAGTGAAGACGGCCTGAGCTACACCTTCCACCTGCGCCCGAACGTGAAATTCCATACCACCGAATACTTCACGCCGAGCCGCACCTTCAACGCCGATGACGTGCTATTCACCTTCCAGCGCATGCTCAACACCGACCATCCCTTCCGCAAAGCCTACCCGTCGGAGTTTCCCTACTTCACCGACATGGGCATGGACGCCAATATCGCCAAGATCGAAAAACTCGACGACATGACAGTCCGGTTCAGCCTCAACGAAGTGGACGCCGCCTTTATCCAGAACCTGGCGATGAGTTTTGCTTCGATCCAATCCGCCGAGTACGCCGACCAGCTGCTCAAGGCCGGCAAGGCCGCCGACATCAACCAGAAGCCCATCGGCACCGGCCCTTTCGTGTTCAGCCGTTACCAGAAAGACGCGGTGATTCGCTTCAAGGGCAACAAGGAATACTGGCAGCCGGATGAGGTGAAGATCGACAACCTGATCTTCGCCATCAACACCGACGCCTCAGTGCGCATGCAAAAGCTCAAGGCCGGCGAATGCCAGGTCACCCTATTCCCACGCCCGGCAGATCTGGACGCCCTGAAAAAAGACCCGAACCTGGTCATGCCAGAGCAGGCCGGGTTCAACGTCGGCTATATCGCTTATAACGTCACCCACCCACCGTTCGACAAACTCGAAGTGCGCCAGGCGCTGGACATGGCGGTGAACAAACAAGGGATCATCGACGCGGTTTACCAGAGCGCCGGTCAGCTGGCCGTCAGCGGCATGCCGCCGACCCAGTGGTCGTACAACGACAGCATCAAAGACCCGGCCTACGACCCGGAAAAAGCCAAGGCGCTGCTCAAGGCCGCCGGCGTCAAGGAAGGCACCGAGATCACCCTGTGGGCCATGCCGGTGCAGCGTCCGTATAATCCCAACGCCAAACTAATGGCCGAGATGCTGCAAAGCGACTGGGCCAAAGTGGGCATCAAGGCCAAGATCGTCACCTACGAATGGGGCGAATACCTCAAACGCGCCAAGGCCGGCGAACACGACGCCATGCTGATCGGCTGGAGCGGCGACAACGGTGACCCGGACAACTGGTTGGGCACCCTGTATGGCTGTGATGCGGTAGACGGCAACAACTTCTCCAAGTGGTGTGATGCCGACTACGACAAGCTGGTGAAAGCCGCCAAGCGCGTGACCGACACCGCCGAGCGCACCGAGCTGTACAAGCAAGCCCAGGTGATCCTCAAACGTGAAGTGCCGATCACACCGATCGCCCACTCCACGGTCTACCAGCCAATGAGCAACAAGGTTGTGGACTTCAGGATCAGCCCGTTTGCGTTGAACTCGTTCTACGGCGTCGGCGTTAAGTAAGTACACGCAACACGTCGGTTGGCGGGCGGTTTAGCCCCTCGCCAACCGAGCACCACCTGTAAATACCGCATAACAGCGCCCAGCCATTGCAGCCAGGCGCGCACTGGAGCACCCATTCGCATGCTGTCTTTTATTGCCCGACGTTTGGGGCTGCTGATCCCCACCTTTTTCGGCGTCACCCTGCTGACCTTCGCGCTGATCCGCATGATTCCCGGCGACCCGGTGGAAGTGATGATGGGTGAGCGCCGCGTCGACCCGGTGCTGCACGCCGAGGCCATGGAACGCTTGGGCCTGAACAAACCGCTGTATGCCCAGTATTTCGACTACATCGGCCAACTGGCCCAGGGTGATCTGGGCGAATCGCTGCGCACCCGCACCAGTGTCTGGGATGAATTCACCACACTGTTCCCCGCCACCGTGGAGCTGGCCCTGGCCGCCCTGTTATTTGCCGGCACCCTGGGCCTGATCGCCGGGGTGATCGCCGCCCTCAAGCGCGGCTCATTATTTGACCACGGAGTGATGGGCATTTCGCTCGCCGGCTACTCCATGCCGATTTTCTGGTGGGGCCTGCTGTTGATCATGTTTTTCTCGGTCTGGCTGGGCTGGACGCCAGTATCCGGGCGCATCGACCTGCTGTACGACATCCCGCCGGTCACCGGCTTTATGCTGATCGATACCCTGTTGGCCGATGAACCCGGTGCCTTTGCCGATGCCCTGCACCACCTGATTCTGCCGGCCATTGTGCTCGGCACCATCCCGCTCGCGGTGATCGCCCGCATGACCCGCTCGGCGATGCTCGAAGTGCTGCGCGAGGACTATGTGCGCACGGCCCGCGCCAAGGGCCTATCGCCAGCCCGCGTGGTGTTTGTCCATGGCCTGCGTAACGCACTGATCCCAGTGCTAACGGTCTTCGGCCTGCAAGTCGGCGCATTGCTGGCCGGCGCGGTGCTGACCGAAACCATTTTCTCCTGGCCGGGCATCGGCAAATGGCTGATCGAATCGATCGGCGCGCGCGATTATCCAGTGGTGCAGAACGGCATTCTGCTGATCGCTTGCCTGGTGATCTTGGTCAACTTCGTGGTGGACATCCTTTATGGATTGGCCAACCCACGCATTCGCCATCAGCGCTAAGAACCTACCCATGGCCTGCTACGCGTCGGCGATACCGCGTCAAAACCAGCTTCGGAATGCTCATGTGCAACAGCACACTCCGCTTCCTCAGCCGCTTTTTCCTTGTCTCGCGCTAGCTCGCGAGGCCATGTACAGGTTCTACGGAGCCCACTATGACAACTGAAACCCTAAGCACCACTCTCGACCAGAGCCTGCTCTACCCCTCGCCACTCAAAGAGTTCTGGCAAGCCTTTGCCCACAACAAAGGCGCGGTCGCCGGCCTGCTGTTTATGATTTTGCTGGTGATCTGCGCGCTGTTTGCGCCGTGGATCGCCCCGCACGACCCCAGCGAGCAATACCGCGACTTTATGTTGACCCCGCCGGCCTGGCTGGAGGGCGGTCAAGTGCAATTCCTACTGGGCACCGATGAAGTCGGCCGCGACCTGCTCTCGCGGCTAATCCATGGTGCGCGGCTGTCGTTGCTGATTGGTCTGGCCTCGGTGCTGATGTCGCTGATCCCCGGCATTCTCATGGGCCTGGTTGCTGGCTTCTTTCCGCGACTGCTTGGCCCGTCGATCATGCGCCTGATGGACATCATGCTGGCCCTGCCATCCTTGCTGCTGGCGGTGGCCATCGTCGCCATCCTC
Source organism: Pseudomonas spirodelae (assembly GCF_034653255.1). Lineage (NCBI taxonomy): Bacteria > Pseudomonadati > Pseudomonadota > Gammaproteobacteria > Pseudomonadales > Pseudomonadaceae > Pseudomonas > Pseudomonas spirodelae. The sequence continues at coordinate 120,034 of NZ_JAYEET010000055.1, read as the reverse complement.
GGCCCGGGGCTGATCAATACCATCTTCGCCATCGCCATCGTCTCGCTGCCTTCCTACGTCCGCCTGACCCGCGCCGCAGTGATGGGCGAGCTGAACCGCGATTACGTCACCGCCTCGCGCCTGGCCGGTGCCAGCCTGCCGCGGCTGATGTTTATCACCGTGCTGCCCAACTGCATGGCACCGCTGATTGTGCAGGCCACCCTGAGTTTCTCTTCGGCCATTCTCGATGCCGCAGCCCTGGGCTTTCTCGGCCTCGGCGTACAACCGCCAACGCCTGAGTGGGGCACCATGCTGGCCTCAGCGCGCGACTACATCGAACGCGCCTGGTGGGTGGTCAGCCTGCCCGGCTTGACCATTCTGCTCAGCGTGCTGGCAATCAATCTGATGGGCGACGGGCTGCGTGATGCACTCGACCCTAAGCTGAAAAATGCGCAGTGAGGAGACGAGCATGAGCCACCCTGCAGAACATTTCGTAGGATGGGTAGAGCACAGCGACACCCATCATCGCCGCTCGACCAACAGCATGGGTATCGCACGACTCAACCCATCCTACCGGCGTCCGAATGCACGCCCGGAGACCGCCGCATGAGCTTACTGGATATCAAGAACCTGTCCGTGCGCTTCGGCGGCGCTGGCGCGGCACCCGTAGTCGACGGCCTCGACCTGAGCGTGGCCAAGGGTGAAGTGCTGGCGATTGTCGGTGAATCCGGTTCGGGTAAATCAGTGACCATGCTGGCGCTGATGGGCCTGGTTGACGCGCCCGGCATCGTCACGGCAGACAGCCTGCAATTCGATGGCACCGACATGCTGCGCCTCAAAGGACGGCAGCGACGGCATATCGTCGGCAAAGACCTATCGATGGTTTTCCAGGACCCCATGACCGCCCTCAACCCCAGTTTTACCGTGGGTTATCAGATCGAGGAAGTGCTGCGTCAGCACCTACACCTCAAAGGCCAGGCCGCTCGCCAGCGCGCGCTGCAACTGCTCGACCGGGTGGAAATCCCCGCCGCCGCCAGCCGCCTGAATGCTTACCCGCATCAACTCTCCGGCGGTATGAGCCAACGCGTGGCGATTGCCATGGCGATTGCCGCCGAACCGAAACTGCTGATTGCCGACGAGCCGACCACGGCGCTGGATGTGACCATCCAAGCGCAGATCATGGAGCTGCTGGTCGGGCTGCAACGCGAACAGGACATGGGCCTGATCCTGATCACCCATGACCTCGCCGTAGTAGCCGAAACCGCACAACGGGTCTGCGTGATGTATGCCGGGCAAGCGGTGGAAATCGGCAGCGTGCCGCAGCTGTTCGATACCCCGACGCACCCCTATACCGAAGCGCTGCTCAAGGCGATTCCTGAGCACAGCCAGGGCCAGCGCCGCCTGACCACCCTGCCCGGCATTGTCCCTGGCCGCTATGACCGGCCAACCGGCTGCCTGCTGTCACCGCGCTGCCCTTATGCCGAACCTCGCTGTCACGACCAGCGGCCAAGCCTGGATACGCATGCACGCGGCGCGGCGCGCTGCTTCTACCCGCTCAACCTGACTGCGGAGGTGGCCTGATGAGCGCCGTTCTGACTGCTCGCGACCTCACCCGCCACTACGACATTTCCCGCGGGTTGTTCCAGCCCAACGCCCAGGTGCAGGCGCTCAACGGCGTGTCCTTTGAACTGCAAGCGGGCAAAACTCTGGCGGTGGTCGGCGAGTCTGGCTGCGGCAAATCCACCCTGGCCCGCGCCCTGACGCTGATCGAGAAGCCTAGCTCCGGCTCGCTGCAAATCGCCGGGCAGGAAGTGACCGGTGCCAATAAAGCGCAGCGCAAGCAACTGCGCCGCGATGTACAGATGGTCTTTCAAAACCCCTACGCCTCGCTCAACCCGCGGCAGAAGGTCGGCGACCAGCTCGGCGAACCACTGTTGATCAACACTCAGCTGTCGCGGCTGGAACGGCGCGAGCGGGTGCAGGCAATGATGCAGCAGGTCGGCCTGCGCCCTGAGCATTACCAGCGCTACCCGCATATGTTCTCCGGCGGCCAGCGCCAGCGGATCGCCCTGGCCCGCGCGATGATGCTGCAACCCAAGGTGCTGGTGGCGGATGAACCGACCTCGGCGCTGGACGTGTCGATCCAGGCCCAGGTGCTTAACCTGTTTATGGACCTGCAGGAGCAGTTCAACACCGGCTACGTGTTTATCTCGCACAACCTCTCGGTGGTGCGCCACGTTGCCGACGATGTATTGGTGATGTACCTCGGCCGCACGGTGGAGATGGGCCCCAGTGAGCAGATTTACAATCGCCCGCTGCACCCATACACCCAGGCGCTGCTGTCGGCGACGCCGACCATTCACCCGAACCCGAGCAAACCGAAGATCAAGATCAGCGGCGAGCTGCCCAACCCGCTGTCACCGCCCAGCGGTTGCGCTTTTCATCAGCGCTGCCCGCACGCCAATGAGCGCTGCCAGGTTGAACAGCCCGCCCTGCGCCTGCTGGATGCACGGCAGGTGGCTTGCCACCATGCGGAGTTGATCAACAGTTAGGCTGCAAACCGGGGCTTATTTCTGCTCAGCGGGGCCCCGATAAAACAGCCGATAAGCCAACACGCCAACGGCCTCGTTAAGCAGCAGGCCGTTCTGCCATACCGCCTTACCTTCCGGCAGCCAGCCACCGGCTGGGCGTCCATTGGGCGTACCGAGAAAGCCCATGGGCGCGCTGACCACCTGCAAACCAGCCTGTTCGAAGCTCCAGCGTGACCTGGGCATATGCCAGGCCTGAGTCACCAGCACCACACGATGAATACCAGCGGCTTTGAGTAGCTCGGCGCTGTGGGTCGCATTCTCCCAAGTCGTGCGACTCAGGCCTTCCTGCCAACGCACCGGCAGCGCGTAATCACGCGCCAGCACCTCAGCCATCAAGGCCGCCTCACTGGGCGGCGCGCCATAGTGCAGGCCGCCTGTGGTCAACAGCGGCAACCCCGACGCCTTGGCCAGACGCGCAGCGAAACGCACGCGCTCCAGCGCCAGCAGGCTGGGTTGATCCGCGCCCCAGCCAGGGTCAGCCAGCTCACGCCCGCCGCCCAACACCACAACCACCTCTGCGTGCCGAGCCAAATCAGCCCATTGCGGCTCATTCAAGGCCAGCTCGGTTTCCAGCATTCGCGCCGAATACTCGACCACCACCGGCAGGCTGAACAGCCACATGCCGCCTAAGCCGAGCACCAAACAGCCGGCCGCCAAGCGCGGAAAGCGGCGACGTAGCCACCAAGCGGCCAGCAGCAACAGTAGGAAAAGGCCTGGCGGCAGAAAAAACTGTTTGAGGATGTAGCGAATCGGCATCGAGCACCTCCAAGGGTGCGCGCAGCCTAGCGAGGATTACGCACGCGAAACAACTGCGAACCGCAGGTCTTGCACGCCAGCACCGCATGGCCTGACTGCCAGCCCGTTACGTCACCACACAAGGCGCAGCAGAGTTGCATACGATGATTGCGCAGCGGCTTGACCTGACTGGGCAACACGGCTGCGGTTTTATGCCCACCTCGGGCTAACTTGCGGGTGTTCTGAAACTGCTCGATCTGGGTCATTTCTTGAGCCGCGGCGTGCCAGCCACGCAGCCAGTCCAGATCACGCTCAAGGTAAGCGCGAATCAGCTCCATCTCTGCAGCGGTCAAACCACGCAGTTCTAAATCAAGCAGCGGGTGCGTGGACAGCGCACTCAAATTGTCGGCTTCATCCAATGCAACAGCGAGGCGCTGTAACAGCCGCTCGTAGGGCCCACCAGTCGGTGCGCTGCGCCTTAACTCTGCCATTTATCACCTCACGCGGGCAGCGTTGCGCCCGATACTTCAAGCTTAGCGGCCACCCCTTAACCAGCGGCCCCTGGCGACAAACGGCGAAACCCCAACCAAGGCCAACAGGCCACTGATTAATCAGGGTTTCCCTGAGTAAGCGGGGCTCATGTATGCTACGGCGTTTCCCGCAAGCCCTCATTCCAAGCGCCGGTAGCCATGCAAGAACAGTATTCGCCCCGTGAAATCGAAGCCGCCGCGCAGTCCCATTGGGATGCGCAGAATTCCTTTGTAGTGAGTGAACAACCAGGCAAGGAGACTTTCTATTGCCTGTCGATGTTCCCCTACCCGAGCGGCAAACTGCACATGGGCCATGTGCGCAACTACACCATTGGTGACGTGATCGCCCGCTATCAGCGTATGCAGGGCAAGAATGTGCTGCAGCCGATGGGCTGGGACGCCTTTGGTATGCCGGCGGAAAACGCCGCGATGAAGAACAAAGTCGCCCCGGCCAAGTGGACCTACGAAAACATCGAGTACATGAAGACCCAGCTCAAGAGCCTGGGTCTGGCCGTGGACTGGACCCGTGAAGTCACCACCTGCAAGCCGGATTACTACCGCTGGGAGCAGTGGCTGTTCACGCGCCTGTTCGAAAAAGGCGTGATCTACCGCAAGAACGGCAGCGTTAACTGGGACCCGGTCGACCAGACCGTTCTGGCCAACGAGCAGGTTATCGACGGCCGTGGCTGGCGTTCCGGCGCGCTGATCGAGAAGCGCGAAATCCCCATGTACTACTTCAAGATCACCGCTTACGCGGAAGAACTCTTGAGCAGTCTGGACGAACTGGATGGCTGGCCGGAACAGGTCAAGACCATGCAGCGCAACTGGATCGGCAAAAGCTTCGGCGCCGATGTAGTGTTTGATTACGACCTCGCCAGCGTCGGCATCGACGGCCAGCTGAAGGTCTACACCACCCGCCCCGACACCTTGATGGGCGCGACTTACGTCGCCGTGGCAGCCGAGCATCCGCTGGCCCAGCGCGCCGCCGAGAGCAATGCGGCGATCGCCGCGTTTATCGCAGAATGCAAAGGCGGCTCCGTGGCCGAGGCCGACATGGCCACCATGGAGAAGAAGGGCGTGGCCACCGGCCAGTTCGTCATCCATCCGCTGAGCGGCGACAAGCTGCCGGTGTTTGTCGCCAACTACGTGTTGTGGGGCTACGGCGAAGGCGCAGTGATGGCCGTGCCGGCACACGATGAGCGCGACTTCGAGTTCGCCAACAAGTACAGCCTACCGGTTACCCAGGTGTATACCGGCGAAGGCAAGGACTACGACGCCAGCCTTTGGCAAGACTGGTACGGCGAGAAAACCGGGCTGACCACCATCAACTCGGGCAAGTACGACAACCTCGATTTCAGCGCGGCGTTTGATGCCATCGTTGCGGATCTGGAAGCCAATGAGCATGGCGCGCGCAAGACCCAGTTCCGCCTGCGTGACTGGGGCATCAGCCGCCAGCGTTACTGGGGCTGCCCGATCCCGATCATCCACTGCGAAACCTGTGGTGACGTACCGGTGCCGGAAGACCAGTTGCCGGTTGTACTGCCAGAAGACGTCGTGCCGGATGGCGCCGGCAGCCCGCTGGCGCGCATGCCCGAGTTCTACGAATGCAGCTGCCCGAAATGCGGCGCAGCGGCCAAACGCGAAACCGACACCATGGACACCTTTGTTGAATCGTCCTGGTACTACGCCCGTTACGCCTCGCCGCATTACACCGGCGGTATGGTCGACCCGGCCGCAGCCAACCATTGGCTGCCGGTTGATCAGTACATCGGCGGCATCGAACACGCGATTTTGCACCTGCTGTATGCGCGCTTCTTCCACAAGCTGATGCGCGACGAAGGTCTTGTAAGCTCCAATGAGCCGTTCAAAAACCTGCTGACCCAGGGCATGGTGGTGGCAGACACCTACTACCGCACCCTGGATAACGGCGGCAAAGACTGGTTCAACCCAGCCGATGTCGAGCTGGAACGTGACAGCAAAGCCAAGGTCATTAGCGCCAAATTGAAGTCCGACGGCCTGCCGGTGGAAATCGGTGGCACCGAGAAGATGTCCAAGTCGAAGAACAACGGCGTCGACCCACAGTCGATGATCGACCAGTTCGGCGCCGACACCTGCCGCCTGTTTATGATGTTCGCCTCGCCGCCCGATATGAGCTGCGAATGGTCTGACGCCGGCGTTGAAGGCGCTAACCGCTTCCTGCGCCGCGTCTGGCGCCTGGCGCAGAACCACGTGAACCAAGGCGCTGCAGAGGCACTCGACCTCAGCAGCCTGACGGACGAGCAGAAGGCCGTGCGCCGCGCCATTCACCTGGCGATCAAGCAGTCGAGCATCGACATTGGCCAGCACCACAAATTCAACACAGCCATTGCCCAGGTAATGACGCTGATGAACGTGCTGGAAAAAGCCTCGCAAGCCACTAGCCAAGACCGCGCCCTGCTGCAGGAAGGCCTGGAAACTGTGGCGCTACTGCTGGCCCCCATTACCCCGCACATCAGCCACCAGCTGTGGCAGGAACTGGGCCGCGATGGCGTGATGATTGATACGCCATGGCCGCAGGTGGACGAGTCCGCCTTGGTGCAGGACACCCTGACCCTGGTTATCCAGGTCAACGGTAAGCTGCGCGGGCAGATCGAAGTGTCCGCCAGCGCCAGCCGCGAAGATGTCGAGGCCAGCGCCCGCAGCAATGAGAGCGTACTGCGCTTCACCGAAGGCCTGACTATTCGCAAGGTCATCGTGGTGCCGGGCAAACTGGTCAACATCGTAGCCAACTGATTAAGCTCGGCGCGACCGCACAGCGGCGCGCCGCACGACACGCCAAGGGGATAAAAGATGATCAAACGGAATCTGTTGGTAATTGGCCTGGCTACCCTGCTGAGCGCTTGCGGCTTTCAGCTGCGCGGCACCGGTGACGTGCAGTTCGCCCTGAAGGAACTCGACGTCAGCGCGCGCAACGCCTACGGCGAAACCGTCAATCAGGTGCGCGAAGTGCTGCAGAACAATGACGTGCGTGTTTACCCGGGCGCGCCATACCGCCTGGTCTTGAGCAACGAACAGGAAAACCGCCGCGCAGCCAGCTTTACCAGCTCTGCCCGTACGGCCGAATATGAGCTGAACAAAACCCTGGAATACGAGATCCGTGGCAGCAAAAACCTGCTGCTGCTGAGCGACAAAGTGGAAGCGCAGAGCTTCTACACCCAGGACAGCAACAACCTGATCGGCGCGGATCAGGAAGCCGCGCAAGTTCGCCAGGAAATGAACCGCGAACTGATCCAGCTACTGGTCCTGCGCCTGCAACAGATCAGCCCGCAACAGCTGGACCAACTGCAGCAAACCGCAGAAGCCAAGCTCAAGGCTGAAGCTGACGCCCTGGAAGCCGCCCGCCAACAGCAAGCGGCGCAGCCCCAGCAGTCGCCGATTCAACTGCCAATGTCTGCTCAGTAAGCTTGCCGGGCCGCGCAAGCGGCCCCGCTTCGCACCGCGATGAAACTCAACCCCGCACAACTCGGCAAACACCTGCAGGGCACCCTGAGCCCGGTATACGTGATCAGTGGTGACGAGCCATTGCTCTGCCAGGAAGCCGCCGACGCCATTCGCGCCGCCACTCGCCAGCAGGGCTTTAGTGAGCGCCAGGTGTTTAACGCCGACAACAACTTTGACTGGGGCAACCTGCTGCAAGCCGGCGCCAGCCTGTCCTTGTTCGCGGAAAAACGCCTGCTGGAGCTGCGCATTGCCACCGGCAAGCCCAGCGACAAGGGCACCGCGTTACTCGAATACCTGGCACGCCCCGCCGAAGACACCGTCCTGCTAATCAGCCTGCCGAAACTCGACGGCAACGCGCAGAAGAGCAAATGGGGCAAGGCGCTGATCGACGGGCAAAACGTCCAGTTTATGCAGATCTGGCCGGTCGATGCCCACCAATTGCCACAATGGATTCGCCAACGCCTGGCGCAATCCGGCCTAAGTGCCAGCGCTGAAGCGGTCGACATGATTGCCATCCGCGTCGAAGGCAACCTGCTCGCGGCCGCCCAGGAAATCGAAAAACTCAAACTACTGGCCGAAGGCACGCAGATTGACGTCGACACCGTGCAGGCTGCGGTCGCGGACAGTGCACGCTTTGATGTATTCGGCCTGATCGATGCAGCCCTCAATGGCGAAGCCGCCCACGCTCTGCGCATGCTCGAAGGGCTGCGCGGCGAAGGCGTCGAACCACCGGTGATTCTCTGGGCGCTGGCCCGGGAAATCCGCCTACTGGCCACCCTCGCGCAACAACATGCCCAGGGCATGCCGCTGGATAAAGCGTTCAGCTCAGCCCGCCCACCGGTCTGGGATAAACGCCGGCCACTGGTCAGCAAAGCCCTGCAACGCCTATCCGCCTCACGCTGGGCAGCCCTATTAGAGGATGCCCAGCAGATCGACGCGCAAATCAAAGGCCAGGCCATGGGCGACCCTTGGAGCGGCCTCAGCCTGCTGACCCTGAGCCTGTGCGGGCAGCGCTTGCGGCTACTCGGCTAACAGACAGGCGCTGGACTTTTTGCAGCGTGCGGACCATGCTTCGCGCGCCGGCACACGGCAAGCCATCGCCAGAGGACGCGTCATGAGCAAGAAAACCAAGCACAGCCCGAACAAGGCCAAATCCCTGATTGCCCAGCCGCTGTTTCGCAGCCGTCAGGAAAAGCCCAGCAAAGGTAAAGGTAGCTACCGCCGCGAAGCCTCCCAGCAAAACTGGGAGGCTTCATACCTTCTGGTCGCCTGAAACGCCCGCCTCAGCCCGCATCCCCTCTCAATCATGCTAAGGTGACGGCCTGCAAAATGTGCCGAGACCATCATGCCTTACCTGCTTCTTCGGGGCTTGTCCCATAGCGTCAGCGCCTTCCTCCTGCTGCTCCTGACTGCCTGCGCCGAAACGCCTGCGCAGCCGCTTGCCATCGTTCAGAGCGCGGCTCCCGCCAGCCCAGCTGTCAGTGCTCCTAAACCGCTCATCAGCTTCGAAGAATGGCGCATGCTCCTGCGTAGCGATGCCATCGCCGCTGGCATCGACGCTGAACTGTTCGACCGCACCTTTGCCGGCATCACCCTTGATCCACGCGTGGTGACCTCTGATAGCAGCCAGCCGGAGTTTACTCGGCCGGTATGGGAATACATCGATGGCGCGGTTTCCGTCTCGCGCGTCGCCCAAGGCCGCCTGCTCAAAGCGCAGCATCGGCCAACGCTGAAAGCCATTCGCAGCGCCTATGCCGTAGACCATGAAGTGCTCATCGCAATCTGGGGCATGGAAAGCAATTTCGGCAGCAATATCGGCAGCCATAACGTCATCCGCTCCCTTGCCACCCTGGCCTACGACGGCCGCCGCCAAGTATTTTGGCGCAGCCAATTGCTCGCCGCCTTGCAAATCATCCAGGCCGGCGACGCCCCCGCGCAGGGCTTGATCGGCTCTTGGGCAGGCGCCATGGGCCAGACGCAATTTATGCCGACCACCTTTAATCAACATGCCGTGGACTTTGACGGCGACGGCCGGCGTGACCTGTGGAGTTCAGCACCCGACGCCCTGGCCTCTGCCGCGCACTACCTGCAAGCATCGGGCTGGGAAAACGGCCAACCCTGGGGCTTCGAAGTGGACCTGCCGCAGGGCTTTGATTACGCCCTGGCCGACCCGGAAGTACGTCGCAGCCTGACTCAATGGCGTGAGCTGGGGGTTAAACCAACCCGCGCCATCGATGCCGATGACACAAGCCTGGCCACGTTATTCCTGCCAGCAGGCCACCGCGGTCCGGCCTTCCTGCTGCTGAACAACTTCCGCAGCATTCTGCGCTACAACAACTCCGCCGCCTACGCCCTGGCCATCGGCTTGCTCAGCGATGCCCTGGATGGCAACCCTGGCGTACAGGCCGTCTGGCCTCGTAACGATCGCCAATTGGGCCGCAGTGAGCGCATCGAACTGCAGGAACTGCTCGCCAGCAAAGGCTATGAGCCAGGCCCCGCAGACGGCATTATTGGGGCCAATACCCGCAAGGCAGTTCGCGCGTTCCAGCAAAGCCTGGGACAGCCTGCCGACGGCTACCCCAGCCACCAACTGCTCGAGCAGCTTAGATAACCAACCAAGCACCCTCACGCTGCCACCAAGGCCCCATTGCCAGGTGGCAACAGCTTGAACCACAGCGCGCCCTGCTGACTGCGCGGTCAGCTCTTATGGTAGACTGCGCGGCGGCGAAAAGCCGCCTCGTCCCCCGGAGCCTCTAGCGGAGCCCAATTGCCGATGTCCGATACCTCCCCGCCAAAAACCGTTGCCAGCGGCGAAAAATTTCGCACCACTCAAGGCATCACTGCGATCAAGGACGGGCAGAAGCGCCGCGCCTCAAGCGAACCTCAGGTGTTCGAACCCAAGCCCAAGTGGCTGCGGGTCAAGGCACCCGGCGGCAGCCGCTTCGAAGCCGTCAAACGCAACGTCAGCGAACACCGCCTGAGCACCGTGTGCCAGGAATCCCACTGCCCCAATATGGGTGAATGCTGGTCCAACGGTACCGCCACCATCATGCTGATGGGCTCGGTATGCACGCGCGCCTGCCGCTTCTGTGCGGTGGATACCGGCAACCCTAACGGCTGGCTGGACCTGGAAGAACCGCAGAACACCGCCAAGTCGGTCGAGCTGATGGCGCTGCGCTATATCGTGCTGACGTCGGTGGATCGTGACGACCTGGATGACGGCGGCGCGGCGCACTATGCCGCCAGCGTGCGGGCGATCAAAGAACGCACACCACACGTGGTGGTGGAAGCGCTAACGCCCGACTTCGATGGCGATCTACAAGCCATTGAGCGCGTGGTGGATTCTGGCCTTGAGGTGTTCGCACAGAATGTCGAGACGGTCAAACGCTTGACCCATGCTGTGCGCGACCCGCGCGCGGGCTACGAGAAGACCTTGCGCGTGCTTGAACACGCCAAGCGCCATCGGCCCGATGTGCTAACAAAAACCAGCCTGATGCTCGGTCTCGGCGAGACCGACGAAGAAGTCCTGCAAACCATGGACGACTTGCGCGCCATCGGTGTGGACATCCTCACTCTGGGCCAATATCTGCAACCCACGCGCAACCATTTGCCCGTGCAGCGCTGGGTCAGCCCGGAAGCATTCAATGACTTCCGCGAGCTCGGCCTGAAAAAGGGTTTTATGGAAGTTGCCGCCGGCCCACTGGTGCGCTCCAGCTACCGCGCTGACAAGGTGTTCGAGAAGAACAACCTGGGCCTGGCTGCACCGGTACCCGTGCCGGGCCAGCTACTGGACAGCAGCCTGATTCCGACCCTGAATCTGAATTAATCGGGCCATAAAAAACGCCTGACCCTAGATTGACCTGGGTCAGGCGTTTTTTATTCTGCCGCTATCTAATCTGCCGATGACTAGCAGTCGATTACGCCGGGCAGACTTTGCTGCTGCGCATAGTCGAGGTGCTTGCTCAGCTGCTCACGCAGCCGTGCGCTGACCTCAGCAAAGACGACTGGCGACGCGGCCCGATCAGCAAGCTGCGTCATGGCCATGCCGGCATACCCGCACGGATTGATGCGCTGGAAGGGCTGCAGGTCCATGTCCACATTCAACGCCAGGCCATGGAACGAGCGGCCATTACGAATGCGCAAACCCAGGGATGCGATCTTCGCCCCCTCGACATATACCCCAGGGGCATCCGGCTTGGCATTGGCGCTGACGCCGTAGCTGGCCAGCAGGTCAATCAAGCTGCGCTCCATGCGACTGACCAGCTCACGTACACCGACGCCACTGCGGCGCACATCCAGCAGCAGATACGCCACTAACTGGCCAGGCCCGTGATAAGTCACCTGGCCACCGCGATCTACCTGCACCACCGGAATATCACCCGGAAACAGTACATGCTCAGCCTTGCCGGCCTGGCCCTGGGTAAACACCGGCGCATGCTCAAGCAGCCAGATTTCGTCCGGTGTATCCACGCCGCGCGTATCGGTAAAGCGCTGCATGGCGTGCCAGGTCGGCTCGTACTCAACCTGCCCCAGCTCGCGAAAGCCAAGCGGCAGGCTCATCACAGCACCATGTGCACGATACCGGTGGCGCGCAATGCACTGTTGATATCGCGCAACTGGTCTTCACCGGTCGCGATGATATGCAGCTGCACCGTGGTGTACTTGCCATTACTGCTCTGGCGCTCGGCCAGCGTACTGAGATCGACCGTGGCATATTTGCTGAGCACTTCGATCACGGTGTTCTTGTAAGCAGCTCCCGTATCACCAACCACTTTGATCGGGTAGTCAGCGCAGGGGAATTCGATTTTGTGCGACTTAACGTCAGGTTGAGTCATGGCGGTAACGGCCTCGTATGCCGTGGCAATAACAGCGCCCTTGCAGTTCGACAAGGGCGCTAAGGTCACGGTATCAGTTGAATAGCCCGAAGAAGAACAGGCTGATGCTGTCCCACAAACGGCGGAAGAAACTGCCTTCCTCGACGGCCTCCAGGGCAATCAAGTCAGCGCTGTGTACCAGCTCCTCACCCAGTTTGACCTGGACGGTGCCGATCACATCACCCTGAGCAATCGGCGCGGTGAGTTGCGGGTTGATAACCATGCCTGCTTGCAGCTTATCCAGCTGACCTTTTGGCAGGGTCAGGGTGAGGTCATCAGCCAGGCCGGCTTTAACTTGTCGCGTTGCACCTTTCCACACCTGCGCCTGCGCCAGCTCCTGGCCTTTTTTGTAGAAGCTGCGGGTTTCGAAAAAACGGAAACCATAGGTCAGCAGCTTCTGCGTTTCCGCCGCACGTGCCGACTCGCTGTCAGTACCGAACACCGAGGTGATCATGCGCGCGCCGTCACGCACAGCAGAGGCCACCAGGCAGTAGCCCGCCTCGTTGGTGTGACCGGTTTTCAGGCCGTCGACGGTCTTGTCGCGCCACAGCAGCAGGTTACGGTTGCCCTGCTTAATGTTGTTCCAGAGGAACTCCTTCTGCGCATAAATGGCGTAGTGCTGCTGGTCTTCATTGATGATGGCGCGCGCCAAAATCGCCATGTCATGTGCACTGGAGTAATGCTCCGGGTGCGGCAGGCCGGTGGCATTCATAAAGTGGCTGTTGCTCATGCCCAAACGCGCAGCAGCCTCGTTCATCATGTCGGCGAAAGCATCTTCGCTGCCGGCAATGTACTCGGCCAAGGCAATGCTGGCATCGTTGCCGGACTGGATGATCACCCCGTGCAGCAAATCATCCACGGTCGCCTGGCTATTAAGCGGTAGGAACATGGTCGAGCCACCCGATGCCGCACCACCGGTGCGCCAGGCGTGCTCACTGATGGGCACCAGATCCTGCTCGCCAATCTTGCCCTTGCGAATTTCCAGGGTGGCGATGTAAGCCGTCATCAGTTTGGTCAGGCTGGCTGGGGGCAGGCGCTGGTCACCGTTGTTTTCCACCAGCACCTTGCCGCTGGCAGCGTCCAGCAGCACATAGGACTTGGCAGCCAACTGTGGCGCGGAGGGGATGGCTGGCTGATTGGCCCAGACTGTCGGGGCGCCGAACAGACAAAGTAATAGGAAAACGCGTTGCGCAAAGCTGGTGATATTCATCCGTCTCTCTAGATTGCTGATAGTCGAACAGGCCCAGTGGGCATAGGTTACGTCCCCTCAGCCAGCGACTGGCTGGCCGGGGTTGTTTGTTTAGTCCAGCAGAAAAACCATAAGTGCCCCGTCAGTCTGCTTTGACCAAGGCTGGCTCGCCAAGATTAGCCAGGCGCACAGTGTTTTGCAGCTGCTCAGCCTCGCCCTGGTTGCTCACCGGCCCCAGGCGCACGCGGTGCAATATCTGCTGGTTGCGCACCACTGAGCTGACGAACACTGGCGCAGCCACTGTTTCGCTCAGCTTCGAGCGCAGTAGCTCCGCAGCGTCCGGATTGGCGAAAGCGCCCACTTGGAGATACAGGCCAGAGGCTGCGACTGAAGCGTTTTTTTTTGCGTCAATCTGCACGGGAACGACCGCAGCGGCGTGCTGCTGAGGGGGCGGCGAGTACTGCTCGAATGGTTGAGATACAGGCTGCGGCGTAGCTTTAACCTGAGCCACCTGCTGCGGCGCGGCTAGCACCATCGGTACCGGACGCCCCTGTTGAGCCCACCACTCGTGCGGATCAATCCCCTCAACCTTGACCCGCGCAGTACCGCTTTCGGCGTAACCGAGCTTCTTCGCCGCGGCGAAGGACAGATCAATAATCCGATCGGAATAGAAAGGCCCGCGGTCATTGACCCGCAAAATGGCGCTCTTACCGTTTTCTAGGTTGGTCACCCGCACGTAGCTGGGCAGCGGCAAGGTCTTGTGTGCGGCGGTCATGCCGTACAGGTCATAGGTTTCACCGTTAGCGGTGGCCTGGCCGTGAAACTTGGTGCCATACCACGACGCCGGGCCCACGGCCTGATAGCGCCGGGCATCGGGGATCGGGTAGTACTGCTTGCCGAATACCGTGTAAGGGCTGGCTTTAACCGAGCCGTAGTGCGGCATCGGCACCGCATCGGGAATGCGTGAAACGTCGACGTCCCACCAGGGCGCGCCATCCTTGTGCGGCCGGTTGAAATCATCCGGGCCGGAAATCCCCACACCTGGCTGCACCGGTGCTACGGGCTGCGGCGCACGGGTGGAGGAGCAACTGGCCAACAGCAGCGCGAGGCTGGCGTAGGCGGCCAATTTAAAGGGTAAACGCACCATCAATTCTGACCTCGTGCATCAACCAGCAACTCGGCCAGCTGATTGACTGCCATGGCATACATCACACTGCGATTGTAGCGGGTGATCACAAAGAAGTTAGGCAGCCCCATCCAGTACTCGGCGCCCTCGGCACCGTCCAGACGGAAGGCGGTCACGGGCAAGTCGTCGGCCAGCGGATCAGCACTGGTCCAACCCAGCGCCCGCAGCTCAGCGGCATTCTTCACCGGATCAAGACCAACGGTCAGACCCTGCTCGGCCTGCGCGCCCTTGACGGTAGCGGCGCTGACCACCGGCTGACCTGGCTGCCAATGGTGACGCTTGAAGTAGCTGGCGACGCTACCAATGGCATCCACCGGGTTATTCCAGATATTGATATAGCCATCGCCGTCAAAATCCACGGCATAGGCGCGGAAACTGCTCGGCATAAATTGCGGCAGGCCCATGGCCCCGGCGTAGGAGCCGGTCATGCTCAGCGGCTCGACCTGCTCTTCGCGAGTCAGCAGCAGAAACTCGCGCAGCTCCTTGCGGAAGAAAGGCGCGCGCGGCGGGTAATCGAAGGCCAGGGTCGACAGCGCATCCATCACCCGCCAGCTGCCGGTATTGCCGCCGTAGAAGGTTTCCACGCCAATAATGGCCACAATTATCTGTGCCGGCACGCCGTACTCGGCCTCAGCGCGGGCCAAGGTCGCCTCGTGCTGCTTCCAGAACTCAACGCCCTTGCTGATGCGCTTGTCGGTGATAAAAATCGGCCGATAGTCCTTCCACGGTTTAGCCTTTTCCGCTGGCCGCGAAATAGCGTCGAGAATCGCCTGTTTGCGCTCGACCTCGGCAAACAGCCCAACCAACTGCTCGCTGGCAAAACCGTAGTCGCGGGTCATTTCGCCGATGAATTCAGTCACCTGCGGTGACTGCTGATAATCACCGGCCAGCACGGGCTGAACCATCCCACACACCCCGGCCAAGGCCAGCCAAGGTGCAGTACGTACCATCCAACCACGTGCGTTGCGCATTAAATTCATAATCCCAATCAAGCCTGCGTCATCCACTTACGGTGAGTGTGGATCGACATCAAAATCCCAAATCCTGCGAGTAGCGTAATCAACGAAGTGCCGCCATAACTGATAAACGGCAACGGCACCCCAACCACCGGCAACAAACCGCTGACCATACCGATATTGACGAAGACATAAACGAAGAACGTCATGGTCAGCGCACCGGCGAGAAGCTTACCGAACAGCGTCTGCGCTTGCACGGTAATCACCAGGCCGCGCGCGATCAACAGCATGTACACCAGCAGTAACAAACACACGCCTACCAGGCCGAATTCCTCGGCGAGCACCGCAATAATAAAGTCGGTGTGGCTTTCTGGCAGAAAATCCAGGTGCGACTGGGTGCCTTGCAGCCAGCCCTTGCCCAACACACCACCGGAGCCGATAGCGGCCTTGGATTGGATAATGTTCCAGCCGCTGCCCAGCGGATCGCTCTCAGGATTGAGAAAGGTCAGCACGCGCTGCTTCTGATATTCACGCATGACAAACAGCCACATACCGATGGCGATTGGCACCACCGCCGCCACCGCCCCAATCACCCAGCGCCACTGCAGACCGGCGATAAACAGCACAAAGCCGCCAGAGGCGATGATCAGCAGCGAGGTGCCGAGGTCAGGCTGCAGCATGATCAGCACAAACGGCACAATGATCATCGCCAGGCTGATACAGATATGCTTTAGCCGTGGCGGCAGACTGCGGCTGGACAGGTACCAGGCGATAGTTGCCGGCATGATGATTTTCATAAATTCCGAGGGCTGGAAGCGGATCACCCCAGGGATATTGATCCAGCGTGTGGCGCCCATGGCGTTGTGCCCCATGACGTCCACTGCGACCAGCAAAGCGACACCGCCAACATAGGCCAGCGGCACCCAGCGCGCCATAAAGCGCGGTTCGAACTGAGCGATGATGAACATGCCGACCAGACCAATGCCGAAGGAGCTGGCCTGCTTCATTAACATGTCGACGTTCTTGCCACTGGCGGAATACAGAATAAACAGGCTGCCGGTCGCCAGAATCAGCAGCAACACCAACAAAATGCCATCGACGTGCAGGCGCTGCAGCAGAGTGGCGCGGCGGCGCAGCAAGTCATCGGTGGAGAGGTTTCGGTCGAAGCTATTACTCATCGTGCGCTAACCTCAGCCGCCACAGGCGGAGCATATTCGGCTTTCAACTGACCGTTTTCATCCAGCAGCCAGGCATCGATCACCTGCTTAACCACGGGCGCCGCCACACCGGAACCTGACTCACCATTCTCCACCATCACCGATACGGCAATCTGTGGGTTGTCCGCCGGCGCAAAGGCGACGAACAACGCATGGTCACGGTGACGCTCGGCGACCTTGCTGCGGTCATACTTCTCACCTTGCTTGATTGCCACCACCTGCGCCGTGCCGCTCTTACCAGCAATCCGGTAGAGCGCCGCATCGCCAACCTTGCGCGCGGTGCCACGCGGGCCGTGCATCACCTGCTCCATACCGTGGCGGCCGTTATCCCAGAATTTTGGATCACGCAGCACAATATCAGGCAGCGGATTGGGGTCGACGGGGACGCGCCCCTGAATAGTCTTGGCCAGGTGCGGACGAATCCACTTGCCACGCGTGGCCATCAGCGTGGTGGCCTGCGCCAGTTGCAGCGGGGTGGTCTGCATATAACCCTGACCAATACCCAAGATCAGCGTCTCGCCCGGGTACCAGGCCTGGCGATAGCGCACGCGCTTCCACTCACGCGACGGCATCAAGCCAGCGGTTTCTTCAAACATGTCCAACGACACGCGCTGGCCCAGGCCGAAACGGCTCATGTAGTCATGCAGCCGATCGATGCCCATCTTGTGCGCCAGCGAGTAGAAGTAAGTGTCGTTGGAACGCGAAATGGCCAGGTCCATATCCACCCAGCCATCGCCATTCCGGTTCCAGTTACGGTACTTGTGCTGCAAATTGGGTAACTGGTAATAACCCGGGTCGAACACCCGCGTCTGCGGCGTGACCACGCCCGCATCCAGGCCAGACACCGCCACCATGGGTTTGATGGTCGAGCCCGGCGGATAAAGGCCACGCAGTACACGGTTGTACAGCGGCCGATCAATCGAGTCGCGCAAATCGGCATAGGCTTTGAAACCGATGCCCGTCACGAAGGGGTTGGGATCGAAGCTTGGCTGACTGACCATCGCCAGCACCTCACCGGTTTGTGGCTGAATCGCCACAATCGCCCCACGGCGGCCCGCCAGGGCGGCCTCGGCGGCCTCCTGCAAGCGGATATCCAGGCTCAGCACAATGTCCTTGCCGGGGATCGGGTCGGTGCGGTTGAGCACGCGCAGCACCCGGCCACGGGCGTTGGTCTCGACTTCCTCGTAACCCACCTCACCGTGCAACTCGTCTTCATAGAAGCGCTCGATGCCGGTCTTGCCGATATGGTGGGTGCCGCTGTAGGACACCGGGTCGAGCTCTTTCAGTTCTTTCTCGTTAATACGCCCGACATACCCCACCGAATGGGCAAAATGCTCACCCAACGGGTAGTGCCGCACCAGCTGGGCAGAGACCTCAACGCCCGGCAAACGGAACTGGTTGACCGCGATGCGCGCGATTTGCTCTTCACTTAGCTCAAACAGCACCGGGACCGGCTCGAAAGGTCGCCGTCCCTGACGCACGCGCCGCTCGAACAGCGCACGGTCATCGGGCTCCAGTTCCAGCACATCGACAATTGCATCGAGCACCTGAAGCCAATCACCGGCACGCTCGCGGGTCAGGGTCAGGCTGAAACTGGGCCGGTTATCGGCAATGATCACGCCGTTACGGTCATAAATCAGCCCGCGACTCGGCGGAATCGGCTGCACATGGATGCGGTTATTTTCCGCCAGGGTGGTGTGGTACTCGAACTGCACCACTTGCAGGTAATACAGGCGCGCCAGCAACACCGAGGTCAGCAACAAAACCAGCACAGCACCGACCAGCGCCCGCTTGCGGATCAGGCGGCCGTCTTTCTCGTGGTCTTTAAGGCGGATAGGCTGCGGCATCGGTGGCTGCTGATTATGGGTGGAGAATCATTTGTGATACGGATGGCCGGACAACACGGTCCAGGCGCGGTACATCTGCTCGCCAATCAGAATACGCACTAAGGGATGCGGCAGGGTCAGCGGCGACAACGACCAGCGCTGCTCACTGCGCGCCTGTACCTCGGGCGCCAGCCCTTCTGGCCCGCCGACCATCAAGTTGACGGTGCGTGAGTCCAGGCGCCACTTATCCAGCTCGACCGCCAGTTGCTCGGTGCTCCAGGGTCGCCCTTCGACTTCCAGGGTGACAATCCGTTCCCCTGGCTGCACCTTGCTCAGCATGGCCTCGCCTTCCTGACGGATCATCCGCGCCACATCGGCATTTTTGCCGCGGGTGGTCAGCGGAATTTCCACGAGTTCCAGGGACAGCTCGCTAGGCATACGCTTGGCATATTCCTGCCAACCGTCTTCCACCCAGCGCGGCATCCGCGAGCCCACCGCAATCAGCTTGATACGCACAGAGGTGCGACCTTACTGCTTATCAGCGTCAGGTTCAGCGCTGAACTGCGCACGGCTCTGCTCGGCACCCTGCCACAGACGCTCAAGGTCGTAGAACTGGCGGGCCGTTGGCAGCATCACGTGCACCACGATGTCGCCGAGGTCGAGCAATGCCCACTCGCCGGTGTCCATGCCTTCAGTACCGATCGGGCGCACGCCCTGCTCTTTTACTTTTTCCAACACGTTGTCGATCAGCGATTTAACGTGACGGCTGGAGGTGCCGCTGGCGATCAGCATGAAATCGGTGATGCTGGTTTTGCCGCGTACATCGATGGTGGTGATGTCCTGCGCTTTGATTTCTTCCAGAGCAGCGGTGGCCAGTTTGACCAGGTCTTCGCTCGGCATGATTTTTTTTGCGTTCGTCATAAGTAACTCGTTTGCCTCGTGTTCAATTCGCGCCACGGTACAGTCCGTGCGCATGGATATAGGCCAGTACCGCGTCAGGCACTAAAAAGCGTGCCGACTTTCCGCTCGCCAGTAGCGCGCGGATCTGGGTGGCCGACACCGCCAAGGGTGTCTGCCAGATAAAAGCAATTTGCCCACTCGGCCCACTCAGGGCCGATGGGTCACTCACACTGCGCGCGGCCAACAGGTTACGCAGCGCTTCGGGCGCCTCACTGTTGGCATCCGGACGCTGCAACACCAAGATATGGCAATGCTCCAACAACTCATCCCAGCGCTGCCAACCGGGCAAGCCACAGAAGGCATCCCACCCTAGGATGAGCAACAACTGGTCATCGTCCGCCAACTCAGCGCGCAATGACTCCAACGTATCGATGCTGTAGGACGGCTTGTCGCGTTTCAGTTCGCGATCATCCACCTGCAGCACAGTGGCGCCCGCAAGCGCCAGTTCAACCATAGCCAGGCGATCCATCGCACTGACCTGCGGTGCGCTGCGGTGCGGCGGCCGCGCATTGGGTATCAGGCGCAGCTCATCCAATAACAGCGCCTCGGCGACTTCCACGGCGCTGCGCAAATGACCGATATGCACCGGATCAAAGGTGCCACCGAGCACACCGATGCGGCGGGCGTCGGTACGTCGGACGCCGTCGCGTCGGGCCATCAGGTACGGATATGCCCGTCGCCGAACACCACATACTTCTCGCTGGTCAGGCCATCCAGGCCGACCGGGCCACGGGCATGCAACTTGTCCGTGGAGATACCGATTTCCGCACCCAAACCGTACTCAAACCCATCGGCAAAGCGGGTCGAGGCGTTGACCATCACCGAGGCGGAATCCACTTCGGTCAGGAAGCGCCGCGCATCACTGAAGTTCTCGGTAATGATCGAGTCGGTGTGCTTGGAACCGTAGTGGTTGATGTGCTCAATCGCTGTTTCCAGCGAATCAACAATACGAATCGCCAGGATCGGCGCGTTGTATTCGGCAAACCAGTCGTCTTCGCTCGCTTCCAACACATCACTGCCCAGCAGTGCGCGGGTCGCGGCATCGCCACGCAGTTCAACGCCCTTGTCGCGGTAGATAGCGGCCAGAGACGGCAACACCTTGGCGGCAACGGCGCTATGCACCAGCAAGGTTTCCATGGCATTGCATGGCGAGTAACGCTGGGTCTTGGCGTTATCGGCAACCCGAATCGCCTTGTCGAGATCGGCGGCGACGTCGATGTAGACGTGGCACACGCCATCCAAATGCTTGATCACCGGCACCTTGGCATCGCGGCTGATGCGCTCGATCAGGCCCTTACCACCACGCGGCACGATCACATCCACGAACTCGGGCATGGTGATCAGCGCACCGACAGCGGCGCGGTCAGTGGTTTCCACCACTTGCACGGCGCTGGCAGGCAAGCCAGCTTCGCTCAAACCCAGCTGAATGCAGCGGGCAATCGCCTGGTTGGAATGAATCGCCTCGGAGCCGCCACGCAGAATGGTCGCATTACCGGATTTCAGGCACAGGCTGGCGGCATCGATGGTCACGTTCGGCCGCGACTCATAAATGATGCCAATCACGCCAAGCGGCACACGCATCTTGCCGACCTGAATACCGGACGGCATAAAGCGCATGTCGCGGATCTCACCAATCGGGTCTGGCAGCGTGGCGACCTGACGCAGACCTTCGATCATGCTGTCGATCACCGCTGGGGTCAGCGCCAGACGATCGACCATGGCCGGTTCCAGACCGCTGGCGCGCGCGGCGGCCAGGTCCAGTTCATTGGCACTGGCCAACTCGCTGCGCGCAGCATCCAGCGCGGCGGCAGCGGCCTGCAAAGCACGATTTTTCTGCGCAGTACTGGCGCGCGCGAGCACGCGCGAGGCGCTGCGAGCGGCCTGTCCCAGGCGGGTCATATAGTCGAGCACGGACTCAGTCATAGTCTTGGCGGGTCTGGCGGTTGAAAAAAGTCGCTGAGTATAACGGTCGCGCCGCTCCACGCCCAGCGCTGCGCGGCGGACGGTAGGCGCGAAGCAGCAGACACGCGCGCATTCAGGCACGCTTCATGCGCTTATTGTTACTATCGCCCACCCCATGTACCGCCGAGCAACCGTGACAGCGCATGCCACACGCCCCCAACCCTAGCCCGCCCTGGCCCCAAGGCCGCGCCCTGCCGGCGAGCTTTTTCGACCGCGATGCACGCGTGTTGGCGCGCGAACTGCTCGGCAAGGTAATTCGCCATAAGCACGGCGAGCACTGGCTGAGCGCACGGATTATTGAAACCGAAGCCTATTACCTAAGCGAGAAAGGCAGTCACGCGTCCCTCGGCTATACCCATAAACGCCGAGCGCTGTTTATGGCGGGCGGGCACATTTATATGTACTACGCGCGCGGCGGCGATTCACTGAACTTTAGCGCTCAGGGGCCGGGCAACGCAGTGCTGATCAAATCCGCCTACCCGTGGCAGGACACGCACAGCGGCGCGGATGCCGTAGCCCAGATGCAACGCAACAACCCCGACCGCCAAGGCCGAGCACGCCCGCTAGACAAACTGTGCAATGGCCAAACCCTCCTGTGCAAAGCCCTCGGACTAAAAGTGCCCGATTGGGACGCACAACCCTTCGATGAGCAGCGTTTGTTTGTCGAAGACCTCGAGCACGCCCCCGCGCACGTCGTGCAATGCACGCGCCTGGGCATCCCCCAGGGCCGAGACGAGCAACTGCCCTACCGTTTTGTCGACGCCGACTTTGCCCGCCATTGCACGCGTAACCCACTGCGCCGCGGACAACTAGCCGGCCAGGATTATCACTTACTCAGCCGTACGGACAATCATCGATGAGCCACTGGTTCGACACCCTGACCCTCTGGCTGAGCGCCAACCCGCAATGGCTGGGCCTGGCCATTTTTCTGCTCGCCT
This sequence comes from Pseudomonas spirodelae, assembly GCF_034653255.1. Lineage (NCBI taxonomy): Bacteria > Pseudomonadati > Pseudomonadota > Gammaproteobacteria > Pseudomonadales > Pseudomonadaceae > Pseudomonas > Pseudomonas spirodelae. The sequence continues at coordinate 97,611 of NZ_JAYEET010000055.1, read as the reverse complement.
GCCTCGAATGCCTGGCGATTGTCGGCTTATTGGTGCCCGGCACCGTGCTGCTGTTCGCGGTGGCCGCACTGGCGGGCAACGGCGCACTGGGCCTGAGCGAAACCCTGTTGCTGGCTTTTTTCGGCGGTATGCTGGGCGACTGCCTGTCCTATGCGCTGGGGCGTTATTTTCATCAGGACATCGGCCGATTACCGGTACTGCGCAATAACCCACAGTGGCTGAGCAGCGCACACGGTTACTTTCTGCGTTACGGCGTCACCAGCCTGTTGATCGGTCGTTTTATCGGCCCGCTACGCCCCATGCTGCCGATGATCGCGGGCATGTTCGACATGCCCTTCGCACGCTTTTTTATCGTCAGCCTGCTGGCCGGAGTCGGTTGGTCAGTCGCCTACATGCTGCCTGGCTGGGCGACTGGCGCGGCGCTGCGCCTGCCGCTGCCGGAAGGCTTCTGGACGGAGGCCGGGGCCATTGTGGCCGGCGTGGCGCTGGTGGTTGCCGTCAGCGTACAAGGCAGCGTGCGCGGCCTGCGCCATACCAGTTTGCTGACTGCGGGTGCGTGCCTGGCGCTGCTGATTGGCCTGATGCTCAGCTGGCCACACCTCAGCCCGCTCGACCAAGGCCTGCTGAGCCTGGTTCAGGAGCATCGTGCGCCCGCACTGGATACGCTGATGGTGCTGATCACCCGCCTCGGCGATCTGACCACGCAACTGGCAGCCGCTTTACTGCTGTGTTTGGCGCTGCTGGTAACGCGGCAATGGCGAACCCTATGTTTGGCCATCGGCACCCTGCTTGGCACGGCCTTAGCAAACAGCGCGCTAAAGACGCTCTTCGCGCGCAGCCGCCCCGATGTGCTGCTCGAACCCCTGAGCAGCTTCAGCTTTCCCAGTGGCCACAGCTCGGCAGCGTTTGCCTTCTTCTTACTACTCGGGGTGCTGGCCGGGCGCGGACAACCGCCGCGCATGCGCCTGGCCTGGCTGCTCCTGGCAAGCTTCCCCGCTGCGGCGATTGCCGGTTCAAGGGTTTACCTGGGAGTGCATTGGCCCAGCGACATCATTGCCGGCGCCATCCTGGCGGCCTGCATCTGCGCCCTGAGCCTGACACTGGTGCAATGGCGCACAGCGCTGCCGGCCTTGCCTAAAAAGACGTGGTGGCTGCTGCTACCGGCGATTATCGCTCTGCTGGGCGGCATCACCACCTGGCAGTTGTCCGCCGGGCTGCAGCTGTACCGCTACTGACGCTCGCCCTGCAACTGCTCAAGCAGTTGCTGCAACAGCTCCAAGCGCAACGGTGCATCGACGGTTTCGAGCAACGTCAGCTTTTGCTCAACGTCCAACGGCAACAGGTAAGCCAGTTGGTTAGCCAATGCATCCTGGCCTGTCGGCTCGCTCGGCATACCCAAGGACGCCACCAGCGGATGTGCGTTTAGCGCCTCCAGCAGGGCGGCCAAGTCGGCATGCTCAGTGGTCAGAGGCTGCTCCGGCGGCTCATCCAGCCACTCGACCTCGGCCAGGGCCAGCTGGTCAGGCAGCACTTGGGCGCGCTGCACGCGAAACCGCCGACCGCCTTCAACCCGGATACCCAACAGGCCATTGGGCCGCTGCTGGAAGTCGCGGATCAGCGCCTCACAACCGACGGCCGAAAACTGCCCGGCAGCCTCACCCACCTCAGCGCCATCGATGATGCAGACCACGCCAAAGCCCTGGTTCTGCTTCATGCAACGGCTGACCATGTCCAGGTAACGCGCTTCGAACACCTGTAAATCCAGCATGCAGCCTGGAAACAGCACGGTATTCAGTGGAAACAATGGCAGGGTCATGGGCACCTCCTTATAGCCACAACAAAATAGCCAGCGGCAGCAACACGGCCGTGAACACGCCCATCAGGCTCATCGCCAGGGCAGCAAATGCCCCGCACTCCTCGCCTTCCTGCAGGGCGCGCGCGGTGCCGACCGCATGCGCGGTCAGGCCCAAGGCCATACCCAGCGCTGCGGGATGCTGCACCCCCAGACGCTTAAGCAATGACGGGCCGATGATCGCGCCAATAATCCCGGTGATCATCACAAACACCGCGGCCAACGCCGCAATACCGCCAATCTGACTGGCCACCAACATGGCAATCGGCGAGGTCACCGACTTGGGCGCCATGCTCATCAGCATGATGTGTTCCGCGCCAAAGGCCCAGGCCAGGGTCACCCCCAGCGCCGTAGCAACCACACCGGCCACCAGCAGCGTAATAAAGGTCGGCCAGAACAGCTGACGAATCCGCCGCAAGTTAACAAACAACGGTACCGCCAGCGCCACCGTGGCGGGCCCGAGGAACAGGGTCAGCGCGGTGGCACTATCTTTGTACTCCGCGAAGGTCAGGCCGCAGGCCAGGAGAATGCCGATCACCGTGAGCATCGACACCAGCACCGGCTGCAGAAACACCCAGCGGGTCTTTTCGTAAGCGGCCATGGCCAACTGATAAGCACCAAGGGTAATGCCGACGCCAAACAGAGGATGGTGCGTCAGCGCCTGCCAGGCGGCGTGCCATTCCACAGTCATGCGTCCCTCCTGCGTTGCTGGCGGTTGATCAGTTTCTGCATCAGCCAGCCGGCGAATGCAATGGACAGCAACAGGGATAACAGCAGCGCACCGGCAATCGCCCAAAAGTCGGCAGAGATCGCCTCGGCATAGGCCATTACCCCTACCGCTGGCGGCACCAGCAATAACGGCAGGTACTTCAGCAGGCTGCCTGAAGCCTGACGCAGCGGCTCACCCACCTCACCACGCAACAACAGAAAAGCAAACAGCAGCAGCATGCCGATAATCGGCCCCGGCAGCATCGGTATCAGCAAAACGTTCAGCGCAGTGCCGAGCAACTGGCACAGCACCAGCCAAAAAAGGCCGCGTAACAACATGACGGGTAATCTCCGAATCGTATGATCCCAGGCGTAATGCCACGCATTATAAGCAAAAGCCCCCTGTAACGGCCGGTTTACAGCGGTTGCGCGAGATAAACCGTGACCTAAGGCCGCGCTGCACTCGCCACTTGACCCGGTGGCGAACCCATGATGATCTTAGGACAGAAGGATTTACGCCCCCAAAAAAAACAACACTCGCGTCTTCAAGGAGAAACCATGACTTCAGTACCCGCCGCCGAACTGTCCAGCTACATCGGCAAAGAACTTGGCCGCTCCGACTGGCTGACCATCGACCAAGAACGCATCAACCAGTTCGCCGAATGCACGGGCGACCACCAGTTCATCCATGTCGATCCGGAAAAAGCCAAGCTCACCCCGTTCGGCACCACCATCGCCCACGGTTTTCTCTCGCTGTCACTGGTGCCCAAGCTGATGGAAGGCATCATGATCATGCCCACTGGGCTGAAAATGGCCGTCAACTATGGCCTGGACAGCGTGCGTTTTATCCAACCGGTAAAGGTCAATTCCAAGGTTCGTCTGTCAGCCACCCTGACCGAAGTGACGGAGAAAAATCCGGGCCAGTGGCTGCTCAAGGCCAAGGTAGTGCTGGAAATCGAAGGCTCGGAAAAACCGGCCTATATCGCTGAGCCGCTGACCCTCTGCTTCGTCTGATCACTGCCGCCAAACCAAAGCGCACAGACATCCGTCTGTGCGCCTCTGTTGTGGCCGCTACGCGCGCTCTATCACGGCACATGCAGCGGTTTAAGGCATACTCAGCCGACCCTACAGACCGGATTTTCTGCATGCGCCGCCTTTCCCATCTAGCGCCCTTGAGCCTTGCTCTACTGCTTGCCGCCTGTGGCGATGGCGAACCGCTGTTGCCCGCCGACGCGGTGCTGCCCGATGGCGGGCGCTACCGTGGCGAGGTACTCGACGGCCTGCTGCAAGGCCCGGGCCGCCTGGATTACAGCGACGGCCGTTATTACCTGGGATCGTTTAAAGATGGCCAGTTCAACGGAACCGGTGAATGGCACAGTGCGCAGGGCGAGGTGTATAGCGGGGAATTTCAGGGCGGTCATTTCCATGGCCAGGGCCGCCTGGATTACAGCGATGGCAGCCGCTATATCGGTGGCTTTGCCAACGGCGCGCCCAACGGCGAAGGCCACCTCAAAAGCAGCGAACTGGAATACCGCGGCGAATTCAGCAATGGCCTCTACAGCGGCCTGGGCTCGTTGCAGTGGAGCCATGGCGAACGCTTCCAGGGCCAGTTCCGCAAGGGCCAGCCCCACGGCCAAGGCGTCCTGAGCGACGCTGAAGGCAATGAATACGCGGGCACCTTTGATAATCAGCAACTCAACGGCCAGGGCAGTTTCAAGAACCTGGGCGGCGATCTCTACAGCGGTGAGTTCCGCGACAACCAATTCCACGGCAAAGGTCGCTTTCAAAGTGCGGATGGCGACGTCTGGGGCGGGCGCTTCGTAAATGGCAGCCTGACCGGCCAAGGCCAGTTCAAGGGCGTCGATGGCAGCCATTACGTTGGCCAGTTCCGCGACTGGAACTACCACGGCGAAGGCCGCCTAACCCTCGTCGACGGCAGCGTTTATCAGGGCCACTTTGCCTACGGCAAATACCACGGCAAAGGCAGCCTGACCCAGGCAGACGGCAGCCTGCAAAGCGGTACCTGGCGGCAAGGCCGGCTGATTCGCGACAGCGACGGCCAGGCAGTACCCGACACTTTGGCTATTGGCTTACTGGAGCAAGGCCGACTGCTCGACGCCGCCATTGACCAGCTGCCCGCCTCGACCCCCGCCATCGAACTGTATGCGCTGACCCTGGCCGGCGACGGCAAACAAAGCGTGTTTATGCGCGAGGCCGACTACGTGGGTGACCTGCTGCAAAACCGCTTTGCTGCCCACGGCCTGATTACCCTGGTCAATCACCGCGACCACCTGGCGGATCGCCCGCTGGCCACCAGCGCCAGCCTGGGTCGCAGCATTCGGGCCCTGGCTGAACGCAGCGGTGAAGAAGACCTGATCTTTATCTACCTGACCAGCCACGGCTCCGCGCAACACGAGCTGCACCTCGACCAGCCACGCCTGCAGCTCAGCGACCTACCCGCCAGCGAACTGGCCACCCTGCTGACACCGCTTAAAGAGCGCTACAAGGTGCTGGTAATTTCGGCCTGCTACTCGGGTGGTTTTATCCCCAAAATGCAAGATGAGAAAACCCTGGTGATCACCGCCGCGCGCGCCGACCGGGTGTCCTTCGGCTGCTCGGAGGAAAATGATTTCACTTACTTCGGCCGTGCGTTATTTGCCGAAGCCCTGCAACAGACCGATGACCTGCAGCGCGCCTTCACACTGGCCCAGGCCAGCGTCGCCGCGCGCGAAAAGGCCGATGGCTTCGAGCCGTCCGAACCGCAAATCTGGCCCGCCAAGGCGGTCCTCGCACAGTGGCATAAGCTGCGTGAGCAGCAAGCGGCACTCGCCCTCAACAGCCAAAACGCCGCGCAACCTACGGACCAGCCGTAACCCTTACAGCGACCTGCAAGCGCAGAGTGCGCAGCCCCTACAGCCTGTTAAGCTGATGGATATCAGCGGAGAACCCCACGCTATGTATTTGACGCCCCAGCACATCCTTCTCGCAGGCGCCACCGGCCTGACCGGCGAGCACTTGCTGGACCGCCTGCTGAATGAGCCCACGGTCGCCCGCGTGCTAGCCCCCAGCCGCCGGCCACTGGCTGAGCATGCGCACCTGGACAACCCGCAGGGCGAGCTGCTTGCCCTACTGCCGCAACTGCAGGGCAAGGTCGATACGGCCTTCTGCTGCCTGGGCAGCACAATTAAACAGGCCGGCTCGCAAGCTGCCTTTCGCGCCGTCGACCATGATCTGGTCATCGCCTTCGCCGAACGTGCCCGCGCCCTCGGTGCGCGCCACCTGCTGGTGATCAGCGCCCTCGGTGCAGACCAGGGCTCGACAGTGTTTTACAACCAGGTCAAAGGTCAGATGGAGCAAGCCCTGCGCGCGCAAGACTGGCCGCAACTGACCATCGTCCGCCCCTCGCTGCTACTCGGCGCGCGCCAGGAGTTTCGCCTCGGCGAACGCCTTGCCGCACCTTTTATGCGCTGGCTGCCGGGCAAATACCGCGGCATCGACGCCACCGTACTGGCCCGCGCCTTGTGGCGCTTGGCCCTGGAAGAAGATGCCGGCACTCGCGTGATCGAATCAGACCAACTGCGCCGCCTCGGCCGCTAACAGAAGACCCCACCTATGAGCACCACCCCGCACGACCTAATCAGCGCCCTGAAGCATGCCGACATGCTGGAAATCGACGGCCTGCATGCCTGGCAGTTCAGCCTCAACGCCGAACAACTGGCGCAGCATCAGACTGGCGGCCAAGCGGCCACCGACGCGCCGCTGTTGAGCATCGAATGCATGGACGGCCGCGCCCTGTGCAAATGGCACTTCAGCCTGGCCCAGATAATCGCCGCGCGCTTTGATGGTGAAGCCGATGCCTGGCGCCTCAACGACACGGCCGGCCCTCACCTGATCAAGTGCTTTGCCGCCGTCAGCGGCGACAACAGCGATCAGCCGGAAGACGCCAGCAACGACGCCGAATAGCGCAACGCGCGAGGTAAACCCTGTGGGCTTATATGACCGTTACCTGCTGCCGCACCTGATCGACTTCGTCTGCGGCATGGGCGCGGTGATGAAGGCCCGCTCGCAGTTGGTGCCTCAAGCCCACGGGCGGGTGCTGGAAATTGGCATCGGCAGCGGCTTAAACCTGGCGTTCTACGACGCGCAAAAAGTCAGCACGATCATCGGCGTCGACCCCAGCGCCGACATGCAGACGCTGGCCAGGCAACGGGCCGACGCGATCAGTATTCCCGTGGAGATGATTGCCCTGGAACTGGGGCAAATTCAGGCCGAGGATGCCAGCTTCGATTGCATCGTCTGCACCTTCACCCTGTGCACCATTCCCTATGCCGTCGCGGCCCTGCGCGAGATGCGCCGGGTGCTCAAGCCGGGTGGACGTTTACTGTTTTGCGAACACGGCCTGGCACCCGAGCTGCCGGTATTGCGCTGGCAGAATCGCCTGACGCCGCTGTGGAAACCGCTGACCGGTGGTTGCCATCTCAATCGTGATATCGCCGCACTGATCCGCGCGGGCGGCTTTCACATCGGCGAGCTGAGCAACCGTTACCTCAAGGGCCCCAAGCCCATGACCTATATCTATCAGGGCTGGGCCGACTAGGCCGTTGCTATACCGCCAAATCCCACCTATTAGAATTAGACTCCGCTCGGCGCTCTGGCGGCGCAGCGGCAGCCCCTGCTGCAAGCTTCAGCGAGCACGCCACGATTACACCGATTCACACAGCTGCAGGGCTTCAAACGCATCAATGGCAATCGGCTTGCTGAACAAATAACCCTGGAAGTGCTTGCACCCATTCGCCAGCAGCACCTCATGCTGCGCCTGGGTTTCCACACCCTCGGCAATGGCTTCAAGCCCCAGGCTCTCAGCCAACGCCAAAATTGCCCGCACGATCGCCAGGCTGCTGGAACTGCCAGGCAAATCACGCACAAACGACTGGTCGATCTTCAACTGATCAAGCGGTAACTGCTGCAGATAGGCCATTGATGAATAGCCGGTGCCGAAATCATCGATGGAGAACCGAATGCCGATGGCCTGCAGGGTTTGCATGCGCACAGCCGCCTCGTTCTTGTCGGTCAGCAACAGCGACTCGGTAATTTCCAGCTTCAAGCGCTGCGGGTTGGCGCCGCTGTCAGCCAAGGCCTGATGCAAGATGTCGATAAAGTCGTCCTTAAACAGCAGCCGGCTGCTGATATTCACCGACAGGCTCAACCCGGCCAACCGCGGCTCACAGGCCCAGCGCGCCAGCAAACTGCAGCCTTGTTTAAGCACATAGAGATCAAGCTCGGCGATCAGCCCGCTGCGCTCGGCAATTTCAATAAATGTCCCCGGCCCCAGCAAGCCACGCTGCGGATGCTGCCAACGCACCAGCGCTTCCGCGCCCTGCAACTCGCCGTACTGATTGATTTGCGCCTGCAGGTACAGCACAAACTCACCGTCAGCCAGGCCGCGGCGCATATCTTGCTCCAGCTGCAGGCGCAAACTGACCACCTCCTGCATACGCGGGTCATAAAAGCTCAAGGTGTCCTTGCCGGCTGATTTGGAACTGTACATAGACAGGTCGGCGCACTGCATCAGCTCATCCACCGACTGCTGCTCATCGTTGAACAACACGGCGCCTAGGCTCGCGCTGTTGAAGAAGTGCTGACCATTGACCTCATACGGTTCTCGCAAGGCGAGCATCAGCTTGCTGCCGATGTGTTCAACCTGGGAGCCGGCGTCTTCGGCGATAGGTTCCAAGCCCTCAAGCATGATCACAAACTCGTCACCGCCCAAGCGCGCCACCGTATCCAGCTCACGCAAAGCGCTTTTTAACCGTTCGGCCACCTGGCAGAGCAACTCGTCCCCCACCTGATGCCCATAGACATCGTTGACGTTTTTAAAGTCGTCCAGGTCGAGAAAGATCAACGCCGCGTAATGCCCATTGCGGCGGCACAGCGCGGTGGCCTGCTCAAGCCGATCACGTAACAGGCGGCGGTTGGGCAGGCCGGTCAAGGGGTCATAAAAAGCCAGATGGAGGATTTTCTGTTCGGCATTTTTGCGCTCGCTGATATCCACCAACGAGGCCACGTAGTTCGTCACCAGCCCGTTTTCATCATGCACGGCACCAATGGTCAACCACTCGGGGAAGACCTCACCGCACTTGCGCCGATTCCATATCTCGCCTTCCCACAGCCCGGTTTCTTGCAGGCTGCGCCACATAGCCTGATAAAACTCCGGGCCCTGACGCCCCGAACCAAGCATGCGTGTGGGCTGCCCAACAACATCTTCCAGGCTGTAGCCCGATATCTCGCTGAAGGCCCGGTTGGCTTTGAGGATGCGCGTACTGGCATCAGTAATCAGCATGCCTTGGGGCGACTCAAAGGCAATGGCAGAGATGCGTCGATCCAACTCAAGCGCAACACGCTCGGTAATGTCGCGCGCCATAAAAACCAAGGCCCGCTTGCCATTCACCTTAATATCCAGACGCCGCGCACGGCCTTCAAACACCCGCCGCCCCGCCGGCGTTTGCATGTCGTATTCAATACTTTGCGCCTGGTCGCTGGCCAGGGTGCGCCCAATCAACTGCATGAAAAGCTCGGCCTGACTGGTTGGCAGCACATCCGCCATAAGCCGACCCAGCAAGCCGGCACCGCCGGAAAACAGCAGGTCGCTGTCGGGGGCCTTGATCTTCACATAACGGCCATCCTCATCCAGCACCATGGACAGGTCAGGCACCGCCTCGGTAATCGCCCGCAACTGTGCCTCGCTCTGGCGCAGTGCTTCACGGTCACGCTTCTGCCGGCGAATATCCTTCAACAGATAACCGAGCACCACGGTTGCAGGGGTCAAGACCAAGAATAAAGGCCAAACCGCATATTGCCAGGACGCGGCAAACTGCTCAGAGGGTAATAAGGCCAGGTTGGCGAACTGCAAGCACTGCACAAGACCGGCAAAAATCAGTAGCGAGAACACGCTGAATGGCACGCGGCCCGTCATGTGCAGGCGGCGATACGCCAACCCCATAAGCACCGGCATGAGAATGTTGAGCAGCCCCGGCATTGCGCCCACACCGCCCAGCCACAGGCGGTAAACCGCAGCAATAGCGCCAGCAATCAACCCCACCAGTGGCCCACCGAAGAAGGCCGCCATGCTCAGTACCACGGTGCGCGCGTCGAAGATCAAGCCTTGCTCAAGCGTGAAAGGAAATGCCATACCGATCACGCAGGCCGCGCCAAACAACACTCCGGAGAGCAGCTTGCCGGAGATCAAGTTTTCATCCAGATAACGCGTCATCAAACCATGCATCCAACACAGCATAATCAGCAAAATGGCATTATTGATCAGTTCCAGAAGCATTCAGTTATCCAGGTTAGGCGTGGGTAGAGCGTGCGAGCTAGGCCATAAATGATAGCAACTGAGCATGGTTCACGAATGCGCAATGTTCAGGTACCCAGCCCACGGCAGCCAGGCTCAGGTCACGGCTGCTCGCCGCGCAGCTGCAAGGCGTCCACCAGCCCGGCGGCAATCGCCATCCCCACCAGATCAGCGAGGGTTTCGGCCTGCATGCGCTTCATCACCCGCGAGCGGTAGAGGTCGATGGTTTTGACGCTGATATCCAGCTGCTCGGCCATCTCACGGTTGGTGTAGCCACGCACTAACGGCAGCAGCACGTCACGTTCACGCGGGGTGAGGCTGGCCAGGCGCGCTTCCACGGCCTGCAAGCGCGGGTCCGCCTGCTCCGCCGCCGGCGCATGGCTCAAGGCCTGCTGCACGCTGTCGAGCAGCAACTGCTCGTTATAGGGCTTTTCGATAAAGTCCACGGCGCCGGCACGGAAGGCGCGCACCACGATGGGCACATCCGCATGCCCGCTGACGAAGATCACTGGCATTTCAATGCCGCGCGCGCGCATTGCGTCCTGCACATTCAGCCCGCCCATGCCTGGCATGCGCACATCCAGCAGCACACAGCCATGGCTGTGCGTATCACAGGCATCGAGAAATGCCTGACCGCTGGTGAACGGCAGCGCCTTGAGCCCCACGGACTCCAGCAGCCAGACGGTGGAGTCGAGCATGCCCTGGTCATCGTCGACCACATAAACCTGGTGTTGCATCTGCAGGCTCATGCCCTGCTCCTTTTATTGTTATGCATTCGCTGTGTTGCGGCTAAAGCCTCAAACCATTTGCGGCTGGTGGGAGGGGCTTTAGCCGCGCTCGGCAACCCCAGCCAGCGCCTCGGCGTCCTCACCACGTAACAACGGCAGGCGGCACTCCAGGCACAAGCCGCCGGCCGTGCCAGGGTGCGCCTCCAACGCGCCGCCAAAGCCTTCGATGATGCTGCGGCTCATCGACAGCCCCAGCCCCAGCCCTTCGGCCTTGCTGGTGTAGAACGGGGTAAAAATATGCTCCAACTCACCCTGCGCCACACCCGGCCCCTGATCCCACACGCGCACACAGAGTTGGCCATCCTGCTCGGCGGCACTGAGTTCGATACGCGAAGAGTGGCCGGGGTGAGCCTCACGGTTGGCGTCAATGGCATTGCGCAGCAGGTTGAGCAGCACCTGTTCCAGCAGAATCCGGTCGGCATACACCGGTGGCAGATTGTCCGCCAATTGCTCATCGATGGTCACCTGCCAATTACTCGCCTCCCATTGGCACAGCCGCACTGCCTCGCGTGCCACGCTGGCAATATCCAGTGCCTGGGTGCGGCGCTGACCTTTGCGCAGAAAAGCGCGTAAGCGTTTGATCACTTCCGAGGCGTGGTTGGCGTGTTCGTTGATCCGCTCCAGCCCTTGCGCCACCTTACTCGCCGCCTCAGGGTTAGCGCCCAGCGCCTTGAGGTAGCGTTGGCTGGCGCTGGCGTAGTTGACCACCGCGGCCAGCGGTTGATTGATCTCATGGGCGATACCAGAAGCCAGCTCGCCGAGGGTGACCAGCCGCGCCGTGTGCGCCAGCTCATCCTGATGGCGTCGCTGTTCGGCCTCACGCAACTCACGCTCAGTCATATCGCGCGCCACCAGCGAGTAGTAATGCTCGCCATCGCGGCCGCGGTGCGCCAGCAGCACCAGCGACACCGGCAGATGAGCCCGCGGCCCCAGCGGCAGCAGGCGCACCTCGGCGCTCCACACCCCGGCCGCATCGGCAGCCGCCCAACCGTGGCGCTGTAACTGCTGAAAATCGCTGGGTGCCAGCAGCTTTTCGAGCGCCGGCAACGGCTGCTGATCCTCAATATTCAAGGCATGCCGCGCAGACGGATTGAGGTGCGTCAGGTGCCCACTGGGGTCGATAAACAGCACCAGGTCAGTATTGGCTTCCACCACTTCAGCCAGACGCCGCTTGTTCTCTTCGGCCAGGACCCGCGCGGTGATGTCGCGCGACACGCTGACCACTTCAACCACCGCGCCGGTATAGGTTTCGCGGATCGCGCGACTGGCGGTTTCAAACCACAGGTAATGACCATCGCGATGGCGAATCCGGTAGGTCATGGTGTGATAGCCGTTTTGCTCAAGGGCTTCACGGGTGGTATCGACCAGATGCTGCTGGTCCTGTTCATGAAACAGCGCCTGCACCAAGGTCCCACGCAAAGCTTCCGGCCAGTAACCGAGCAGCGTCCAGCTGGCCGGCGAGGCATCGAGAAAACAGCCATCGGGGGTGTGCCGGGAGATCAGGTCCGTGGTGTTCTCGGTAATCAAGCGGTACAGGCGGCTGGCCTTGGCCGCTTCACGCTCAGCCTGCACCTGAGCGGTCGCCGGTCGACAGCGCGCCAGCACCTGCTGCTCGGCAGCGTCGGGCATAAAGGTCCACATCAGCACTTGGCCGGCATGCTGCGCCTCAACCGCTTCGATGGCCCGCCCCTGCTGCAAACAGGCGCGCACCAGTTGTGGCGCGTTGACCGGCAACAAATCGGCCACCTGCGCCAGCGGTTGCTCACCCAGCAGTGTGTGCATGGCGGCATTTAGTTGCAGCGGCCGCGCGTCGATATCCAACAACAGGCTGGGCTGCGGGTCACTGCCCAGCAACCGGCTGCCACGCGCCTGCTGCGGCAGGCTGGCGAGCACCGCCAGCAGTAATTGATGCACCAGCCCGAGCCAGTCACTGCCGGCGTGTTCCTGCAACTCAATCAGCAGTAAACCGGGCTGCCCTTCATCCAGCGCCAGGGCGAGCGCCTGGCCATGGTTGAGCCCGGCACGCCGCACTCGCCCCGCCAGCCAGCATGGCAGTTGACGCAATGCGCCCAAGTCCAGCCGAGGCTCTTGCTGCAAGCGCTCAAACAGCAACTGATCACTGGCCTCTAGCGGGTCACCAAAGCCCGGCGGCAGATGCGGCGCATTGCCTTCATGGCTGTAGATCGCCGTGCTCGCTTGCCAGCGCAAAAAAAACGCCTGGCGCACTTCCGGGCAGGCATGCAGGGCGCGTAACAGCGCATCGGCACGCACCGCCAGCGGCAAGCACTCACGTTGCATACACAACCAGCTGTGCAGCTGCACGGAGATCTCATTCATCCAGTTTCATTCCTATCGGCCACTTATTGCGCGAGGCGGCGCAGCATCAGGCCGGCAGCCGGCAAATGCAAAGCGACCAAGGGCTAATCGCCAGAAAAACAATATAGTATAAATACTATACAACTATGGTTTAACTTCCATATACAAACCATCAGATATATAAATAGACCCAGAACAATACCGGGCCTATGCGTAAGACTACCCGCACAATGGCCCGAGCATCCAACCTGCATGGGTATTCGCATGTCGATCTATGAACAGGGCCTTGCGCCTGCCGCCGTCAACCATATTGCCCTCTCACCACTGAGCTTTATCGAACGTACCGCCAGTGTTTACCCGCACTACCCGGCCGTGGTGCATGGTTCGATCCGCCGTGACTGGAGTGAAACCTACGCACGCTGCCGCCGCCTGGCTTCGGCCCTGGCCGGTCGCGGTATCGGCAAGGGCGATACGGTAGCGGTGATGTTGCCGAATATTCCGCAGATGCTCGAAGCGCATTTTGGCGTGCCGATGATCGGCGCAGTGCTCAACACCCTCAACGTGCGCCTGGATGCCGAGGCCATCGCCTTTATGCTGCAGCACGGCGAAGCCAAGGTGCTGATCACCGACCGCGAATTCTATGACGTGATCCACGCGGCCGTGGGCATGCTTGATCATCCGCCACTGGTGATCGACGTCGATGACCCCGAGTACGGCGAAGGCCAAGCGGTCAGCGACCTCGACTACGAAGCCTTCCTCGCCGAAGGCGATCCGCAATTTGCCTGGCAGTGGCCGGCAGACGAGTGGCAGGCGATCAGCCTCAACTACACCTCCGGCACCACCGGTAACCCCAAGGGAGTGGTCTACCACCACCGTGGCGCTTACCTGAACTCGCTGGGCAACCAGATGACCTGGGCCATGGGCAACCACCCGGTGTACCTCTGGACCCTGCCGATGTTCCACTGCAACGGCTGGTGCTACCCCTGGACCATCACCGCTCTGGCGGGTGTGCATGTGTTCCTGCGCCGCGTCGACCCGGCGAAAATCCTCACCCTGATTCGCAGCGAGCAAGTCACCCACATGTGTGGCGCCCCGATCGTGCTCAATGCCCTGGTGAATATGCCAGCCGAAGCCAAAGCCGCCATCGACCATCCGGTTAAGGCCATGGTTGCCGGGGCTGCGCCACCTGCCAAAGTGATTGGTGCGGTCGAAGAAATGGGCATCCAGGTCACCCACGTTTACGGCCTGACCGAAGTCTACGGCCCGGTGACCCTGTGCGCCTGGCACGCCGAATGGGACGCCTTGCCGCTGGATGAGCGCGCGGTACTCAAATCCCGTCAGGGCGTGCGCTACCCCACCCTGGAAGGGGTGATGGTGGCGGACCCGAAAACTCTGGAGCCGACCCCGCGCGATGGCGAAACCATCGGCGAAATCTTTATGCGCGGTAACACCGTGATGAAGGGCTACCTGAAGAACCCCACCGCCACCGCTGAAGCCTTTGCCGGCGACTGGTTCCACACCGGCGACCTGGCCGTGTGTCACCCGAACGGCTACGTGGAAATCAAGGACCGTCTCAAAGACATCATCATCTCCGGCGGCGAGAACATCTCCACCATTGAGGTCGAAGGCGTGCTCTACCGTCACCCCGGCGTGCTCGAAGCCGCCGTGGTGGCTCGCCCAGACGAGAAATGGGGCGAAACCCCCTGCGCCTTTATCACCCTCAAGGCCGACCAACAGCAGGTCAGCGAGGCGGACATCATCAGTTTCAGCCGCGAACACCTGGCCGGTTTCAAAGTGCCAAAAACCGTGGTCTTCACCCAACTGCCGAAGACCAGCACCGGCAAGATCCAGAAGTTCGTTCTGCGCGATATGGCCAAGGCCCTGTAACGGCGCCACGCCACCTAACCGCTCACTGCGCCACCCATTGGGTGGCGTAGTAATGCGTTAGCAACAACCGTTTCCACAACAACAAAAACCGGCCACTGGCCGACGGAGAGCTTCAATGCAACTATTTAAACGCCGTGACGGGGATGAACAACCCTATTGGCCAGTCGGCCCGTTCAAAGTGCGCCTGCCCTTTGTCCACTACCGCTGGGAAACCGCGGAGATGCTGCAAGCGCTGATCATGTTCGTGGTCAGCCTGGCGATGATCCCGCTGCTGGAAAAATACCTCGGCCTGCCCTACGACGTGGCCCTCGCCTATGTTGTGGTGTGTGGTGTCGGCTTTATGCTGCCTGCGCTGCTCGGCGTGCCCTTCGTGCCCGGCTGGATCACCCCCGGCATTCCGGTTGTGTTGCTGTTTCTCGGCAATTTCAAACCCGGCCCCGAGGCCATTCAGGCACTGTTTGCCCTGCAATTTCTGGTCTTCGTGATCTTCCTGTTCCTCGGCGTCACGCGCCTGGGCAGCACCCTGGTGAAGCTGATTCCCAACTCGATGAAGGGCGGGATCATCATCGGAGCGGGTATTGCGGCACTGATGGGCGAAATCTCCACCGGTGGCCGCCTGGCCAACACGCCGATTTCCCTGGTGCTGGGCAGCCTGATCTGCCTGTACCTGATGTTTTCGGTGTCGTTTAAAGGCCTCACCGAGCGCGTGCCGTTGGCGCGCAAAATCGTCAACTACGGCATGGTGCCGGGTATGTTGATCGCGATTTTCATCGGCATTGCTGTTGGCGAATACAAGATGCCTGATGTGAAATTCGGCATCACCGCGCCAGCCTTCGCCGAGATGTGGAACTACCTGCCGTTCAGCGTTGGTTTCCCCGGTTTGGATGTGTTCCTGCTGGCCGTGCCTACTGCGGTTATCGCTTATGTCATCGCGTTTGGCGACATCATCGTCGGCCAGTCGCTGATGCAGCGCGCCGATGAACTGCGCACTGACGAAGTGATCGAGAACAACATCGACCGCGTGCATTTGGTCACCGCCCTGCGTAACGCCCTGCATGCCTTCTTCGCCCCGTATCCGGGCTTGGCTGGGCCGCTGTGGACAGCCGTCGCGGCCACCATGGCCGAGCGTTACAAGTACGGCCGCAAAGCCATGGACTCGATCTATAGCGGCGCGGGCACCTTCTGGATCACCGGGTTTATCGCCCTGTTCGCCCTGCCGCTGGTGAGCTTCTTCCAGCCAGTACTGCCGATTGCCCTGTCGCTGACCCTGATTCTCACCGGCTACATCTGCCTGATGGTCGGTTTCGAGCAGCTGAGCAACAACACCGAGCGCGGCGTGGCCGGCACCATGGGTGTGGTACTGGCCGTCTACGGCGCAGGCTGGGGCCTGGCTGCAGGTGCGGCGCTGTACATCCTGGTTGAGCGCACGCACCTGCTCAAGTTCACCACTAAAAACACCGTCAAAGGCCCAGCCGAGGCCGAGTAACCGTACCCGGCCCGCCGCGCGGCGGGTCGGGTTGCTTATTCCTGCAACGCCCCGGGTGCAATAACGCCAGGGGCGTTTAAATCGCCGCGCTCTGCGCGGCATCTGTGCGAGAAACTGCCGATGCCTGAGTACAACGCCCCGCTGCGCGACCTGCGCTTTGTCCTCCATGAAGTGTTCGACGCCCCGAGCCTATGGGCTCGACTGCCGGCACTGGCTGAAACCGTCGATGCCGATACTGCCGATGCCATTCTGGAAGAAGCCGCCAAGGTCACGGCCGGCCTGATCGCCCCGCTCAACCGCAGCGGCGATGAAGAAGGCGCGCAATGGATTGCAGGCGATGTACGCACCCCGGCAGGCTTCAAAGAAGCCTATGCCACCTACATTGAAGGCGGCTGGGTCGGCCTGTCTGGCAACCCGACCTACGGCGGCATGGGCATGCCCAAGATGCTCGCCGTGGCATTTGAAGAAATGCTCTACGCCGCTGGCTCCAGCTTCGCTTTGTATTCGGCACTGAGTTCCGGCGCCTGCCTGGCCATCGACGCGCACGCCAGTGAAGAGCTGAAAAACACCTACCTGCCGCCGATGTACGAAGGCCGCTGGGCCGGTTCCATGTGCCTGACCGAAGCCCATGCCGGCACTGACCTGGGCATCATCCGCACCAAGGCCGAACCGCAAGCCGATGGCAGCTACCAGATCAGCGGCAGCAAGATTTTCATCACTGGCGGCGAGCAGGACCTCACCGAAAACATCATCCACCTGGTGCTGGCCAAACTGCCCGACGCCCCGGCTGGCGCACGCGGCATCTCGCTGTTTCTGGTGCCCAAGGTGCTGGTCAATGCCGACGGCAGCCTAGCCGCGCGCAACGCCGTGAGCTGCGGCTCGATCGAACACAAGATGGGTATCAAGGCCTCGGCCACCTGCGTGATGAACTTCGACGGCGCCACCGGCTACCTGATCGGCGAGCCGAACAAAGGCCTGGCGGCGATGTTCACCATGATGAACTACGAGCGCCTGTCCATCGGCATCCAGGGCATTGGTTGCGCCGAAGCCTCCTACCAGGCCGCTCGTGACTACGCCCGCGAACGCCTGCAAAGCCGCGCAGCCACTGGCCCAGAAGCCCAGGACACAGCCGCCGACCCGATCATCGTGCACGCCGATGTACGGCGCATGCTGCTGACCATGAAAGCCCTTACGGAAGGTGGCCGCGCGTTTGCCTGCTATGTCGGCCAACAGCTCGACCTGAGTAAATTCAGCGACGACAACAGCGAGCGCCAAACAGCCGAAACCCTGGTGGCCTTGCTCACGCCAGTCGCCAAGGCGTTCTTTACCGACACGGGCTTGGACAGCTGCATCCATGGCCAACAGGTGTTCGGCGGCCACGGTTACATCCGCGAATGGGGCCAGGAGCAACTGGTGCGTGACGTGCGCATCGCGCAAATCTACGAAGGCACCAACGGTATTCAGGCCCTCGACCTGCTCGGGCGCAAGATCATCGCCAACGGCGGCGTGGCGCTGCGCCAGTTCACCGCCGAGATTCGCCGCTTCGCCGAGCAGCCCGACGCGCCGTATGCCGCCGCTCTGCTGGATGCCGTTGAGCGCCTGGAGCGCACCAGCAGCTGGCTGCAGGAACGTGCCGCGGGCAACCCGCACGAAACCGGCGCAGCGTCGGTGGAGTACCTGCACCTGTTCGGCTACACCGCCTACGCCTGGATGTGGGCGCGCATGGCCGCCGTGGCGCAGGCCAAGTGCAGCGAAGACGAAGCGTTTTACAGCGCCAAACTGGCCACCGCCGAGTTCTACTTCGCCCGCCTGCTGCCGCGCATCCTGACCCTGGAAGCCAGCATTCGCGCAGGCAGCGACGCACTGTACGGCCTGCGCGCCGAGCAATTCTGACGCCAACCCGCCCCTGCCTGGCGGGAACTGCGAACACCGGTTGAGCGTTTGCGCGGCGTCCATTAAGGGCGTCGCGTTTTTTTATTCGAGCCACTGGCTGCCCCGGCAGCACGAGGAAGCACATGCAAGAAGTCGTTATAGTCGCCGCCACCCGCACCGCTATCGGTGCCTTTCAGGGCGCATTGAGCAGCGTGAGCGCTGTTGATCTGGGCGCTGCCGTTATCCGCCGCCTGCTCGCCGACACCGGCCTGCCCGCCGAACAAGTCGACGAAGTGATACTCGGCCAGGTACTGACCGCCGGTGCCGGGCAGAATCCGGCCCGCCAGAGCACACTCAAAGCCGGCCTGCCGCACACCGTACCCGCGCTGACCCTGAACAAAGTCTGCGGCTCCGGCCTCAAGGCCGTGATCATGGCGGCCCAGGCGATTCGCTGTGGCGACGCCGAGGTGATCATCGCCGGCGGCCAGGAAAACATGAGCCAGTCGCCACACGTGCTGAACGGCTCACGCAATGGCCTGCGCATGGGCCACGGCCAGTTAGTCGACACGATGATCCACGACGGCCTGTGGGATGCCTTCAACGACTACCACATGGGCATCACCGCCGAGAACCTGGCCGAGCAGTACGGCATCAGCCGCTCCGAGCAGGATGCCTTCGCCGCGCACTCGCAGCTGCGCGCCTGCGCCGCCATTGAAGCCGGGCGCTTTGCCAACGAAATCACCCCGATTGAGATCCCCCAACGCAAAGGTGACAGCCTGATCGTCGCCACCGATGAACAACCGCGCCCCAGCAGCACCCTGGAAGCCCTGGGCAAACTGCGCCCGGCCTTCAAACGTGACGGCAGCGTCACCGCTGGCAATGCCTCCACCCTCAACGACGGCGCGGCCGCTGTGCTGCTGATGAGCGCCACTAAAGCCGCCGAGCTGAACCTGCCGGTGCTGGCGCGGATCAAGGCCCATGCCAGTGCCGGCGTCGACCCGGCGACTATGGGCATCGGCCCGGTGTTCGCCACCTGCCGCGTCCTGGAGAAAGCCAACTGGAGCCTGGAGCAACTCGACCTGATCGAAGCCAATGAAGCCTTCGCCGCCCAAGCCATTGCGGTCGGCCGCGAGCTGCAGTGGGACAGCGCCAAGGTCAACGTCAACGGCGGCGCCATCGCCCTCGGCCACCCGATCGGCGCGTCGGGCTGCCGGATTCTGGTCAGCCTGATCCATGAGATGATCCGCCGCGACGCTCACAAAGGCCTGGCCACCCTGTGCATAGGTGGCGGCCAAGGCGTGGCGCTGGCCATCGAGCGTTAAGCCCGTCCAACCAAGGTGCAATGGCGCCGGGCGACCGCGCCATGCACCCTGACTGCAAGCCCACACAACAACAAGAGATAGCCATGCGCACCCTGACTACCCTGACCGGTAACAGCCAAAAACTCGACGGCGGCGCCATGTTCGGCAATGCGCCGAAAGCCCTGTGGCAACGCTGGATGAAACCGGACGAACTGAACCGCATCGACCTCGGTTGCCGCGCCCTGCTGGTGCAAGAGGAGGGCCGCAACATCCTGGTTGAAACCGGCATCGGCGCGTTTTTCAGCCCCGAAATGAAACAGCGCTTCGGCGTGCAGGAAGAGCGTCATGTGCTGCTCGACAGCCTTGCTGCGGCGGGCCTGAGTGATGCCGACATCGACATCGTGGTGCTCACCCACCTGCATTTTGACCATGCCGGCGGCTTGCTCGCAGCCTGGGAAGACGACCAACCGGCCCGCTTGCTATTCCCCAATGCGCAGTTCATCACCGGCAGGCGCCAATGGCAGCGCGCCTACCAGCCCCATGCCCGCGACCGCGCATCCTATATCCCGGAGTTGCTGGAGCTGCTCGAAGCCAGCGGCCGCCTGCACCTGGTCGATGAAACCGAGAATTGTGAGCTATTGGGCGCGGACTGGCGCCTGCACTGGAGCGACGGCCACACCCCCGGCCAGTTGATCCCCGAAGTCGCCATGCCCGATGGCCCGGTGGTGTTCCCCGCCGACCTGATCCCCGGCGCACCGTGGGTGCACCTGCCGATCACCATGGGTTATGACCGCTTCCCCGAAGGCTTGATTGAAGAGAAAGAAGCCCTGCTGGCCGACCTGTATACACGCGGCGGTCGCCTGGTTTTTACCCACGACCCGGATACCGCTATGGGCCGCGTAAGCCGTGATGAAAAAGGCCGCTACGGCCTGCAGCAGGCCATGCCCCGAGCCTGCCAGCTGGACAGCTAAACGCCCCTTACAAGCCGCCGCTGATGCCCAGGTTAAGGCCAATGGCGGTGGCCAAGGACAACGGCAGCAACAGGGTATCGAGCAAGGCACTGACCGGCAGATCAACTGCCGGGTAAGCCGGCGCTTCAGCACCGAAGCGATCAGTGGCGCAGCAGCCTCCTTGCAGCGCATACCAATCCAGGCGCGTACCGGCGTACACCACTGGCGCGCCCGGTTTGGCCGCGTCCAGAGTGCGCACAGTGGCGCAACCGCTAAGGGTCAGCCCCAACAGCACAGCGACGGTGGCACGCGCCAGTGGCTTATTCATCCGGGGTGGTCTGATGGTGTTCGCCCCAACGCGGCAGCATGTCCTGCGGCACACCCAAACAATTGAGAATGCGCGCCACGACAAAGTCGATCAGGTCATCAATGGTCTGCGGCTGGTGATAAAAGCCCGGCGCGGCTGGCAGGATCGTCGCGCCCATGTTCGACAGCTTGAGCATGTTTTCCAGATGAATGCTGGAGAACGGCGCCTCACGCGGCACCAGAATCAGCTGACGACGCTCCTTCAACACCACATCCGCCGCGCGCTCAATCAGGTTATTGCAGGCGCCATTGGCAATCGCTGACAGCGAGCCGGTGCTGCACGGCACCACCACCATCGCCGAGGGCGCACCGGAGCCGGAGGCCGCCGGGGCCATCCAGTCTTCCTTACCGTACACACGAATCTGCCCCGGCAACGCGCCGGTGTATTCGTTGAGAAACGCCTGCATGGCCTGCGGTTTACTCGGCAGGCTGACATCGGTTTCGGTGGCCATCACCAACTGCGCGGCCTTGGAAATCAGAAAGTGCACCTCGCGGTCTTCCCGCACCAGGCAATCGAGCAGGCGCAAACCGTACTGCGCGCCGGAGGCACCGGTCATGGCCAAAGTAATTCGTTCTGGACCGCTCATCGAAGCTCCTCGATTTTTGGGGAAACGACTGCGCGACTAGCCGCACAGCAACCACGTAGCCGGACTGCATCCGGGCTACGCACTTATTGACCGCACCGTAGGATGGGTAGAGCGAAGCGCTACCCATCGACTTCAATCCGATGGATAGCGTCGCTGCGCGCCTCAGCCCACCCTACTCAGCCAGGGCCGTAGCTAACTTGCCATGCAGGCCGCCGAAGCCGCCGTTGCTCATCACCACAATCTGAGTACCCGGCGCGGCTTCCGCTTTTACCCCGGCAATGATCGCTTCCAGCGAATCGCACACCTGAGTCGGCACCGTTGAAGTGGCCACCGTACCGGCCAAATCCCAGCCCAAGTTCGGCGGCGCGTACCAATATACCGAATCGGCCTGCACCACGGACTCGGGCAAACCGTCGCGGTGCGCGCCGAGCTTCATCGAGTTGGAGCGCGGCTCGACGATGGCAATCAACTTGGCATCGCCGATGCGCTTGCGCAGGCCATCCAGAGTGGTGGCAATCGCCGTGGGGTGGTGAGCGAAGTCATCGAAGATGGTCACACCGTTGACTTCGGCAACCTTCTCCATGCGCCGTTTGGCGTTGATAAAGCTACACAGCGCCACGATACCCAGCTCCGGCACAACACCGACATGGCGCGCCGCCGCCAGCACCGCCAGGGCATTTGCGACGTTATGTTGGCCGGTCAGTTGCCAGTCCACTGTGCCGGCGGTTTTACCCTCGAAAATCACCTCGAAACGCGAGCCGTCAGCGCTCAGCAGATTGGCCTGCCATTGCCCGCCATCGCCGGTGGTGGCAACCGGCGTCCAGCAGCCCATTTCGATCACGCGCTTAAGCGCCGGTTCAGTGGTGGGATGAATGATCAGCCCTTCACCGGGAATGGTGCGTACCAGATGGTGGAACTGCCGCTCGATGGCCGGCAGATCAGGGAAGATGTCGGCGTGATCGAACTCCAGGTTATTCAGAATCGCGGTGCGCGGCCGGTAGTGCACGAACTTACTGCGCTTGTCGAAAAACGCGCTGTCGTACTCATCGGCTTCGACTACAAAGAACGGCGTACCGCCTAAGCGCGCAGAAATACCGAAGTTCTGCGGCACGCCGCCAATCAAAAAGCCTGGGCTCATGCCGGCATGTTCCAACACCCAAGCGAGCATGCTTGAACTGCTGGTTTTGCCGTGGGTACCGGCCACGGCCAGCACCCAACGGCCTTGCAGCACATGATCAGCCAACCATTGCGGGCCGCTGACGTAAGGCAGGCCTTTGTTCAGCACATATTCCACCGCCGGGTTGCCGCGCGATAGGGCATTGCCGATCACCACCAAATCGGGCGCAGGGTCGAGTTGCGCGGCGTCATAGCCCTGGGTCAGTTCGATGCCCTGGGCTTGCAGCTGGGTGCTCATGGGCGGGTAAACGTTGGCGTCTGAACCGGTCACACGGTGGCCAAGTTCTTTGGCCAAGACGGCCAGCGAGCCCATAAACGTGCCGCAGATGCCGAGAATATGAATATGCATGATGTACCTTGAAGGTGCCCTCAAAAACCGGTGAATAGGCGCGCGAAAAACTGGCCGCAGGTTAGCACAGCGCCGCCGCCCAGCAGAGGCCCAGCCCCTGCGTCAGCTTCTGGCACAGGGGTTGCTGAACCTTGGCCAAGACGCTCGTCGTTGTTTAATTTCTGCCCTGCCATCGACAGCCTTGTTTATTCCAGTGCATAGATGACAACTGCAGCACCGCTTTGGCGCAGCCAAGCCCTCAAGGGGAACTCAATGCCCGCATACAGCCACAGCGTTGGCGGTGAAACCTACCGCTTCGACAGCCTTGCCGAGGTGATGGCCAAAGCCAGCCCGGCGCGCTCCGGTGATTTTCTCGCCGGCGTGGCCGCGAGCAATGCTGGCGAACGGGTCGCCGCGCAGATGACCCTCGCCGATATTCCGCTCAAGCAGTTTCTCCACGAAGCATTGATCCCCTATGAAGATGATGAAGTCACCCGGCTGATTATCGACAGCCATGACGCCGCCGCGTTCGCCCCGGTCAGCCACCTGAACGTCGGCGATTTTCGTGACTGGCTGCTCGGTGACCACGCCGATGAAGCCAGCCTGCGCGCCCTAGCCCCAGGCCTGACGCCGGAAATGGCCGCGGCGGTGTCGAAGATCATGCGCGTGCAGGACCTGGTGCTGGTGGCGCAGAAAATCCGCGTAGTCAGCCGTTTTCGCAACACCATTGGCCTGCGCGGGCGTATGTCCACCCGCCTGCAACCCAACCACCCGACCGACGAACCTGCGGGTATCGCCGCGAGCATTCTCGACGGCCTGCTGTACGGCAATGGCGACGCCATGATCGGCATCAACCCCGCCACAGACAGCACCCAATCGATCTGCGAGATGCTGCGCATGCTCGACGGCATCATTCAGCGCTATGAAATCCCCACCCAAGCCTGCGTGCTGACCCACGTCACCACCTCAATCGAGGCGATTAACCGGGGCGTACCGCTGGATTTGGTGTTCCAGTCGATTGCCGGCACCGAAGCGGCCAACGCCAGCTTTGGTGTCAGCCTGAATATCCTGCAGGAAGGCTACGACGCCGGCCTGAGCCTCAAGCGCGGCACCCTGGGCGACAACCTGATGTATTTCGAAACCGGTCAGGGCAGCGCGCTGTCCGCCGGTGCCCACTATGGCCTCGACCAGCAAACCTGCGAGACCCGTGCCTATGCAGTGGCGCGGCATTTCAAGCCGTTTCTGGTGAATACCGTGGTCGGTTTTATCGGCCCGGAGTACCTGTATAACGGCAAGCAGATCATCCGCGCCGGCCTGGAAGACCACTTCTGCGGCAAGCTGCTGGGCCTGCCGATGGGCTGCGACATCTGCTACACCAACCACGCCGAAGCCGATCAGGACGACATGGACGTGCTGCTGACCCTGCTCGGGGTGGCCGGGATCAACTTCATCATGGGCATCCCCGGCTCCGATGACGTGATGCTCAACTACCAGACCACCTCCTTCCACGACGCGCTGTACGCCCGCCAGAGCCTGGGGCTGAAACCGGCCCCCGAATTCGAAGCCTGGCTGCAGCGCATGGGCATTTTCACCCAAGCCGATGGCCGCCCGCGCCTGGGCAACAGCCTACCGCCGGCGTTCCGTCAGGCGCTGGCGCAGCTTGGTTAACCGAGGAACCGCGTATGTACGATGACAGCCCACTCAGCGGTGCTAGCGAAAATCCCTGGCAGCAATTGCGTAACCTCACGCCGGCGCGCATCGCCTTGGGTCGCGCCGGCACCAGCCTGCCGACCCGCGCGCAGCTGGACTTCCAGTACGCCCACGCCCAGGCCCGTGATGCCGTGCACCTGCCGTTCGATCACGCCGCACTTGCCTCAGGCCTGGCCCATCAACATCGACAAAGCCTATTGCTGCACAGCGCCGCCAAGGACCGCGACACCTACCTGCAGCGCCCAGACCTGGGCAGACGCCTGAGTCACGAGTCCGCCGAGCTGCTGGGCCAGCACCGCGAGAACAACCCGGACGGTTACGACCTGGCCATCGTCGTGGCGGACGGCCTCTCTGCCCTGGCCGTGCACCGTCATGCACTGCCCATGCTCGAACGCATAAGCGAACAGGCGCAGGCCGAAAACTGGCGCATGGCCCCTGTCGTCATGGTGACCCAGGGCCGGGTGGCTGTGGCCGATGAAGTGGCCGAACGACTCGGCGCAAAGATGGTGGTGATCCTGATCGGCGAACGCCCGGGGCTTAGCTCACCGGACAGCCTAGGTCTGTACTTCACCTATGCACCCAAGGTCGGTCTTACCGACGCTTACCGTAACTGCATCTCCAACGTGCGCCTGGAGGGCCTGAGCTACGCCATGGCCAGCCATCGCCTGCTCTACCTGATGCGCGAGGCGTGCCGTCGCCAGCTGTCTGGGGTCAACCTCAAGGATGAGGCCGAGGTACCACTGCTGGCGGGGGGGGAGCAACGCGGAAACTTCTTGCTGGGCTAGGCCGCCCTAATCAGGCGCTGCAGTACCAGGCTTATGTGGGAGGGGCTTTAGCCGCGACTAGCCTGAAATGCTGAAGCATCGCGGCTAAAACCCCTCCTAAGGCAATCCACCGTCGACTGCCTTGTGCACGCCATACGCCTAGCGGGGCGGTGATTACAACCAAACGCTTGTTTGGATTGCACTTTCAAAAAGCTTTAGGCAGCATCGGGAGCGTTCGCAGGCAGCGCTGCCGTGTTGCCGAAGCCATCCACACGACTGAAGTAGAGGCTCACCATGCGCATCGTCCAAGCGACCCTGGAGCATCTGGATCAACTGACTCCGCTGTTCGTCAATTACCGCGAACACTTTGGCCAGTTGCCTTACCCTGACTCCTCACGGAAATTTCTGGAAAACCGCATCAGCCGCAAAGAGTCAGTGATCTATCTGGCCATGGCCGATGATGAAGACAAGATTCTCGGCTTCTGCCAGCTCTATTCGAGCTTCTCCTCGCTGTCGCTCAAGCGCGTGTGGATTCTCAACGACATCTACGTTTGCCAGGACGCGCGCCGCCAGCTGGTGGCGGATCGCCTGATCCAGACGGCCAAGCAAATGGCCTTCAAAACCAATGCCGTGCGCTTGCGCGTCGCCTCCAGCGTCGACAACGAAGTCGCGCACAAGCTTTACGAATCCATTGGTTTCAAGGAAGACACCGAGTTCAAGAGCTTTGTCCTGCCGATCACCGAAGACTTCACCGCGCCCTAAGCCTGCAACTGAGCCAGCGGCGCGCCACTCGCGCTGGCTCAGCGCATCAGCCTTCAAGGCTTAGCCATAAGCCCACAACCAACTGCACCACCAGCAAGCTGAGCGCCGCCAGATGCCAAGGCTGCCTATAATGCCGTGGCCGTGACGCAGCCGTGAGCTGCTGCCGCAACGGTTGCTGCAACGCATACTGAAACGCCGACAGGGCCTCAAAGCGCGCCTGCGGTTTGGGCGCCAAGGCCCGCGCCAGCACTCCATCCCACCCTGCCGGCACACGCACATTGAACTGCGCCAACGGCACATAACGGCTGGTGTGGTCAGCATCCACCTGCGCCGCTTCGGGCCAACGCCGTCCAATTAGCCAGTAAGCCAGTGCCGCCAGGGCAAATTGGTCGGCGCGACCATCCAGCGCCTGCCCGCTACGCGCCTCTGGCGCCAAGGGCACCGCCTGCTCAGGCAGGGGTTGCGGCGGAACACCCGGCAACAACGCGGCATATTCAGGCAGCAACACTACGCGCCCAGCGTCATCCACCAGGATACTGCGTGGGTCCAACCACAGGCCCTGCATGCCGCGTCGCTGCAAACCACGCACAGCAACAATCAGCTGATCGAGCAAAGCCAGAACCGTCACACCGTCTAACGCCCCATGCGCCGCCAACCAATCGACCAGGCTACGCATGCCCTTGCTGACCGGCTCAAACAGCAAGAAGGCATGGCTTCGCGGCTGATGCGCGGACATCACCTGCGGCAAGCTGGCCACCGGACTGCGCCGCAGCGCCCACTCGCGCTGCCGAAAGACTTCATCCGCCGCCTGCTCGGCCAGCCACAACATGGCCTCACGCCCTCGCGGGTCCGTCGCGCGAAACACCCGCCCTGGCGGCCCGAACGGACAAGCCGAGAGCAGTGTCCAGCCATCAAGTTGCTGCCCGGGTTGCGCATTGACCACCACCGGCCAGGGCGCAGGCGGGGCCAGTACCGGCGTATTGTCAGCGTCGACGAGGCGCACTAAAGCCGCCGCGCCTGGCGCCTGTAACAAGGGCGCAATTAACTCAGGCAGCGGCTCGTCCATACGACGAAAGCCCTGCAGATCCGCCACATCCAATAATGGCTGCGGCGCCAGCAGCAATAACTCGCCCGGGCTGAGCACCAAGCTGTGCTGCACCAGCGCCAGCTCAGGCTGCGCGCCAAGCTGCAGCCCCTCAACGCCGACCAACCGATGTACGCCGCCCTGCTGATAACGTAATAACCCGATGGCCCCGGCCTGGAGAAACTGCGCCTCGGCGTTCTGCATCAGCAACAGCCCGGCATTTATCTGAGCCAGGTGGCGGCCGCCCTGGCGCTGACGAAACAGTTGCTGGTTAAACCCGGCCAGCACCTGCCGCGCGGCCTGGGCTTCGCTCCAACTCGAGGGCGTGCACGTGCAATCGGCCAGTAGACCGTCGAGGTAAGCCTCAAGCGTGCGCACCACATCGGGGCACTCTCGCACCCAAAGCAGCGCAACCACGAGCACCGGCGGCCGCCCTTCGCGCCCTGGCAAGCAGATCGCGCGCGTCCGTGCAGCCTGCCCCGGCAGGTCAAGACCATTGCCGCAGAGCAGTTTGATGGCGGGATGATCGAGACGCTCAATCGACATTGGCAGCCCTCCCAGGTCGCGGATAGGTTTGTCAGTGCAGCCTTTGTGCCGACTTGCCCAGCGCCGCCGCCGAGCTTATGGTGGCCGCTTCCTAGAGCCTGAGCAGAACCCATGTGGTCGCTACGTGCCTGGCGTCGCCAGCGCCTCCTTGCCCGTCATCCCGTGAGCAGCGCTCAGTGGGACGCCATCATGCGACAACTGCCGATCCTCGACGGCCTGGACGCTGCCGAACAGCAACGCCTGCGCGAACGGGCAGTGCTGTTCTTGCAACACAAGCACCTCAGCCCACTGCCCAGCCTCGAACTGGACGCCCACGCCCGCCTGCTACTGGCAGTGCAGGCCGAGCTCCCCCTGCTGCACTTCGCGGACCTCAACTGGTACCAGGGTTTCCATGAAATCGTGATTTACCCAGACGACTTCGTCAGCCCACAGCGCCACCGCGATGCCAGCGGCGTGGTGCATGAATGGGACGGTGCGCACAGCGGCGAAGCCTGGTTGCATGGCCCGGTGATTCTGGCCTGGCCAGGCGTGCAGGCCAGCGGCCAGTGGGATGGCTACAACCTGGTGATCCATGAGTTAGCGCATAAACTGGACATGCTCAATGGCGACGCCAACGGCCTGCCACCGCTGCATAACAGCATGCATATTGAAGCATGGACCAACGCCATGCAGAGCGCCTTCGACCAGTTGAACGCCGAACTGGATGCCAACCCAGGGCGCGAAACCGCCATCGACCCTTACGCAGCAGAAAACCCAGCGGAGTTCTTTGCAGTCACCAGCGAGTACTTCTTCAGCGCCCCCGACCAGCTCGCCGAATCCTTCCCTGCGGTCTACGCGCAACTGGCCCTGTTCTACCGCCAGGACCCGCTGGCGCGACTGCAACAACTTCAGCAGCGCCATTCGGCTTACCCCGCCAACACCAAAGACAGCGCACTCGCGACTAATGGCTAGATAAGCCGGCGTAGCAACGCCTAGGGAATATGCCTATAATCGCGCCACTTTTTTGGCCCACCCCTCGGGAGTCGCCCCATGAGCTACAGCAAGATCCCGGCCGGTAAAGACCTGCCGAACGACATCTACGTTGCCATCGAGATTCCGGCCAACCACGCGCCGATCAAATACGAAATCGATCACGACATCGATTGCTTGATGGTCGACCGTTTCATGGCCACCCCGATGTTCTACCCGGCCAACTACGGGTTTATCCCGCATACCCTGGCTGACGACGGCGACCCCCTCGACGTGCTGGTTGTGACCCCATACCCAGTGGCCCCAGGTTCGGTCATCCGCGCTCGTCCGGTTGGCGTGCTGCACATGAGCGACGAAGCTGGCGGCGACGCCAAACTGGTTGCCGTGCCACACGACAAACTGACCGTGCTGTACAAAGACGTTCAGGAATACACCGACCTGCCACCCCTGCTGATCGAGCAGATCAAGCACTTCTTTGAGAACTACAAAGACCTCGAAAAAGGCAAATGGGTTAAGGTTGAAGGCTGGGGCGGCGCTGATGAAGCCCGCGATCTAATTCTTAAGGCAGTCGCTGCTTACCAAAAATAAGCCGAGACCGTCCCCTAAAAGCCGGCCACAAGCCGGCTTTTTTATGCCTGCCATTTAAGGCAGCCGTTGTTTCTGGCCGCCACGATGCGATGTCGCTGGCGCAGATAAAACCAAGCCATTGGCAACAGCCTTGGCTATAGTGGATGAAACCTCGCAGGAGTTTGTTTGCATGAGCGAAACAGCCAATGAGCGTCGGCGCTTTCACCGCATCGCTTTCGACGCGCCCACCGAGATTGTGCAAGGCGAACGACGCTGGGCAGTCGAACTGCATGACGTTTCGCTGAAGGGCCTACTGATCAAGCGCCCAGCCGGCTGGAACGGTGATCCCAACCTACCGTTTGAGGCCAACATCCAACTGGCCGGTGACACCCGCGTACAGATGGAAGTGGTGCTGACCCGCACCCAAGCGGACCTGCTCGGGTTTGTCTGCCGGCATATCGACCTCGACTCGATCAGCCACTTGCGGCGCCTGGTGGAGCTCAACCTCGGCGATGAAAGTTTGCTCGAACGCGAACTCGCCGCACTCGGCGAAGACCAGTAACGAAAAAGGAGGCCGAGGCCTCCTTTTCCATACACATCTGATCGATTACTCGAACAGCGCATCCAGCGCCTGCTCCAGGCGCGTTACGGCAATGACCTGCAAACCCGGCGGCGAATCTTTCGGGGCATTGCCCTTGGGTACGATGGCGCGCTTGAAACCGTGCTTGGCCGCTTCCTTAAGCCGCTCCTGCCCACTGGGCACCGGGCGAATTTCGCCAGACAGGCCGACCTCCCCAAACACCAGCAGATCATGCGGCAGCGGCTTGTTGCGCAGGCTGGAAATCACCGCCGCCATCAATGCCAGGTCAGAGGCGGTTTCCAACACCTTGACCCCGCCGACCACGTTAAGAAAAACGTCCTGGTCATAGGTGGGAATCCCACCATGACGGTGCAATACCGCCAGTAGCATGGCCAGGCGATTCTGATCCAGGCCCAGGGTCACGCGCCGTGGGTTGCCCATGTGGCTGGTGTCGACCAACGCCTGCACTTCCACAAGCATCGGCCGGGTGCCTTCCCAGGTGGCCATGACCACACTGCCGGGCACTTCTTCCTGGGCGCGAGTGAGGAAGATGGCTGAAGGATTGGTGACCTCCTTCAAACCTTTGTCGGTCATGCCGAACACGCCGAGTTCGTTGATCGCGCCAAAGCGATTCTTCACCGCGCGCAGCAGACGCAGGCGGCCATCGGACTCACCCTCGAAATACAGCACGGTGTCGACCATGTGCTCAAGCACGCGCGGCCCGGCCAGGGCACCTTCCTTAGTTACGTGGCCGACCAGGAAGATTGCCGTACCGCTCTGTTTGGCGAAACGCACCAATAGCGCCGCACTTTCACGCACCTGGGACACGCCGCCAGGAGCCGAGGACAGTTGTTCGGTAAAGATGGTTTGGATCGAGTCGATCACCATCACCTTGGGTTTTTCCAGGCGCGCAGTGGCGATGATGGTTTCGATGCAGGTTTCGGTCATCACCTTGAGCTTGTCTTCCGGCAACCCCAGACGCCGGGCGCGCATGGCCACCTGCTGTTGGGACTCTTCGCCGGTGACATACAGCGCAGGAAAGCGCGTGGCGATATTGCACAGGGTCTGCAGCAGGATGGTCGATTTGCCGATGCCAGGATCACCGCCGATCAGCACCACTGAACCATCCACCAGGCCACCACCGAGCACCCGGTCCAGCTCGCCGGAGGCAGTGGAAAAGCGCGGCACTTCGGCGACGCTGACCTCGGCCAGGGTTTTGATCTGCGCCTGTTCGCCAGCCCAGCCGGCACGCCCGCTGGGGGTGGCCGCATTGGCTTCGAGCAGCGTCTCGACCAAGGTGTTCCACGCCCCGCACTCGCCGCACTGGCCGGCCCATTTGGGGAAGGTTGCGCCGCACTCGGTGCAGCCATACATGCGCTTAGCCTTGGCCATGCCGGACTCCTATAAAAACTGAGCCCGGATCATACGAAATAGCTGGATATATTTACAGTCCAATGAGCATTGAACCGGCTCCGCCTCTGGCGCGCTCAAGCCCGACGAGCCTGTTTTAACGCAGCCGGTCCAACGCACCGCAGAGCGTCAGCAGCCTTTTAGGCTTTGCAGCCATTGCCGCACCCACAACACTGCCCCGCCGCCCGTTTGAGCTGCCGCGCCAGCTCATCCTTAAGGCCGACGCGCTCCTGCTTGAGTGTCAGCAGGGCATCATCCGCCAGCAGTTCGCTGCCGGCTTCAATACGGCAAATACGCTTATCCAGGGTTTCGTAGTTATCGGCCAGGCGCGCGAAGTTGCTGTCAGCCAGCCGCAACTCATGCAGGGCGCCGCGCAGCTCGGGGAAGTCTTTGATTAGCGGATGGTGTTCTACGTGCATGCTGGCACTCCTAAGGGGATAGTCACTGCCTGCAGCCTATCCCCTGCCCCGGGCTGAGCACTTGACCCGGATCAAGCCAGCACAGCTATCAGGCTTTGTGCAGATAGGCGGAGAGTTCGTCCTTAAGGCTGACACGCTGCATCTTCAAACCGAGCAGCAGAACCTCATCCATGGCCACCCGCCCGCTCTCCACTTCATAAATACGCTTATCAAGCTCTTCGTATTCATTAGCCAAGCGCACAAAGTGTCCGTCACTAGACAGCAAGGCGTGTAACTGGGTCTTGAACTCGGAAAACTCGCGGTTCAGTGGGTGATGTTCCAGGGGCATAACGGCATCCTCAGGCGTGGAGTTGAATAGAGCCTAGTTCAGCCCCGCAGGCTCTGCCGCGACACGTTGAATTGAGGCTTGCAAAGCGACTTCTGCTATCGTGAGCATCATCTGCAAAAAATCAGAGAACAGGTAATGGGTACAACAACCGGATGCGCGGCTTGCCGCGACGGCCAGGGACTTGGTTTCCCTATCAGCATGGCGTTTCAGCCAATCGTTAACCTGAGTACGGGCACGGTATTCGCCCACGAAGCCCTGGTACGCGGCACGGCTGGCGAATCCGCCGGCAGCCTCTTGGGCAAACTCAATAAAGACAACCTCTACCCGTTCGATCAAGCCTGCCGAGTTACCGCCCTGGAGTGGGCCGCTAAATTGCAGGTGCCGGCCATGGTCTCGATCAACTTTATGCCCAATGCGGTGTACAAGCCTGAAACCTGTATCCGCGCCACGCTAGAGGCGGCAGAGCGCTTCAACTTCCCGCTGGAGCGGATCATATTTGAGGTCACAGAACAGGAGCAGGTGCTGGATATCGACCACCTCACCGGCATTCTGCGCGCGTACCGCAAGCAAGGCTTTATGACGGCCATTGATGACTTCGGCGCCGGTTATGCCGGCCTGAATCTGCTGGCTGACTTTCAGCCCGACCTGATCAAGCTGGATATGCACCTGATCCGTAATATCGACCAAGACAGCGTGCGGCAGACGCTGGTCGAGGCCACCTTGCAGATGTGCCGCAAACTGAATATCCGGGTGATCGCCGAAGGCATCGAAAGCCTTGGCGAACTGCGTGCTTTGCAAGCCATGGGGGTGGAGCTCTTCCAGGGCTATCTGCTGGCCAAACCGGGCTTCCAGTCCCTGCCGGACGTGCATTACCCGAGCTAAAATTTGACTTGCAAGCAGCAAGCGCTGAATTACACTCAGCGCAACCTCACCTACCAGGGAAAGCAGCATGAGCATAATCAGTGAATTCAAGGCCTTTGCGGTCAAAGGCAACGTGGTCGACATGGCCGTGGGCATCATTATCGGCGCGGCCTTTGGCAAGATTGTCTCGTCCTTCGTCGGTGACGTGGTGATGCCGCCTCTGGGCATGCTGATTGGCGGTGTAGATTTCTCCGATCTGGCGATTGTGCTGAAAGCTGCTGAAGGTGATGTCGCTGCTGTAACCGTAGGTTATGGCAAATTTATTCAGACCATACTCGACTTCCTGATTGTCGCTTTCGCCATCTTTATGGGCGTCAAAGTGATCAACAAACTCAAACGCGAAGAAGAAGCTGCCCCGGCCGCGCCAGCGCCGCCGAGCAAGGAGCAGGAGCTACTGAGCGAAATCCGTGACCTGCTCAAGGCCCAGCAAAGCAAAGACTGAGCCCTCCCTCGCGCGGAGGGCCAACGCCCTCCCGTACACGATTTGTTGCAGCTTGCTCATTGGCCGCGCGCGGCGTTCGCAACCAGTTCGTGTAAATTGAGCATCCCTTGGTTACTTACCCCCCTCAATGACACTCCTAATTGCGTTTGCCGCTCTCTCCATCCTCGTTTCATTCATCTGTTCCATTCTTGAAGCGGCGTTGCTTTCCCTAACGCCCAGCTATATTGCCCAGCAGAAGGCCACCAAGCCGAAGCTCTACGAGCAGCTGAAAGGGCTGAAAGACAAGATTGACCAGCCCCTTGCCGCGATCCTCACGCTCAATACAGTGGCCCACACTGTCGGTGCTACGGGCGTTGGCGCGCAAGTCACGGTGATATTTGGCGACGGTTATCTGGGCATCGCCTCGGCGGTGATGACCCTGCTGATCTTGGTGCTCTCGGAAATTCTGCCCAAGACCATTGGCGCACGTTACTGGCCCACCCTGGCGCCGTACCTGCCTGGCCTGCTGGGCGGCATGATCCTGCTGCTCAAGCCATTTATCGTCATGTCCGACCTGATCATGCGGTTGTTTGGCGGCAAGGAACCCGAGCACGACATCCGCCAAGAGATCAAAGCATTGACCCTGCTCGGCCGTGAAGTGGGCAAGCTGGATGAGGATGAGCAGCGCGTCATCAGCAATATTCTCGACCTGCACGAAATCAAGCTGCGCGACATCATGACGCCACGGATTGTTTGCGAGTTTGCGGCCCCCGATGACACCCTCGGCGCATTCAAGGCACGAGTGAAAGAGAGCCAGTTCTCCCGCTATCCGGTGATCGGTGAGAATGAGTCGCCGCTGGGTGTGGTGTTCCGCTATGACGCTCTGGCGGCCGAGGCTGATGACGCGCCGGTGTCGAGCATCCTCAAGCCGCTCAAGGTGGTCTCCGACAGCATGAACGTCGAGAACCTGATGACCCAGATGATGCAAGAACGTCAGCACATGTGCCTGGTGTATGACGAGTTCGGCAGCTGGCGCGGCCTGGTGACCATGGAAGACATCATGGAGACCATCATCGGCAAGCCGATCCTCGACGAAACCGACGACATCCCGAATATGCGCCGCTTTGCCAAGCGCCGCTGGGAGCACCGGATCAAGGCTATCCGCGAGGAATAACCGCTACCAATAGTTCTCGACGGCCACCTGTCCCGGCCGTCGGGTCAGGCTGAGCTGCAGATCGCGCTGTTTCAACAGCACCCGCGTGTCGTCGATCATCTGCGGGTTACCGCAAATCATCAGCCGTGAATCGGCGGGGTCCAGGCTCAGCCCCGCTGCACGCTCTAACTCGCCATTCTCCAGCAGTGTAGTGATGCGCCCATGCAGGCAACCGGGCACCTGCTCACGCGTCACTAGCGGTAGATAGGTAAAGCGCCCGGCAAACTCCTGCAGATGTTCCTGTTGCATCAGCCCCTGAATCAACGGCTGATAGGCCAGCTCGCTGGCCGTGCGCGCGCTGTACACCAACACCACCCGCTGAAAGCGCTGCCACACCTCAAGCCCCTGCAAAATCGACAGAAACGGCGCCAAACCGGTGCCGCTGGCTAATAGCCAGAGATCACGGCCATCGGCGAAACGATCAAGAGTGAGAAAGCCCAACGCCTGCTTTTCCACCAACAGGCTGTCGCCAACCTGCAGCCGGCTCAGCTCGGAGGTGAACGCGCCGCCCGGCACCACGATGGAGAAGAACTCAAGAAACTCATCATGGGGCGCCGAGGCCATCGAATAGGCCCGCCAAACTCGCGTGCCATCGGCTTTTTGCACGCCCAGGCGGGCAAACTGCCCGGCCGTAAAGCGAAACCCGGGATCACGGCTACAGCGCAGGCTGAACAGGCTGGGCGACCAGACCTGAATGGCGCTCAGGGTTTGCTGGGTGAACTTGTCTTCGCTGACAGTCATACTGGCTCCACTGCGGTGACGTCGCCCCAGTGTCCCGCAAACCGACTCGAACAAACACCAGCAGCCTATATGCCTATATTCGTTACGCCTTTCGCCCAGCTCGACCTGATTCGCCAACCCGACCAACTGCATGAGCCGCTGCAGGCGTTTGATGCCGCCGATGAATACCTGCTCAACCATGTGCATGAGCAGGGGTTGCCGGACGCAGCGCGCATCTTGGTACTGAATGACAGCTTCGGCGCGTTGGCGGCCAGCCTGGCCGGCCGGGCCGACGTCACCAGCAGCGGCGACTCGCACCTCGGCCACCTCGGTTTACAGGTCAACCTGCAGCGCAACCAGTTGCCGGCGGAGGCCGTGCGCTTTGTGCCTAGCAGTGAGCGCGCGCAAGGGCCGTTTGACCTGGTGTTGATCCACGTGCCGAAAACCCTGGCGCTGCTGGAGGAACAACTGATTCGCCTGCACGGCCAGCTCGCCCCGGGCGCGCAGGTGATCGCCGCCGCCATGGTCAAACACCTGCCGCGCGCGGCGGGGGATCTGCTGGAGCGTTACATCGGCCCGGTGCAGGCCTCACTGGCGGTGAAAAAAGCCCGCCTGCTGTTCGCCACGCCAGCCGCCAAACCCGCGCCGGTATCGCCCTACCCCACGGCCTATCGCCTGGACAAACCGGCGATTGAGCTGCGCAACCACGCCAATGTGTTCTGCCGCGAAGACCTGGATATCGGCACCCGCGCCTTCCTCCCGCACCTGCCCAAGCACCTCAGCCGCCTGCGCGTGGCCGATCTCGGCTGTGGCAATGGCGTGCTCGCTATCACCTACGCCTTGGGCAGTCCGCAGGCTGAGCTGACGCTGGTGGATGAGTCCTATATGGCCGTGCAATCGGCCGCTGAGAACTGGCAAGCGGCGCTGGGCGAGCGCCCGGTAGAGATCCGTGCCGGCGATGGGCTGGCCGAACAGGCGACGGATTCGCTGAACCTGGTGTTGTGCAACCCGCCCTTCCACCAACAGCAAGTGGTCGGCGACTTCCTCGCTTGGCGCATGTTCCAGCAGGCCCGTGCCGCCCTGGTAACCGGCGGTGAACTGTGGATCGTCGGCAACCGTCACCTGGGCTACCACGCCAAACTTAAACGCCTGTTCCGCGGCGTCGAACAGGTCGCGGCCACGCCGAAGTTTGTGGTGCTTAAAGCGACCAAATAAGCCTGGCGGCCTGGCGCTCAGCCAGGCTGACAGCAACCAGAACCGCTATCCCAAGGCTATCGAGCCGGCCTTACTGAGTCAGTCGATCCGCAGCTCAGTGCTTTTACTCTGCACGGCAACCGCAGCCGGTCGGCAGCGGCGGAAGATATCCAGCTGCGGTTGATAGACCGAGGTGCGCACGCCCATCAGGCCGATCACCGAGTGGAACAGGTTGTCTTGCGACACCGGCTGGCCTGCTTGCTGGCGCAGGCAATCGGCGGAAATGCCGCTGCTGCGCTGCATGCCGTCGGAGAACCACAGCACCATCGGCACATGAGTTTGCTCGCTCGGCGCCATGGCATAGGGCACGCCATGCAGGTACATGCCGTGTTCGCCGAGGGACTCACCGTGGTCCGACATATAGAGCATGGCCGTGTCCAAGCGCGCCGCATTGCTGCGCAGCAGGTCGATGGTGGCGGCCAGCACATGGTCGGTGTAAAGCAGGCTGTTGTCGTAGGCATTGACGATGCTGGCGGTGTCGCAGCGATCGAGTTGCACCTCCTTGCACACCGGGGTGAAGCGCTCAAACGCCGCCGGGTAGCGCTTGTAATAGGCCGGGCCATGACTGCCCTTCATGTGCAGCACCACCAGGGTGTCACGGGTCAGGCCGTCGAGGTACGCCTGCAAGTTATGCAGCAGCGCCTCGTCGTGGCATTCGCCATCGGCGCAGAACTGCGCAAGGTTGAGGTGTGAAACATCCTCACTGGGCACCCGATCACAGGCACCCTTGCAACCCGAGTTGTTATCGCGCCACAGCACATCCACGCCGGCACGCTGCAACACATCGAGCAGGCCTTCACGATTGCCGGCCATCGCGTCCTGGTAATCCGCCCGGCCTAGGTCTTGAAACATGCAAGGCACCGAGACCGCCGTGGCGGTGCCGCAGGAGGACGCCTGCGGGTAGTTGATCACATCGCGCTCAGCCAGCTCTGGGTTGGTCGGGCGCGTATAACCGTTGAGCGAGAAGTTCGCCGCACGGGCCGTTTCACCCACTACCAAGAGGGTGACGCGCGGCCGCTGCGGGGTGCTGACGGCGCTGATGCGATGGGCATCCGCGCCGACCACTTCCAGCACAGCCGGCGCGGCCAACTCGCGGTTGAGGTAACCGTGCACGGCCCCGACCACATTCGACGGCACCAGCATCAGGCGCACCTCGCGGTGGTTACGAATCAGTGAGGCATACGGCTGATACTGGCTCATCACCAGCACGGCAAACACCGCCAACAGAGCAGCCATGCTCCCCAGCTTGCCAGCCAGCTCCCGCCGCCATGTGAGGGGGCGAGTCGGCATACGACTGATCAACAACGCAGGCAGCACGCCCAACAATAAAAACCACAGCAGCAGGCGAGCATTGAACAGCTCCGTGGCTTCGGCCACGTCGGTCTGCAGCATGTTGGTCAGCATGTTGTAGTCGATGACGATGCCGTAACTGTTCATAAAGTAACTGGCACCGGCCGACACCAGCACCAGCAGGGACAGCACCGCTTTGGTCAGCCGCCCCCAGGCCAGCAGGCTGAGCAGTACGTACAGCCAGATCCAGACAAACAGCGGCAAGCTGAGCAGGAACAGCGGGCTGTCGTTGCTCATACCGCCCACGCCCTGCCAGACGCTGTGCCAGAACGGCAGGTTCATGGTCAGCATCAGCCACAAGGCAACCAACATGGTCAGCCCGTTACGGCTGACCGCCACACGCTTAAGAATGGATTCGCGCACAAAGCACCTGGGTAGATAACAAAACTGGCGCAAATCTACTCAGGCAGATGTGAAATGCCTGTCGGGCGGATGTGAAATGCCTGTCGGGCGGATGTGAAAAAACCGTTGAGTGATCACGGCCGCGCTGCAGCGCTCAGCCCGCCGCTTGCGGACACACCCCAGTCATGTGTGAGCGGCGCAGAACTCACGAATTTTTCACATTCTTTTGACATGGAATTGAATGCCGGCCATCTAGGATGCAGCACTGCCTACAGATGGATATTGCCCATGCAGCCCTCCTCATTACTCGACAAGCCGCTGCCGACTCACGCCGGCGTGCTGCATGGCCTCAAACCGCGCGGCAACATCGGCTGGCTGCGGCTGACGCTGGTGCTGATGGTGGTGCTGCTGGCGACGTTCAGCTACATGGGCTGGCGGCACCTGTACCCGGCGGTGGCCGAAACCGGCTGGCGCTATGAGGTGCTGCTCAATGATATCGAGAAAGTCAGCGCCATCGCCCTGGATGCCGAAGGCGGCCTCCTGCTCAGCGAGGAACTGCAGAGTGGTGAGGGGCGCATTCTGCGTTACAGCGCCGACGGCAACCTTGAGCCGGTGGAAGCCGGCCTGTCCAAACCAGACGGCATGGTCAGCTTCCGCGGCGGCGTGGTGTTCAGCCAGGAGCAAGGCGATGAGGCCGTGCTCTGGCGCACCCCAGAGCGTACCGTCGAGCTGTTTGTCGGCAGCAATGTTGAAGGCCTGGCCAATGATGGCCGCTACCTCTATGCCATCGAAGACCGTCATGGCGATGGTCGCTTGTTGCGCTACGACCCCAGCAACGACACCACCGTGGTACTACGCACTGGCCTGGATCAAGCCGAAGCCATTACTGCCTGCCCCGACGGCCGCCTGTTTTATAGCGAAAAGCGCAGCGGCACTGTGTCTCAGCTACACGCAGAAGGTCATGACAGCGTGGTACTGACGGGCCTTAACCAACCCGGTTACCTGCTGTGCAACAACCAGGGTTTGTGGATCACCGAAGATGCCACGCACATGGCCCGCCTGTTACGGCTGGCCCC
Organism: Pseudomonas spirodelae; assembly: GCF_034653255.1. Lineage (NCBI taxonomy): Bacteria > Pseudomonadati > Pseudomonadota > Gammaproteobacteria > Pseudomonadales > Pseudomonadaceae > Pseudomonas > Pseudomonas spirodelae. Next base: position 58,207 of record NZ_JAYEET010000055.1, on the reverse strand, counting down.
GGATGGCCAGTTGCATACCGTCTTGTCACACCTGCGCTCGGCACAAACTCTGATCGAAACGCGCCCCGGCTACTATCTACTGGCCGAACAAGGCCGCAACCGCGTACTGAGCCTGCAACGCCACCCACAGGAAACTGATTAATGCCCGCCACGTCTACTCGCTCTGCCGCAGGCCGCAACGGCTTGCGTCAACACCTGCTGTTCACGGCCCTAAGCGGCGCCCTGTTAATCGTCCTGTACAGCCTGCTGCGCATGGCGTTGCTGGTTTATAACCATGAGCTGATTGGCGAAACCACGGCCAACGACCTGCTGGAAGCCTTCGGTAACGGCCTGCGCTTTGATCTGCGCGTTGTCGTCTTTGTTCTGGCGCCGTTGCTGCTGGTAATGGGCAGCCGGCGCTTGATGGCCGCACGCACCTGGCAACTGGCCTGGCTCAGCTTCGCGGCCAGCCTGACCCTGTTTCTCGGCGTGCTGGAGCTGGATTTCTACCGCGAATTTCACCAACGCCTCAACGCACTGGTGTTTCAGTACCTCGGCGAAGACCCGACAACGGTCATGAGCATGCTTTGGCATGGCTTTCCGGTCGGCCGTTACCTGATCGCCTGGGCACTGGCCAGCTGGCTGCTGTTCAAAGCCCTGCAAGCCATCCATCGCCTGGTCCCGCCGGCCGACCCACGCCTCAGCCCGGCGGCGGGCGAGCGCTGGTACTGGCGCGTCAGCGTGTTCACCCTCTGCCTGTTTATCGCCGTACTCGCGGTGCGCGGCACCTTGCGCCAAGGCCCACCGCTGCGCTGGGGCGACGCCAGCACCACCGAATCGGTATTTGCCAACCAACTGGGCCTCAATGGCACCCTGACCCTGGTCGATGCCGGCAAAGCGCGTTGGTCTGACCACCGTGACAATCAATGGAAAGCCCGCCTGCCCAGCGCCGAAGCGCAAGCTCTGGTACGGCAGATGCTGCTGACCCCACAGGATTTGCTGATCGACAGCGGCGAGGCGGCGATCCGCCGGATCAGCACACCCAAGCCACACCTGCAGTTACCGGTACGCAATGTGGTGGTGATCCTCATGGAAAGCTTCGCCGGGCACTATGTCGGCGCGCTCGGTGCGGGCGGCGACATCACCCCCAACTTCGACCGCCTGACTAAAGAAGGGCTGCTGTTTACCCGCTATTTCTCCAACGGCACTCACACCCACCAGGGCATGTTTGCCACCATGGCCTGCTTCCCCAACTTGCCCGGCTTCGAATATTTGATGCAGAGCCCGGAAGGCGCCCATGACTTCTCGGGGCTGCCGCAGCTGCTGGGTGATCGCGGCTTTGACGACCTCTACGTGTACAACGGCGACTTTGGCTGGGATAACCAGAAGGGCTTCTTCGGCAACCAGGGCATGAGTAATTTCATTGGCCGCAACGACTACGTGGACCCGGTGTTTTCCGACCCGACCTGGGGCGTTTCCGATCAGGACATGTTTGACCGCGCCGACCTAGAGCTGCGCAAACTCGATCGCCAGCGGCCGTTCTATGCCCTGCTGCAAACCCTATCCAACCACACGCCTTACGCCCTGCCCGACCCACTGCCGGTCGCGCCGGTCAGCGGTTTCGGCTCCAACGACGAACACCTTACGGCCATGCGCTATTCGGATTGGGCCCTGGGCCAGTTTTTCGAGAAGGCGCGTAAAGCCCCCTACTTCAAAGACACAATGTTCGTGATCGTCGGCGACCATGGTTTTGGCAGCCCCGAGCAGCTCAGCGACATCGACCTGTACCGCTTCCATGTACCACTGCTGGTGATTGCCCCCGGGGTTCAAGAACAATTCGGCACCCGCAATGACATTGCCGGCACTCAGCTGGACATCGTCCCCACCATCATGGGCCGGCTTGGCGGCCCGGTGCAGCAGCAATGCTGGGGCCGTGACCTGTTGGCGCTGGACCCGGCCGATCCGGGCATTGGCGTGATCAAACCCTCCGGCAGCGATCAAACCGTCGCCCTGGTGTCCGGCAGCAACCTGCTGATCCAGCCACGCGACGGCGCGCCGCGCCTATATGACTACCAGCTGCATGAGAACGCCGGCATACAACCCACCGACAACGCCGCGCTGCAAGCTCACCTGCTGCCGCGCCTGCAGGCCTTTTTGCAGGTCGCCACGCAAAGTCTGTTGAGCAACACCGCGGGGGTCGGCGACACGCAGCCCAACACGCGCCAGACCGCCGCACAAGACAACCCCTAACGTCGCCGTGATCGAGATAACCCGGACAGCCCTATGTCGAGCCACCCGCACAGCACACCGCAGCGACCGCACATCGAGGTGGGCAAGCCGCCCGCCGGGCGCATGCTGAGCAGCATTGCCCGGCGCGTGACTCAGTGGCGGGCCGGGCAGCTGATCAACAGTGCGCTGAAACTAGCCGGCGAGCCGAGCCTGGTGCTCGACCTACCCTGCGCCGCCGATGGTTTATGGCCGCTGCTGAGCACCAGCGATAGCCGTGTAGTGATTGCCGCCGAGGCCAATGCCGAGCAACTGACAGCAGCACTGGCAGGGCTGCATGCGGTTTTCAGCCGCAGGGTGCATCCACTGCAAACCTCGCTGTTCGCGATTGATTTGGGCGCCAATGCAGTGGACTGTATTTTCTCCATGTATGGCCTGCATCACATCGACGACCCACGGCGCAGGATGCTCGTGCTGCGCGAATTCAACCGGGTTACGCGCGACTGCGTGATCATTTCAGTCTGGGTCGATGGCAACCTCCAAGCCGTACGCCAAACACCCCTCAGCCGGCGCAACGGCCAGGTTCACGCGCGGGCGCAAATCGAGCGTGAGTTCACCGCTGCCGGCTTCCACATCAGCGGCCACCGCGACTTCATGCCCGGCCTGGCCATGCAGCGCCTGTATGTGCTGCGCAAACTCAGCTGAGTCGCCGTCTACTACCTTGATCGACATGGCCGAACCGTCCAGGCCTGGGTATGCTGCACCCTTTTTGTGCGAGGGATAGCCATGCCTGTTTCCGATATGTTGCTATTGGTGCTTGCCGGTTTTGCGGCGGGCGGGATGAATGCCCTGGCCGGCGGCGGCACGTTTTTCTCCTTCCCGGCCTTGCTCGCCGCCGGCCTGCCGCCGGTCACGGCCAACGCCACCAATGCCGTGGCACTGTGGCCTGCCAGCCTGGCCGGAGCCTGGGCGGCACGGGCCTCACTGCGGCCCTTGGGCAGTTATTTAGTACCCTTGCTGATAGCCGGACTGGCGGGCGGCCTGCTCGGCGGTTTGCTCCTGCTGGTGGGCGGTGATGCGGTATTTGCCAAGCTGATTCCCTGGCTGCTGCTGCTCGCCACCGCGCTATTTGCCGCCAGCCCCTGGCTCAGCCGCTGGTTGGCCGCGCGCCGCGGCGAGGCGGCGCAGCCACCGCACTCGCCACTGTCGCTGGTGGCCCACGTCGGCGTGTCGATTTACGGCGGCTACTTCGGCGCAGGCATGGGCATCCTGCAACTGGCGGCGTTTTCCATCGAAGGCCACCCGCTGGCTCGCTCCAACGCCCTGAAAAACCTGATCTCGGCGGTGATCTACAGCGTAGCCACGGCGACTTTTATCATCGCCGGCCGAGTCAGCTGGTATGAGCTGGTGATTCTGCTGGTCGGCGCCACCATCGGCGGCTATGTCGGTGGCGCACTGGGCCAGCGTTTACCCGCCAACCTGCTGCGCGCACTGGTGATCGCAGTGGGCAGCGGCATGACCGCTTATTACTTCTGGGTCACCTATTTCGCCGCTTAATCAGGGCGGTGCCAACCCGGCGCCTGAGCGCATGACCGTGCGTTTTCGGCGCCATTACAGCGTCACATTCACCAATCCCCAGTGCACGTCACAGCGGATACTGGGCCGCCGCTCCAGCGCCGCTTGCACAGCGGGGGCGAACCCCCGAAGCTAGGCGCCTGTTGATTGGAGCGCCTGATGAACCTCGCCGAACTGACCACCCGCATGCACGCTATTCGTGATCATAACGACTGGCGGCAATTCCACAGCCCAAAGAACCTGGCCATGGCCGCCAGCGTGGAAATGGCCGAGCTGGTGGAAATCTTCCAGTGGCTGACAGAGGCGCAGTCGCGCCAACTGCCGGCCGAGCAACTCGCTCATGCAGGCCAGGAAGTCGGCGATGTCATTCTTTATCTGATCCTGCTGTGCAGTGAGCTGGGGCTGGATATGGAGCAGGTGGTGCGCGCCAAGCTGGCCGACAACGAAAAACGCTTTCTAGGAACCCCTCACCATGACTGATCGGCACTTCGATGAACTGGCCACCCGCTTCGCCGAGAAGATCTATGGCGGTGCCAAGGGCGCCATTCGCCTCGCCGTACTCCAGGCCGACCTGGCCGAAGCCCTGCCCGAACGCCCGTTGCGCGTGCTGGATATCGGCGCGGGGCTTGGTCATATGTCACTGTGGCTGGCCGAGCGCGGCCATCAGGTAACACTGGCAGAACCCGCCGCGCCCATGCTCGCCGGTGCACGCGAGCGCTTTGCTGCCGCCGGGCAACAGGCCACCTTTATTCAGGTGCCCTGGCAGGAGCTGCTCGGCCAACTTGAACAGCCCTATGACCTGGTGATCTGCCATGCGGTGCTGGAGTGGCTGGCCGAGCCGCACAGCATCCTGCCAGTGCTGCACAAGCTCTGCGCGCCCGGCGGCTGGCTGTCGCTGGCGTTCTACAACAAAGACGCACTGATCTACCGCAACCTGCTCAAGGGCCATTTCCGCAAACTGCGCAAAGCCGAGTTCGCCGGTGAAAAACAAAGCCTGACGCCGCAGATGCCGCTTGATCCACGCGAGCTGGCGGCGCAACTTGAGGCCCACTGGCAGGTCGAAAGCCGCAGTGGTGTGCGGGTGTTCCACGACTACATGCCGCAGCCGTTTCAGGCCAAGGCCGAGCTGCTTGATCTGCTGGAAATGGAACTGGCCTACCGCCGCCACCCCAGCTTTGCCGGTTTGGGCCGTTATCTACACTGGATCTGTCGACCCCATTGATTTAACGCTCACGACTCAGGAGGCCGCGCATGCACAAACTCAGCGCTTTACCGTTGCTGGCCACGCTCGCCGCCTGCCAGAGCCAGAACCCTTATGTCGCCGACAGCCAACCACTGCCGCCAGCGCCCGTGCAGGCGGCCCAGCAACTGGACCTCAGCGCCTACCCGGCAAAACCGCGCGACTACGGCCAATACCGTACCTGGCGCTGGCAACGCCTGCCCGCCGGCACCGCTTGGGCCAGCTCCGAGCAGGTTCAGGAAGCGCTGAGCAATGCTCTCGACCAGCGCGGCCTGCGCCCGCATCGTAGCGGCGCAACGGCTGATCTACAGGTCAGCGCCGAGCTACGCCTGGAGCAACGCATTCGCCAAGTGACAGAGCGCTACGGCAGCTATTACGGCCACAACCCTTATGGCAATCAATACGGGTTATGGGGCAGCGCGCCGCTGGTGCGCAGCTATACCGAAGAAGTGATGGTGGTGCGCATTGAGCTGCTCGATGGCAAGGACGGCCAGCCGATCTGGAGCGCCAGTGCCGAAGCCCTCAGCAGCGGCAGCCAGAGTGAACGCGCGGCTGCCCTACGCAATGCGCTACAGCAAGCACTGGCTGCCTACCCACCGAACTGACTGCGGCCCCAAGGAGAACACTCATGCGTGCATCACTGTTGTTACTGCCCCTGCTACTGCTGTTGAGCGCCTGCCAAACACCACGGCTGCAGCGCGACTTCGACCCCAGCCGAGACTTTGCGGCCTACCGCAGCTGGAGCTGGCAGGAACCCGCCGTGCAGTTCAAGCCCAATGATCCGCGCATCAACAGCGACCTGACCAGCCAGCGCATTCGCGCAGCGGTAAGCGAACAACTCGAACAACGCGGCCTCCGCGCTGCAACTGCAGCCACTACTGGCGACCTTAAGGTGCAGGTCTGGGTGATCGTCGACAACCGCCAACAGCAGGTCAGCACGCAAATGGGCGGCGCCTGGGGCAACCCCTGGGGTGGCGGCTTTTGGGGAGGCCCGAGCTACGTGGAAACCCGCACCGTGGACTACCAGGTCGGCACCCTGCAGATTGACTTGCTCGACGGCAAGGATGGCAAGCTGGTCTGGCGCGGCAGCGCCGAACAGGTACTGCGCAGCTCTCAGCCCAGCCCCAGCGAGCGCGAAGCGTCGATCCGAAGCACCGTGGCCAACGTCTTAAGCCAATACCCGCCGCGTTAACGTCGCGGCGTTTCAACGCTGGCGCAGCCGCCCACAACAAACGGGGCAAGCTGCTTTTACGGCATAATCGCTCGCCCTGTACCTGCCTGGAGACACCCCATGCCTGCCCCAATCTGGTGGTTACTGGCCCTGCCCTTTGTTGCCGGCGCATGCCTGCCGCTGCAGGCCGGGATCAACGGTCAATTGGCCAAACAGGTGTCCAGTGTATTGGCTGCCTCATTGATTTCCTTTGCCATCGGCACCCTGGCCCTGCTGATTTTGGTACTGGCTCAGCGCGAATTCCCCAGCCTCGGCGCATTGAAAGGCCTGACCTGGTGGCACTGGAGCGGCGGCTTGTTGGGGGTGATGTTTATCGCCACCGCCGCCTTTGCTGGCCCCAAGGTCGGCGCGGTGCTGTTTATGGCCCTGGTGATCGCGGGGCAACTGAGCATGGCCCTGACCCTGGACCACTTCGGCTGGGCGGGTTTTCGCGAAGCGCCCATTACCGCCGGCAAGCTTGGCGGCCTACTGCTGATCATCGCCGGTATCTGGCTGATCAGGCGCGGCTAGGCCATACCCCCGCGCAGGCCCGCGCTTATGCGAACTGGCCGGTAGGCTGCGTTAAGTTCGACGCACCCAGTTTTTATTCGCCGCTCCGCCCGGCCCTTGCCTGTGGGCTCCAGCCCTTGCAACCGACGATGCTCCAAGGCCTGAAAACACCTGGTTCTATAACAGCCTCGGCCGCACAGGCACCACCAGCGCCCTGCTGCTTCTGCGTTAACGCCCCTCGTCGCGCCCTGCCCGGCATAGTGGCACTCTGACAGTTTTTTCACGATTAACGCGCTATGCTGCAGTGACGTTGTTTTTGTGATCACACCCTATGACTGAGTCCCACGTTCCCCACCAGCCGCAGGCTTTCTCACTCTGGCGTGAAGCCCAAGATACCCGCACCCGTACACCGCTGGGGGGCATTTACTACCTGCTGGCCTGGCTGCTCACGTGGGGATTCAGCAACAACCCGCTGCAGCAGCTGCCTATCGGGTTGATTGGCATCGCCATTTTCGCCCTACTGCTGGCGCTGCGCCTGCTCCACCGCCTACCCGACGAGCAAACGCCCGCGGCGCTAAGGCGCTGGCTCAACCACCACTGGCTGCTGATTCTCAGCACCGCGCTGCTCTGGGGCTTGGCCCATGCGCTGGCACAAACGCATCTGGCGTTCAGCAGTTCGACGATCATCGCCACCCTCAGCACCATTGCCTTCAGCACCGCGCTGGTGTTCACCTTCTCGATGCGTAAACGCCATGCGACCCTGGCCCTGCTGCTGCTTTATCTGCCCGGGTTAATTGGCCTGGCCTTGGACTGGCAGACCCATCACGCCATGGTGATTACCCTGGCGATCTACCTGAGCTATCTGCTGCTGGCCCTCAACCGCAGCCACCGCGAGTACCACACAACCCTGGCCTTGGAGCTGCAACTGCTCGACCAGCAGGAACGCCTCGACCAGCTCAGCCGCACCGACAGCCTGACCCAACTGGGCAATCGCTACCAATTCAACAGCCTGTTTCCGGTGATGGTGGCCAACGCCCAACGGCAGAGCCAACCGCTATCCCTGGTACTGCTGGATATCGACTTCTTCAAACGGATCAATGACATGTACGGCCACGCCTGTGGCGATAGCTGCCTGAGCGTGTTTGCCGAACGCATGCGGCAGAATTTCCGCCGCGACAGCGATACGTTGCTGCGCCTGGGCGGCGAAGAATTCGGCATCCTGATGCCCAACACCCCGCTGGAGCAGGCGCGCGTGCTGGCCGAGCAGTTCCGTCAGGCGCTGGAGCGGGAAGATTTTGATGTTCCAGGCGCCACCCTGCCGCTGACCGCCAGCTTGGGCGTGGGCTGTTACGACACACACCGCGACGACAGCGCGGAGGGGTTTTTCAAGCGGGTCGATGATGCGCTCTATCAAGCCAAGGCGGCAGGTCGCAACCGCCTGAACCTGGCCTAAACCCGACAGCATAGGCAGGCCGGAGGATGTTGCTTAAGGCAACCTCTCCCGGGCCCGCCCTTACTGATGAGCCACCGAGCCTTGCCGCGATGCGCCTATCGGCCTCGATTCGCGCCCCTGCTTAAAGGCGAAAGCTGCCCATCTGTTGAGCCAGGTCATCTGCCAGGCCGCGCAGCGTTTTGCAGTCCTCTTTACACACCCCAACCTCACCGGCGGTGGCATGCGCCAAGTCGGCAATGCCCTGCACGTTACGGTTGATCTCTTCGGTTACCGAGGACTGCTCTTCCGTCGCGGTGGCCACCTGGGTGTTCATGTCACTGATGCGTTCAATCTGCTCGGTAATGGCACTGAGTGATTGCCCAGTGCGCTGGCTCGCCGCAACGCCAGTACCGGTTGCATGCTGCCCGGCATGCATGGAACTCACGGCAGTTTCCGCGCCCTGTTTGAGGCGCTGAATCATCTGCTGAATTTCATCGGTGGAGCTTTGTGTACGGCTAGCCAGGGTGCGCACCTCGTCGGCCACCACGGCAAAGCCACGACCCATTTCTCCAGCACGCGCGGCTTCGATAGCGGCGTTGAGGGCCAGCAGATTGGTTTGCTCGGAAATGCCACGAATCACCGCCAACACCTGATCAATCGATGCCACCTGCTCGGCCAACTCGCTCACGGCAGCCGCCGCCTCGCCAATATCGGTGGACATGCTCTCGATATGGCCAATCGACTGGCCGACTTCCTTACGCGCGCCCTGCGCCTCACTACGTGCGGTTTGCGAGGCCTGGGCGGCACTGCTGGCATTACGTGCGATCTCTTGCACGGTGAGGCCCATTTCGTGAACCGCGGTGGCCACCATGTCGGTCATTTCCTGCTGCTGACTGGAGCGCGCGGCCGTGTTATCGACCACCTGCGCCACCTGACCGACCGAAGCACGCAGGCGCTCACTGGTGGCCAGCACAGCACTGATCAAGTTGCGCTGGCCGCCAATAAAGCGGTTGAAGCCACGCGCCAGGTCACCCAGTTCATCCTCACGCGACTCATCCAGACGCCGAGTCAGGTCACCGCCGCCGCCGCCAATTTCCACCAAGGCGGTGGTCACTTGGCGGATCGGCCGCACCAAACCCCGCGCCAGCAGCACCACCAGGCCCAGGCAAAATAACGCCACCGCCGCGCCGATGGCGCTGGTCATAAACAGCGCCTGGCGCGCTTCGGCATAGATTTCCGCCTCCGGCACTTCACTCACCAGCAGCCAGTCGATACTGCCAAGCTTCTGCGTCAGCGCCAGGTAGACCTCACCGTCACGCTCGAAGCGCACCGCCTTGCCCTCAGCACTCAACAGTTGCTCGGCCGGCTCTTGGCCGAATAACGCAGCAAGGCTGCCACTGCCACTCAGTTCAGCCTGCGGGTGCACCTTGATCGCACCCTTGGCGTCGGTCAGAAATACCTGACCGCGCTCGCCAAAGCGAAAGTCACGAATCATTTCAGACATAGCCTTCAGGCTAAAGCCCAGGCCAGCCACGCCAAGCACTTTGCCGTCCTGCTTGATGCGCTGGTTGATAAACAGAGTCGGCAAGCGCGTGGCCTTATCGAGATCCACCTCCATCACCTGATCGCGGCTGCCATCGACCAGCCGGTAGAACCACTGATTCTCGGGCTGATTACGATTGATCACCCGGCTCAAACCATCGCCAGTGAAGTAGTTGCCGCTGGCCAGTACGGCTACCGAGGTGGTCATGGCGTCTTGCTGCTGACGCACCCCCTCCAGGTAACGCGCCACCACATCACGCAGCCCAGGGTCTTCGCCCGCGCCCAGCCAGTCCTGAATAAATACGTTGGCGGCAATCCCGGCATTGGCCGTGATCGGGGCCGTTAGCACGCGCTCCAGATCGTTGCGAATCGCCAGTACCTTGGCAGGCAAGGCCTCTTCAACCAAAAAGCGCTCACTCAGGCGATTAACCACCGCGGAGTAGACGCCTACTACGATCAGAATACTGACCAGCAGGGCGGCGCCCATGCTGAGAATCAGCTGCCACTGGATGCTGCGTTTCCACAAGCCCATGGAGGTTACCTTTTAGTTATTATTGGAAGAAAACAATTGAATACAATTTTGTATACAAATTCAATTTCCTCCCGACATATAACCGCTATCGGCCAGCCGGCGTGCCGGCTTTAATCGCCGCCGCAAAGACGGCGCAGGCCAGGCTGAACAGGCTTAGAGCAGCATGACCTGCGCCATAAGGGCTCGCCGTTAGTTCTGCAGGCTGAAGCTCAGCTGGGCGGTCTGCCCGCTTTCATCGAGCACGCTGAGCTGGTAACGCCCCGCCCGCGCAAAACTTTGGCTAATCAGCGCGTCGGCATTGGTTTCGGCAACCGGCTGACCGTCAACAAACCACCAGCGTCGGCCACTGCCGCCCAGAGCCGATAGACGTAAGCGCAGCGGCTCAGCGCTGCCGGCTGGGCGACGCAAACGATCGCCCTCACGCACGCCGACAATCGACAGCGGTGCGCTGGCCGGTACATGCTGCGGCGGGCACTGCGGATCAACCGCCGGCATGCGCGCACTGCGCCGCTCACGCCGGGGCAACCAGGGCTCCAGCGGGGCCGGCCACAAGGCCAGGTTCTGCTGCGTGGCGCCGGGGCAACTGGCATCCACGCGCAAGCCGGCGGCATTGGTCCAGATACGCTCCTGCAGCCCCAAGCCCAACGGCTGATCCGGCGCTGGTAAGGTCGGTGGCGTGGTGCCCGCCAGGGTCCAGGCAAAGCGCTGGCGGCGGCAGTTGGGGTCCTGTGGGTCCATCGGTTGCCCCAGTGGCCAGCAGATCGCCGCAACGCCCACCTCAGCCGGTTGCGGATCAAGCGGCTGGGCAATCCCGCGTTGGCTGTCACGGTTGACCAGCAGATCATGCACCTGCAGCAGCAAGGGCGCGGCCGAGGCCAACCCGAACTGCCCCGGCACCGGCGTACCGTCCGGCCGGCCAATCCAGATACCGATCAGGTAGCGCGGCGCCACACCAATCGCCCAGGCGTCACGAAAGCCGTAGCTGGTGCCGGTCTTCCAGGCGAGGGTCGGGCGCTGCACCAGCTGCGCACGCGGGTCACGGTCCGGGCGCGCCTGACCGCTGAGAATCCGCCGCACTATCCACGCCGAGCCGGGCGACAACAAACGCCGCTCATGCAACCCATCCTGCGGCTGAAAACGCAGACGCGCAGCCATGCCGCCGCGGGCAAAAGCGCTGTAACCGCTGACCAGCTCTTCCAAGCGACTGCCGGCACCGCCGAGAATCAACGCCAGGTTGGGCTCGGCCAAGGGCGGCAACAACAACGGCACCCCGGCGCTACGCAACTCACCGGCAAAGCGTTTCGGCCCGTAGGCTTCCAACAGCTGCACAGCGGGCAGGTTGAGCGAGGTGGCCAACGCCTGGCTGGCCGACACCGCGCCGCTGAACCCACTGGCAAAATTCCCTGGCCGGTAATCGCCATAGCGCCGGGGCACATCCTGCAGCAAGGACTCGGAGTGAATCAGCCCCTCGTCCAGGGCCATACCATAGAGAAAGGGTTTCAGCGTCGAGCCCGGCGAGCGCACCGCGCGAACCATATCAACATGGCCAAACCGCTTGGCATCACTGATATCCACCGAGCCCAGGTAGGCCCGCACCGCCATGCTCGGCTGCTCAACCACCAAAATCGCCGCCGAGGTGCGCTCCGGCAGGCGCGCACGCCAGCCGAGCAGCAGGTCTTCCAGGCGGCGCTGCAAGGCGGCATCCAGCGTGGTGTGAATCAGCGGCGGACTGCTGCGCGTATTCAGCCGCCGTGCAAGTAGCGGGGCCAGACGCGGCTCCTGGCGCGGCGCCAGCAGCACCGGTTCCTCCAGCGCATCGCTGATCGCCGACTGCGGCCACACATTAAAGTCGGCCAACCGTTTCAGCACTTTGTCACGCGCCGCCTGCGCGCGCTCGGGATGACGATCCGGACGCAAGCGGCTGGGGGCTTGCGGCAGCACCGCGAGCAACGCGGCTTCGGCGCGGGTCAGTTGGCTCGGTGATTTGCCCAGATAAGCCCAGCTGGCGGCTGCCACGCCCTGCAAGGTGCCGCCAAAGGGCGCGCGGTTGAGGTAGAGGGTGAGAATTTCGTCCTTGGACAGGTGCCACTCCAGCTGCAGCGTGCGCCACAGCTGCTTGAGCTTGCCTCTGTAACTGCGCGCATGCGGATCCAGCAGGCGCGCCACCTGCATAGACAGTGTGCTGCCACCCGAGAGCACCCGCCCGCCTTGCAGGTTTTGCCAAGCCGCACGGCCCAGCGCCAGCGGGTTGACCCCGGGATGCTGATAAAACCAGCGGTCTTCATAGGTCAGCAGCGCTTCCAGGTAATAAGGCGACACCTGATCCGGGCGCACCGGATAGCGCCATACACCGTCATGGTCGGCGAAGCGCCACAGCGGCGTACCATCCTCGGCCAGCACCACGCGGGCCAGGTCATCGACCGGCAAAGGCAGCGGCAATAGTCGATCAGCCAGCATCAGCACTAACAGCAGACACAGCGGCAGCCACAGCCAAGGGCGGCGCAGCAAAGGCCACACGCGGTTATGCCAAACAGACAGAACCAAAAGGTAGAGCGGCTTAACGCGGGTCATGCGCTGATCCATTCCTTGCATCGCGAACGTGTTCTGCTAATTAGCGACGTGCCTAACCAACAGCGCTGCCATTCTGCCAAATGACTGGCACACTGGCGCGCAGCAGCAATCAAAGCCGAGTCGAGTGGAACGGGAATTATGGGTGTAGAAGGTTTTTTTGAATCCCTGGGCGAGGCAGTTGGCTCGGTGATTCGCTTTATCGTCGAGGGCCTGGGCGGCTTTTTCGGCATGCTCGGCGGTGCGGTCAGCAGCTTTATCGCGGGCATGTCCAAGGCCTTAGGGGTAACGCCGTCATTGCTCAGCATTGTGGTTCTGATAGCAGGCCTCTGGCTGCTGTACATCGCAGTACGCGCCTTTATCCGCCGCTCGATCATTGCCGGCATGATTTGGCTGGTTTTGGGGTTGTGGTTGCTGAGCGGTCTGATCAGCTAAGAACCCGTCTACGATCTGCTGCGCTTCGGCCCTGCTGCGTTAAAAGTAGGCTCGGAATGCTCATGTACAGGTCGTACACTCCGCTTCCTCGCCTGCTTTTGCCTTGCATGACTCTAGCTCGCGAGATCGCAAACAGGTTCTAAGCACACTGGCTAAACAACAAGGCCCGCCAACTTGGCGGGCCTTGTGCGTTCTAGCGTTCTTTAACCACCAGACGGCCGGGGCTTTCGCCCAGTGCTTGCCAGTTCGGCCGGTACATCGACTCCACTTGTGGTGGCGGTACGCGGTAGCTACCGGGGGTAACCGCGCGGGCCAGGTACAGCAGGTGGGTGGTGCCGTAGCCGTTTACATCCAGCGCCGCGACGTAACGATCACCACGGAACTCCTGGTGTTTGATCGCCGCGTTCTGCATCGACTCACGCCACTCTTTCACTGCACTGCTGGCATCGTCCAGGCTGGCCGAGCTTTGCGCCAGGTTCTGGTTTTCCAGCTCCAGGCCCGCCGGTAGCAGATCAACCACCAGAGCATCCGGCACCCGCTGCTTGGCGGATACGGCCAGGTGCACCAGCACCAGTTCGCCGCTTTGCAGGTTACTCAGGTCCAGCGTCTCACCGTCCATGCCTAAGTATTCGCGGTAGATGCTGAGGTTTTCACCGCCAGCCGCCGGCGCCTGACTTGGATAGCCAGACAGGGTCAACTGCTGATACAGCGGCGTATCCCCCGGTTTGTCCGTCGAGTTGCTGATGCTCAGCGGCGCCGCCAGATCACCGCTATCCAGTTTGAGACCTGACTGAGCATTGCTCAGCTCGAAGGCCAGGCTGCCACTTTGCAGGTCCGCGCTCCAGTTCGGCTCAGGCTTGCTCAGCAGGTTGCGACCGGCCAGGTACAGCGAATTACGCTCCTGGGTCGACAGCCACTGCTGGCTGGCCACTTCATCGGCGAGACTGAACAGGCGCTCTTCGCGGCGATTTTTCGCCAGATCGTGCTCTTCCAGCAGCGCCAGAATCAGCGCCTGGTCGCGCAACGGGCTGCCGTAATCCGCCAGCCAGGTATTGCGCTCGCGCCCACGGGCCAGGCCGGCAGTCAGCAGCTCATCCGCTCGCGGCTGATCACCCATTTTCTGCAGGGCCACGGCCAGGTGCACCAACGGCAAACCGGACAGTGCATCACTGCGTCGCTCATACAAGCTACGCAAGGCACCCAGCGGCGCCTGTTGGCTGCGCGCCAACACGTAACCGGCGTAAGCCTGCACGGCAAAGCGGCTGTGGTTGGCGTTGTCGCTGTAGTTGACCTCGATCAGCTGGCGCTCCTGCAAATAGCGCAGCAGACGTTCGTTGACCTTTTTCAGCGCCTCTTCCGGCACGCCGAAGCCTTGCTCGCGAGCACGCAAGAGGAAGTCGCTGACATACGCAGTCAGCCAGTATTCCTCATCACTGTCCGCGCCCCACAGGCCGAAGCTGCCGTTGTAGCGCTGCATGCTCAGCAGGCGCTCGATGCCCAGCTCGATGGCGCGCTTGCGCTGCTCATCCGGCTCGGCTTCCACACCCAGGCGTTTCAGGGTTGCCGCATCGGCGTACAACGATGGATACAGGCCGCTGGTGGTCTGCTCCAGACAGCCGTAGGGATAAGCCTTGAGTGCGCGGATCTGCTCGCCCAGGTTGAGCGGTGGACGGCTGGAAATCGCCAGACGTGCTTCCAGGCCGGCTGTTTCAAAGGCGCTCAGGGCATCGGCCGGCAGCAACCAGGGCTCGTCTTTGAGCACCGCACGGAAGTGCTGCAACTGCGCCGGATAGGCCGGGCGGATACCTAGCTGCCATTCACGACTGAACGGCGGCAGGTCTTCACCGGGCAGAACCAGGCCATTGACCTTGACCGTAAAGCGCCCTTGACCGTAGCCGCCCATCGCCACCACAGGAATACGCAGAATGCTGCGCTGACCATCGGCCAAGGTGATCGGCGCCACCGCCGTGCCGGGGTTCTGCGCCAGACGCAACTGGCCTTCGGCGCTCAGTTGCACATCCAGCTTCTGCTCACGTCCGGACAGGTTGCTCAGGTCCAGGGCTAGAGTGGTTTCATCGCCACCGGCGAGGAAGCGCGGCGCCGACAGCTCGGCAATCAGCGGCGCGGCGACCACCGTCTTGCCTTCGCCCATGCCGTAATGCTCGTCAGTCCAGGCTTGCGCCATCAGGCGCAGCTCGCCGTTGAAGTCAGGGATAGCCAGGCTGACTTCGCCTTCGCCCTGCTCGTTCAGCATCAGCGGCTGGCTTTGCAGTGCAACGATCAGCACGCTGGTATCCGGACGCTTACCGCCAGCGGCCAGCGCGGCGTCACCACCAAAGGCCAGTTTGGCCACTCGGCCTTGGCCGGCTTCGATCAGCTGCCCGTAGATATCCAGCTGATCCGCGCCATAGGCCTTGCGGCCGAAGAAGTTGGCGAATGGATCAGGCGTGGCGTACTCGGTGATATTGAGGATGCCGACATCCACGGCGGCTACCAGCACCTGCGCCTGTTTCGGGATACTGCCATCGGCGTTGCGCGCCTGCACCTTGACGTTGAGCGGCTGATTGGGGCGCATCTTCTCCGCAGCGGTTAGGGTCAGCGCCAACTTGCGCGGAGCACGTTCCAGCGGCAGATGCAGCAGGCCGACCGCGCGTTTAGGCGTGGCGTTGCTCTTGCGCTCGCCGGGACGAATCACCAGCGCGCTGACATACAGGTCATGCCGCGCCCACTCCCTGGCAATCGGAATGTCGAAGGTCTTACCCTCAGACGGCACCTCGATCTCTTGCCACCACAGCGGCCCTTCGCTGGACTCCACCATCAGGTAGCCCTTGCCCGCAGACGGAGGGGTAACGGTTACCTGGGCGGTGTCGCCATCGGCGTACGCCGGTTTATCCAGCGCCAGCTTGACCTGATCCGGCCGTACCGCGCCGCCGTCGGCGTTGTCCTGCCAGCGGTAGCCGGCCCAGAAGCGCAGGCTGCTGAGCAGGCCAGTCTGCGCATCAATCACTTCAACGCGGTACGGGCCCCACTCCACCGGGAAGCTGATCTTGGCGGTGCCGCCGGCTGCGACCTTGAGGGTTTCCTCGTTGAGGGTGAGGAATTTCTCGGTGTAGTTATGGCTCCAGCCATCGCTCTCGGAGAAGTTCCAGAAGTAGTCACGGCGCTCACGAATCAGGCGCACGCTAAGTTGATCAGCCGCCAGCTTGTTACCGGCCGCATCAGCCACCAGCACATCGAACTCAGCCAGGCTGTCGGCATCCACTTCCTCGCCATCAAACAGCCCACGCACGCCAGGCAGACGCTCGGCCGGCCATACGGGTTGAATCACTCGCCGGGTAATCGCCCGGCCGCCGGATTCCTGCAGGCTGGCTTGCAGAATCAGACGCAGCGGCGATTTGGCATCGGCCCAGCGGCTTTCGATATCCAGGCTGGCCTTGCCCTGCTCGTCCAGGCTGGTTTCATCCAGTTCGATGTCTTCACTTAGTTCTTCTTCGGTGACCGAACCGAACTGGTAGCCCGGCAGGCTGGCCACCGCCTCACGCAGCGGCCGCACATAGAGCTGACCGCTGAGGCGATTACCCGCCGCCGGCGCGCCGTACAGGTAGCGACCGGTGACCTCGAACTGGGCATTTTCCACCGGGGTGTAGGGTTCTTCGCTGCCTTTTATTTCCAGCGCCATACGTTCTGGCAGGAAGTCTTCCACAGAGAATTCATACAATTGCGGCTTGCCATCACCCAGCTCAAACAGCAGCTGCCAGCGCCCAGTCGGGGCTTCGTCAGCCAGTTGCAGCTGGTACTGATACAGGCCAGCGTCATCGGCCTGCCAAACGAACTTGCGGCTGACCTGCTCGTCCGGGCGGCGCACTTCAACATTCACCGGCTGGGCGTTCACCGCGCGGCCATCGGCATCGCGCAGCAGGCCGTTGAGCAGCACGGTTTCGCCCGGACGATAAAGGTCACGCGGGCCAAATACAAAGAACTGCAGGGGATGGGCGGCGGGGCCGGCAATATCAAACTCGGCCAGGTCCAGCGCCGAACCGTTTAAGCGCAGCAGGCTGGTCTGCTGCGCCTGATGGGCCAGTAACACCTCGGCCTTGGGCGGCAGCGGCAACTGCGCGTGGCCGGCGCCGTCGGTCTTGCCTTCGGCCAGCACCTGGCCTTCACCATTGAGGATTTCTAGGCGTACATCGCCCAGGGCATCGCCGCCGGCCAGGGCCTGAGTGAAGACATCGATACGGTTCTGGTAGCGCCGTGCAGACAAGCCGATATCGCTCAGGGTGAACAGCGTGGCCGGCTGCGAATAGGCGTAACTGCCCGCTTCACGCATCACCGCCAGGTAAACGCCGGGTTGCTTGAACGGCTCTAGGCCGGCAATCGGCAGCAACAGGGTTTCACGGGTATTGCGCGCGGGGTTGAGGTCGAAACGCCCACCGTAGACCAGATCAGCCATCGGCAACAGGCTGCGCGCCTCCCAGGTATCCAGGTTGCTCGAACGGCCCCAACGATTGAGAAAAGCCGGCAGCGATTCGGGCTTGATGCGGAAGAACTCGACATTCACCTTGTCGACGTTCAGCGCAATCACCGGCAGGCCTTCGGCGAGGCGCGTGGGCAGCAAGGAACCACGGCTGGCGAAGCCGACACTGGCCTGCAGGTCGCGAGTTTCCAAACGCGTGACCTGCTCGGCGGCGAGCTTCTTGCCATTCAGCCCGAGCAACCCGGCATCCACCGTCAGCACCAGCTTGCGCTGCGGCTCCAGGTGGCGCAGGCGCACTTCCATCAGGTTGTCGCTGAGCTCCCAGGCGCCATCGACCTTGCCGCTCTTGCTATCGACCAGATGCAAACGCTCGGCGAGCTTCTGCTCGGGGTCGAGCGGCACCGAAAAGCTGATCGACAAGGTACTCGCCCCGTCCAGCTGCACTTCCGAGACATCCACCACGCTCAGCTCGCGACCGGCGTAACGCTCGGCCAGCGCCGCGCGGTCAACCTCAGGCTTGGCCGCCTGACTAATCACCGGCGGGGTTTGGCTGGCCGTCACTTCGGCCGGCCCAGGGGTGGATGAATCACAGGCACTGAGCAGGCTCAGAACAAGTGCCAGAAGCAGTCCATTCTTCGGCATTGCGGGCTCCAACAGGGGTAGATGCACAGGCCTGACACTATAGTCGAGGCACTCACCCACAACTAAGCCTGCGCACGCAAAACGGCTCAGCAGCGCGCGCCGGCCGATACGTGTTTAATAGCCCGTCTGTGACACACGCTCGCGCATTGAGTTGCAGGCATTTTAATTTTCAGACCGAGAAGCGCATTGATAAACGCCGTACGCGATGCCTGGCAGCACGCCCCCACCCATCATCGAGTCTGGGCGCTGGCTGCACCGATGATCCTGTGCAACCTCTCCGTGCCCTTGGTGGCGCTGGTCGACAGTGCGGTGATTGGCCATTTGCCGCATGCTCACCAACTGGCCGCAGTGGCCGTGGGCGGCAGCCTGTATACCCTGCTGACCTGGGCGGTGGGCTTTCTGCGCATGGGCACCACCGGCTTCAGTGCTCAGGCGGCCGGGCGCAAGGATGGCGGTGCGCTGCGCCAGGTATTGGTGCAGGGTTTGCTACTTGGTGTGCTGCTGGCCGCCCTGCTGATCAGCCTGGCCATCCCCCTGAGCAGCGCCGCACTGAGCCTGATGAACCCTTCGGCGCAACTCGATGAGCTGGCGCGCAACTACCTGCATATCCGCCTATTCGGCCTGCCCGCCGCGCTGACCACCTACGCCCTGGTCGGTTGGTTGCTCGGTACGCAGAACGCCCGTGGCCCGCTGGCCATTCTGCTGACCACTAACCTGCTCAACGTCGCCCTCGACCTGCTGTTTGTGCTCGGCCTGCACTGGGGCGTGGCGGGCGCCGCCTGGGCCTCGGTGATTGCCGAATGGAGCGGCGCGCTGCTCGGTCTGTTCCTGGCGCGGCGCGCCCTGCGGGCCTATGCCGGCACGCTGGACTGGGCCGCGCTGCGCCGCTGGCTGAACTGGCGACCGTTGCTGACCGTCAATCGCGACATCTTTATCCGCACCCTGGCGCTGCAGGCGGTGTTCTTCCTGATTACCGTGCAGGGTGCGCGCCTGGGCGATGCCACCGTGGCGGCCAACGCCCTGCTGCTCAACGGCCTGCTACTGACCGCCCACGCCCTTGATGGCCTGGCGCATGCCCTGGAAGCCCTGTGCGGGCATGCACTGGGCGCGCGTGATCGCAGTGCGTTGAGGCGCACGCTGATTGTGGCCGGTGGTTGGTCGCTACTCGCCAGCAGCGGTTTCGCGCTGTTCTTTCTGCTCGGCGGGCAGTGGTTTATTCAACTGCAAACCAATATCGACGCGGTGCGCGAAGCGGCATTCATCTACCTGCCGTACCTCGCCCTGCTCCCCTTGATCGCGGTCTGGAGCTACCTGCTCGATGGCCTGTTTATCGGCGCCACCCGCGCCCGCGAAATGCGCGACGCCATGCTCCTGGCGCTGCTGCTCAGTCTGCCGCTGGCCTGGGCCCTGCAACCGCTGGGCAACCAGGGCTTGTGGTTGGCCTTTCTCAGTTTTATGGCGCTGCGCAGCCTGTGCCTTGGGGGCTATGCTTACCGTCTGACCAAGGCCGATCAATGGTTCGCCCCCAGCCCATCAGGAGCTCCCCATGCTCAGCCCTGAAATACCCAGTGATGAAGCGCTGCGCCAGCAGGCCTTGGACGATAACGAGTTACTCGACACGCCGGCCGACCCTTACCTGGACACCTTGGTGCGGGTGGTGCGCGAGGTATTTGCGGTCAAGACCGTATTGGTCAGCCTGATCGACCATGATCGGCAATGGTTTAAAGCGCGCATCGGCCTGGAAGCAGACGCGACACCACGCGCCATCTCCTTCTGCGGTCACGCAATTTTGGGTACCCAGGCACTTATTGTCGAAGACACCCATAACGACCCGCGCTTTAACGACAACCCGCTGGTGCTCAACAACCCCAATATCCGCTTTTACGCCGGGCACCCCCTATTCTCCGCGGAAAACCAGGCACTGGGTACCCTGTGCCTGATCGACCCGCAGCCACAGAAACTCACGGCCAAACAACAAAGCCTGTTTATCGACATGGCCGCACTGGTCGAGGGCTACCTGAAACTGCGTAACGACAGTGAGCAAACCGTACAGTTACGCGCGGCGCTAAGCCGTGAACAACGCAAGGCCATGCTCGACCCCCTGACCCAGCTGTGGAACCGTGCCGGCCTTAACCACTTTCTGCCTAGGCACCAGCAACAGGCCGACGACCTTGACCTGCAACTGGGCGTGCTGTTTTGCGACCTGGATTACTTCAAGAAGATCAACGACAGCCATGGTCACGCCGCTGGCGACCAGGTGCTATGGGAAACCGCGCGACGCATCAGCGCCGCCGTGCGCCCGCAGGACGTAGTCACACGCAGCGGCGGCGAAGAATTCGTGGTGCTGCTGCAGGTGCACGACCAGCAAGAACTACTACAGATTGCCGAACGCATTCGCAGTGCCATGAGCAATACGCCGCTGGATATCGATGGCCTGCACATCAAGCTGACCATCAGCATCGGCGCCACCCTGCGTACCGCTCAAGATGCGCCGAACGATGCCCTGAAGCGCGCCGACCAGGCGCTGTATCAGGCCAAAGGCAATGGCCGTAACCGGGTCGAATTCGCTAACTGAATCCCCTCTGTGAAAGGACGCCAGCATGGGCCAAGCACTTGTTGCCTACCTGCATTACCTGTCGATCTTCCTGCTGTTCGCCCTGCTCAGCATCGAACATGTGCAATTTAAATTGCCGCTGGATCTGCGCCGGGCACGTGGCCTGATCATCACCGACATCGCCTACGGCGTGAGTGCCGGGCTGGTGTTATTCAGCGGCCTGGCGCGGGTGCTCTGGCATGGCAAGGGCCTGGACTACTACCTGGGCAACAGCCTGTTTCACGCCAAAGTCGGCCTGTTTATTCTCATCGGGCTGATTTCCGTGCTGCCGACCTTTGTTTTCCTCAACTGGCGCAACAGCCTCAAGGCCGGCGAAGTGCCACAGGTCAGCAGTCGCCAGGCTCGCCTGGTGATTGGGGTGATTCGCCTGGAACTGTTGTTGCTACTGGTGATCCCATTACTGGCGGTGCTGATGGCCCGCGGCTATGGCGTAAGCAGCTGACTGCTGGCTAATTAAGCAACCGTTTTGCGGGAGGGACTTTAGCCGCGATAGTCGCTCTCCGCTAAAGCGCCTCCTACACGTCCAGATACCGCCCGCTGATTTGCCCGTACGGCCCCGCTCTGCTAGTGTCGCGCGGTTGCATATCCCCCGATTCCGCCGATCCGCCCCCGAGAAATTCGCCATGGCCGCCCGTAAAAAAGCCGCGCTCGACTTCGAGCAATCCCTGACCGATCTGCAGAACCTGGTCGAACGTCTGGAAAACGGCGAGCTGTCGCTAGAAGACTCGCTGACTGCCTTTGAACAAGGCGTACGCCTGACCCGCGATTGCCAAACGGCATTGGCTCAGGCCGAACAGAAAGTGCAAATCCTCATGGAACGTGACGGCGCGCTGGAGGAAGCCCCTTTCGACGCGGATCAGCAGGCATGATCGCGACCTACCAGAGCCACTGCCAACGGCGCGTCGATAGCGCCCTGGAAACCCTCCTGAGCAGCCCACGCCCGGAGCTGGAACGCCTGTATGCCGCCATGCGCTACAGCCTGTTCAATGGCGGCAAACGCGTACGTCCGCTACTCGCCTACGCCGCCTGCGAAGCCCTTGGCGGCGAGCCGGAACGCGCCAATGCGGCCGCCTGCGCCGTAGAACTGATCCACGCCTATTCCCTGGTGCATGACGACCTGCCGGCGATGGACGATGACGACCTGCGCCGCGGTCAACCAACCACCCACAAAGCCTTCGACGAAGCCTGCGCAATTCTTGCCGGTGACGGTCTGCAGAGCCTGGCCTTTGAAGTGCTCGCCGACGCCACGCACAACCCGCACGACGCGCAGTTGCGCCTGGCCATGCTCAGCGCGCTGGCGCGTGCAGCCGGCCCCGCGGGCATGGTGGGCGGCCAGGCGATCGACCTCGGCTCGGTCGGCCAAGCACTCGACCAAAACGCCCTGGAAACCATGCACCGGCACAAGACCGGCGCGCTGATCGAGGCCAGCGTGCAGCTCGGCGCGCTAGCCAGCGGCCTGGCTGACGAACATGCCCTGAAAGCCTTGCACAGCTATGCCCGCGCGATTGGCCTGGCGTTTCAGGTGCAAGACGACATCCTTGACGTGGAAAGCGACACCGCAACCCTGGGCAAGACCCAAGGCAAGGATCAGGCCCACGACAAACCCACCTACCCCGCCCTGCTCGGTCTCGACGCCGCCAAAGCTTATGCCCAAGAGCTGTGCGAACAGGCGCTGCATGCTCTGCGCCCCTTCGACCAAGCCGCCGAGCCACTGCGAGAGCTGGCCCGTTATATCGTCGAACGGCGTAGCTGATCCATCCCCGAGCGGCTGCCTGCCAGTGTCAGCATCTGCTCACGCAACCAACGATGTCCCGCCTGGTTCTCCACCTGCATGGACCAATAAAGATTGAGGTTCACCGGCACCAGTGCCAACGGCAAATCGAGCAACCGATTGGGCAACCCGGCATTAATCAACTCGGCGTAACGCCTCGGCATAGTCAGCAACCACTCACTCTGCGCCACCAATAGAGCCGCCGACAGGTAATGCTGGCAACGCTGCCGCACTTGCCTTACCAACCCCTGCCGCGCTAACGCCAGGTCTTCCACGCAGATCCCGCGCCGCCGTGACGTCACCGCAATATGCTCGGCGGCCAAATAACGCGCCGCACTCAACTCCCCACTAAACGCCGGCCCCGCGACTACGCACAACGGATCACTCAAGAGCAGTTGCTGTCGCAGCTCTGGGTCCGTTGAGCGGGCAATTTCAATGGCCAGATCGACCCGCCCCGCGCTTAATTCACGCTGCAACTCAGCCCAATGCACGCTGCTGCAACGCACCTCCAGTTGCGGGGCCACCTCACGCAGGTGAGCGACAATGCTCGGCAGCACCACCGGTTCCATCTGCTCAGGCATGTTCAAGGTAAAGGTGCGCCGGTCACGCAACGGGTCAAAGTCTTGCTCGCGCGTCACGCTGCGCAGCAAGCCGGCCAGCGCCGCCTGAATACCCGGGGCCAGTTGCGTGGCCAACAGTGTCGGCGCGACGCCACGCCCCTCGCGGACAAACAGTGGATCACCCAGCTGCTCGCGCAGACGATTAAGCGCATGGCTGACCGCGGACTGACTGAGGTGCAACAAAACCGCCGCGCGGGTCAGGTTGCGCTCACGGTAAATCACCTCAAACACTCGAAACAGATTCAGGTCGATGCGATCCATCTTCGACCATTCATGCTGCTGATTCATGGTTATTCCCTGCAAGAGCACATCGCTGCAGCCTAACAGCCATGCACACAGAACAAACCATGAATGCGGCTCATGGATAACGATGCATAAGCATCAGTTCTACCGCCCCAGCAAGGCTGCCTAAGATGCCCGCAAACAAGAACACCGAGGCCTCTTCTGCCATGCTTGAAAACGCTTACCTCGACCAACTGTCCCGCCTGCAAGCCGCCGCCTGGCCTGCCAATGCCCCACGCGAAGCGCAGTACCCACACGGCCAACAACCGCTCAGCGAGTACCTGCGCGCCTGGGCGAAGCAGCAGCCCGACCGCCCGGCACTGGATTTTTACGGCCATAGCATCACCTGGGCTGAACTGGACCGTTTGTCCGACCGCTGCGCCGCCCTGTTGGTCGAGCTAGGGGTCAAGGTGGGGGATCGGGTAGCGGTATTTATGCCCAACTGCCCGCAACTGCACATTGCTTTCTACGGCATTCTCAAATGTGGCGCTGTGTATGCGCCGGTCAGCCCGCTGAGCAAGCCGATGGAGCTGGCCTACCAACTCAAGGACAGCGGCGCGCACGTCATCCTCTGCTTTGACCAATTGCTACCCGTGGTTCGGGCGGTGCGCGAAGAATGCGCGCTCAGCCAGGTACTGAGCACCAGCCTGTCGGAACTGCGCCCCAGCGTGCCCAGCATCCCGGTGGCCGACCTGCTGCTCGCGCCCAAGGTTCAGGCCGATGACGCCATCGACTTTCTCCCGGCGCTAGAGCACTGCCAGCACGCCACGCCCAGCCACCGCCCGCAGCTGGAGGATATCGCCGCGCTCAATTACACCGGTGGCACCACCGGCCTGCCGAAAGGCTGCGTGCACACCCACGGCGACATGCTCTACACCTGTGCCAGCTTTGTGCCCGTCGCGCTGGGGCTACACACTGACAGCGTGATGCTCAACTTCTTGCCGGAGTTCTGGATTGCCGGAGAAAACGCCGGGCTGTTGTTTCCGGTATTCAGCGGTTGTCGCCTGGTACTCCTGGCGCGCTGGGACGCGCTGGCGTTTATGGCCGCCGTCGAGCATTACCGGGTCAGCCATTGCGGCCTGCTGGTCGACAGCGCCGTCGAGGTGCTCGAACACCCCGAAGCCGGCACCTACCGCCTGGACTCCTTGCAACGCACTGGCAGCATTTCTTTTATCAAGAAGCTGACCCGCGACTACCGCCAGCGCTGGCGCGCACTGACCAGCTGCACACTGTTCGAATTCAGCTTTGGTATGACCGAAACCCATACCTGCGACACCTTTACCTACGGCCTGCAAGATGACGACTTTGACCTGAACAGCGCCCCGACCTTCGTCGGCCTGCCGGTGCCCGGCACCGCATTCAAGGTCTGCGACTTCAACACCGGCGAGCTACTGCCGCTGGGCAGCGAAGGCGAGCTGTGCGTGCGCAGCCCTTCGCTGCTGCACGGTTACTGGCAACGCCCGGAAGAATCTGCGGCAGTGCTCAAGGACGGCTGGCTGCACACTGGCGACCTTGGTCAGATCACCGAGCAGGGCTTTATCCGCTACCTAGGCCGGCGTAAGGAGATGCTCAAGGTCAACGGCATGAGCGTATTCCCCAGCGAGCTGGAAGCCATGCTCGGCCAGCACCCTGCCTTGCTCGCCAGCGCAGTGATCGGGCGCGCAGATACCAGCAGTGGCCAACGTCCGGTGGCCTTTGTTGTGCTCAAGGCCGGTAGCCAGGAGAACGCCGACAGCCTGCACGCCTGGTGCAAGGCGGCCATGGCCAGCTACAAGGTCCCGGAACTGCGCGTGGTCGCGGCACTGCCCATGACGGCCACCGGCAAGGTGAAAAAGAACGAACTGGAGAGCCTACTGTGAGCGCGCCTTTTACCGCCCTGCTGATCGCCAACCGTGGCGAAATCGCCATCCGTATCGCCCGCGCCGCCAGCGAACTGGGCATCCGCTCCGTGGCCGTGTACGCCGAAGATGACGCCGCCTCCTTGCATGTGCGCCAGGCCGATAGCGCCGTCGCCCTCAGCGGCCGTGGCGTAGCGGCGTATCTGGACATGGATCAACTGATCACCATCGCTCAAGCTCAAGGCTGCGATGCCGTGCACCCGGGCTATGGCTTTCTTGCGGAAAACGCCGAATTCGCCCGCCGCTGCCAGGCCGCCGGTTTGTGTTTTGTTGGCCCCAGCAGCGAAGTGCTGCAACTGTTTGGCGACAAAGCCGCTGCGCGGGAATTAGCCGAACGCTGCGCGGTACCTTTGGTGGCGGGGATCAATCGGCCGATCAGCCTTGCCGAAGCCCACGGGTTCTTCGCCGAACATGGCGCAGTCATGCTCAAAGCCCTGGCCGGCGGTGGTGGCCGTGGTATGCGCCCGGTATTTGCCGCCAGCGAACTGGACGCGGCCTTTGCCCGCTGCCAATCGGAAGCCCGCGCCGCCTTTGGCAACGACGCGCTGTATATCGAGCAGTTGGTCAGCCAGGCCCGGCATATCGAAATTCAGGTGCTGGGCGACAGCACGGGCGCGGTCAGCCACCTATGGGAGCGCGACTGCAGCCTGCAACGCCGTCAGCAGAAGCTGGTGGAAATCGCCCCCAGCCCGGACCTGCCCGCCGCCACCCGCGAGCGCATGATCGCCTGCGCGCTAAAGCTGGCCGGAGCGACAAAGTACCAGGGCCTGGGCACCTTCGAGTTTCTGCTGGATGCCGAGCAGCCCGAGCGCTTCTACTTTATGGAGGCCAACCCGCGCATTCAGGTCGAACACACCGTCACCGAACAGATCACCGGCGTCGACCTGCTGCACACCCAGCTCAAGCTCGCTGCCGGCCAGTCACTCGCCGACCTCGGCCTGCTGCAACCGCCGCCCGTCAATGGCTGCGCCGTGCAGCTGCGCATCAACCTGGAAAGCATGAACGCCGATGGCAGCACGCGCCCGGCCGCCGGCACCCTGAGTGCCTACCAACCACCCAGCGGCCCCGGCCTGCGTGTGGATGGTTACGGCTACGCCGGCTATCCGGTCAGCCCCAGTTACGATTCGCTGCTGGCCAAACTAATCGCCCACGCGGCGGATTACCCCAGAGCCCTGCGCCGCGCCTACCGCGCGCTATGCGAGTTCCGCCTGGAAGGCGTGGCAAGCAACCTGCACCTGCTGCAAAACCTGCTGCGCCTACCGCAAGTGGCGAGCTATCGACTGACCACGCGCTTTGTCGAAAAACACTTGGGCGAGCTGCTGGCGGCACAACCCCAGCCCCACCCGCATCACTTCTTTGCCGATATCCAGGCAACCCGCCAAACCACCCATCACGTACAGGACGCCCCGCCGGGCTGCCTTGCGCTGCACACCCATAGCAGCGGCGTGGTGGTCAGCCTGGAGGTGGCCGAAGGCGATGCGGTTGCCGTCGGCCAAACCATCGCCGTACTGGAGGCGATGAAGATGGAGTTCGTGGTCAGCGCCCGCCACAGCGGTATCGTCCGCCAACTGGCGGTGCAGGTCGGCAGCGCGATGAATGAAGGCCAAGCATTGCTGTTTATCGAACCCGCCGAGGTCGATGCCGCCACCCACCAACACGAGCAAAGCCTGGATTTGGAGCACATTCGTGCGGACCTGGCCGAAGTGCTCGAACGCCATTCCATCACACTTGACGAACGCCGCCCGCAGGCCGTGGCCAAGCGGCGCAAAACCGGCCAGCGCACGGTGCGCGAGAACCTCGCCGAGCTGCTGGATGACGGCAGTTTCAGCGAATACGGCGCGCTGGCGATTGCCGCGCAACGCCGCCGACGCTCGCTGGAAGAACTAATCGAACAAAGCCCGGCTGATGGCCTGGTCGCCGGTATTGGCACCGTTAACGCTGAGACATTCGGTAGCGAAGCCGCGCGCTGCATGGCCATCGCCTACGACTACACGGTGTTCGCCGGCACCCAGGGCGTGATGAACCACAAGAAAACCGACCGCATGCTCGGCCTCGCCGCACAGTGGCGCTTGCCGCTGGTGCTGTTTGCCGAAGGCGGTGGCGGCCGTCCGGGGGACACTGATTTTGTCGGCGTCGCCGGGCTGGACTGCCACACCTTTGTTGGCATGGCCAAACTCTCCGGGCTGGTGCCGCTGGTCGGCGTGGTATCCGGGCGCTGTTTTGCCGGCAACGCCGCCCTGCTCGGTTGCTGTGATGTGATTATCGCCACCGACAACGCCACCATCGGCATGGCCGGCCCGGCGATGATCGAAGGCGGCGGCCTCGGCAGCTTCAAACCGGAAGAAGTCGGCCCGGTCAGCGTGCAGGGGCCCAATGGCGTTATCGATGTGTTGGTGGCAGATGAAACTGAGGCCGTGCAGGTCGCCAAGCAATACTTGAGCTACTTCCAGGGCACGCTCAGCGACTGGCAATGCGCCGATCAGCGCGAGCTGCGGCATGTCATCCCGGAGAACCGCCTGCGCGTGTATGACATCCGCCAGGTCATCGCCATCCTGGCCGACCGCGACTCGGTGCTGGAACTGCGCCGCCAGTTTGCCCCGGGGCTGATCACCGCATTTATCCGCATTGAAGGTAAACCGTTCGGTTTGATGGCCAATAATCCCGCGCACTTGGGCGGCGCCATCGACGCCGTGGCCGGCGACAAAGCCGCGCGTTTTATGCAGCTGTGCGATGCCTTCGATATCCCGCTGCTGTCGCTGTGCGATACACCCGGTTTTATGGTCGGCCCAGAGGCAGAAAAACAGGCCACGGTGCGCCATGTGTCGCGCATGTTCGTGGCGGCCGCCAGCCTGACGGTGCCGTTTTTCACCGTGGTGCTACGCAAGGGTTACGGCCTCGGCGCGCAAGCCATGGCCGCCGGCAGCTTCCATTCGCCGCTGTTTACCATCGCCTGGCCCAGCGCCGAGTTTGGCGCAATGGGCCTGGAAGGTGCGGTGCGTCTGGGTTTTGCCAAGGAGCTGGCAGCTATCGAAGAGTCCGCCGCGCGCCAGCAATTATTCGACAAGCTGGTGGCCAAGGCTTACCAAAACGGCAAGGGCATCAATATGGCCAGCTTCCTGGAGATCGATGCGGTGATCGACCCCGTGGAAACTCGCGCCTGGCTGCTGCGCGGCCTGAATGCAGCGCCAAAGCCCACGTCGCGCACCGGCAAGAAGCGCACAGTCGATACCTGGTAGCCACTGACCGTTGCCCGGATGCATTCCGGGCAACGGCTGCGTTGAACCGAAGCATGTTTGGGCAGTTTCCGGCGCTTCGGGTAAACTGCCGCATCTTTTGCTCCTATAACGATCTGCCCGATGCCGACGACCTTCCACGAGATTCCCCGTGAGCGCCCGCTGACGCCCCTTCTAGACCGCGCCAATAC
Source organism: Pseudomonas spirodelae (assembly GCF_034653255.1). Taxonomy (NCBI): domain Bacteria; kingdom Pseudomonadati; phylum Pseudomonadota; class Gammaproteobacteria; order Pseudomonadales; family Pseudomonadaceae; genus Pseudomonas; species Pseudomonas spirodelae. The sequence continues at coordinate 29,233 of NZ_JAYEET010000055.1, read as the reverse complement.
GCCGGACGAGCTGCGCCGCCTGGGTGAAGCCGAGCTGGAAACCCTGGCCGACGAGTTGCGCCAGTACCTGCTGTATACAGTCGGGCAGACCGGTGGACATTTCGGCGCGGGCCTCGGTGTGATCGAGCTGACCGTGGCGCTGCATTATGTCTTCGACACCCCGGACGACCGCCTGGTGTGGGATGTGGGCCACCAGGCCTACCCACACAAGATTCTCACCGGCCGTCGCGAGCAGATGGGCAGCCTGCGCCAGAAGGACGGCATCGCCGCCTTCCCACGCCGCTCGGAAAGTGAATACGACACCTTCGGCGTCGGCCACTCCAGCACCAGCATCAGCGCGGCGCTCGGCATGGCCATTGCGGCGCGCATGCAGGGCAGCAAGCGCAAATCAGTCGCGGTGATCGGTGATGGCGCGCTGACCGCCGGCATGGCCTTCGAGGCGCTAAATCACGCCAGCGACGTCAAAGCCAATATGCTGGTGGTGCTCAACGACAACGACATGTCGATCTCGAAAAATGTCGGCGGCCTGTCCACCTACCTGGCCAAGATCCTCTCCAGCCGCACCTACGCCAATATGCGTGAAGGCAGCAAAAAAGTTCTGTCCAAACTGCCCGGTGCCTGGGAGATTGCCCGTAAAACTGAAGAGCATGCCAAGGGCATGCTGGTCTCCGGCACCCTGTTTGAAGAACTCGGCTGGAACTACATCGGCCCGATCGACGGCCACGACTTGCCAAGCCTGCTCGCCACCCTGCGCAATATGCGTGACCTCGACGGCCCGCAGTTCCTGCATGTGGTGACCAAGAAAGGTAAGGGCTTTGCGCCCGCTGAAGTCGACCCGATTGGCTATCACGCGATCACCAAGCTGGAGCCCATCAACGCCCCGCCCGTGGCCAAGCAGCCCACAGGCCCTAAATATTCCAGCGTATTCGGTCAGTGGCTGTGCGACATGGCCGCGCAAGACCCACGCCTGGTCGGCATCACCCCGGCGATGAAAGAAGGCTCGGATTTGGTGGCGTTCAGCGAACGTTACCCCGAGCGCTATTTCGACGTCGCCATCGCCGAACAACATGCGGTCACCCTGGCCGCCGGCATGGCCTGCGACGGGGTTAAGCCGGTGGTGGCGATTTACTCGACCTTCCTCCAGCGTGCCTATGACCAGCTGATTCACGATGTCGCCGTACAGCACCTCGACGTGCTGTTCGCCATCGACCGTGCCGGGCTGGTTGGCGAAGACGGCCCGACCCACGCCGGCAGCTTCGATATTTCCTACCTGCGCTGCATCCCCGGTATGCTGGTGATGACGCCGAGTGATGAAAACGAACTGCGCCGCATGCTCACCACCGGCCACCTGTTCGATGGCCCGGCAGCCGTGCGCTACCCGCGCGGCACAGGCCCTAATGCGACCATCGAACCAGGCCTTGAGCCCCTTGAAATCGGCAAAGGCATTATCCGCCGCCAGGGCAAGCAAACCGCCCTGCTGGTGTTCGGCGTACAGCTGAGTGAGGCGTTCAAGGTCGGTGAAGCGCTGGATGCCACTGTGGTCGACATGCGCTTTGTCAAACCGCTGGACGAAGCCCTGGTACGTGAACTGGCCGCCAGCCATGAACTGCTGGTGACGATTGAAGAGAACAGCGTGATGGGCGGCGCCGGCAGTGCGGCCAGCGAATTCCTTGCCCGCGAGAACATCCTCAAACCGCTGCTGCACCTCGGCCTGCCTGACTACTACGTCGAGCACGCCAAGCCCACGCAGATGCTCGCCGAGTGCGGGCTGGATGCCGCCGGTATCGAAGCGGCCATACGCGCCCGGCTCGCATTTCAGGCTGTATGAGTACCGCTCATCCCGCGCTGAACCTAGCTCGCTTGTAATAGATTTAACCGCGCATTAAGGTGCGCGGCGTTTTACTTCCGCCAAGGTGCGCCCTTTATCCGTAAAGCGGCGTTAAACGGGAAGCCGGTGCGCTCATAAAGAGCTATTCCGGCGCTGCCCCCGCAACGGTAATCGACCGCAGAGCGAATCTGCACGTCGCCTCACACGTGCCACTGGAGCAATCTGGGAAGGACGAGGCCACGCACGTCGAGAGTCCGGAGACCGGCCTTGCTGGATGTGACGGGTGTTGCGGAGGGCATCACCGTCAAGCTCAGGCTGCGCCCGCGCGCCCGTTCTTGCCCCTGCCCTCCTCAAAAGTCTTTCGACCTTTTGAGGATTCTCTAAATGAAAATGTCCCGCCTTGCCCTGGCAGTGGTGCTAGCGCCGAATCTCGCCCTGGCTGCTACCGATACCAGCAGCTATGAATTACCGCCGCTGGTGATCACCCGCGCCACTGCGCTAAAAGCGCCGGCACCGGCCAGTGTTAAGGTCATTGATCGCAAGCAGATTGAAGAAACTGCGGCTTCATCACTTATTGATGTGCTACGGGCTCAAGCCGGCTTGCAGATACGCGACACCATGGGCGACGGCAACCGAGCCGCTCTAAGTTTGCGCGGCTTTGGCGAGAACGCGGCGAACAACACATTGGTGCTGGTTGATGGGCGTCGCCTCAACCAGCCCTCACAGGCAGGGCCAGACTTTAACAGCGTGCCACTGGCCAACATTGAGCGCATCGAGATCATTCGCGGGGCGGGGACGGTGCTTTATGGTGACCAAGCCGTCGGCGGGGTGATCAACATCATTACCCGCACGCCCTCTAGCAATGAAGCCTATATCGAGAGCAGCATCGGCAGTCACGACCTCGAAGCCTACCGCGGCCATATCAGCCAACAGCTGGGCGCCGGCTTCTCGTTGTATGCGAGCGGCGAAACCCGCAACACCGATAACTACCGCGACCACAACAACGCCAACTACAGCAACGCCTTTGCCCGCCTACGTTATGACCATGACAGCGGCCATGCGTTATACGAATACCAGACGGTGAATGATGAGCTGTTGTATCCAGGAAGCTTGAGCCTTGCCGAACGCAGGGCTGACCGCAAAGCCAGCTATGACGCAAACAGCAATGGCTACAACAACAGCAAAACCCAAGTTCACCGCTTTGCGCTTGAACAACAGCTAGACAATGTTTGGACCACCCATTTCGATTACAGCCAGAGCGATCAAGACGGTATCGGAAGCTTCAACTACGGGTCATTCGTTTCGCCGTTCATCCAAGGCACCCGTATAGAAACGTTTAGCCCGCGTATCACCGCACGCTTCGACAACAGCCTTGGCAATGCAGAATGGCTGCTGGGCCACGACCACATCAGCAGCGATTACGAGTACAACGCCACCGCATTTCAGCAAACACTGCGTGACTGGTATACGCAGTTCAGCCAGAGCCTCGGTAATGACGTGACGTTGACCCTGGGCTATCGCAATAGCGAAGCCGACGACAACAATAAATCGGAACAACTCAAACATCGCGATAACGAAGACAGCACCAGCATTGGCTTGAGCTGGCAAGCTAATCAACAGACCCGCGTGTTTATCAAGCGCGAGGATGTACTGCGCTGGGCCAACGTTAACGACAATGCCTTTACCTTGCCTGACGTCGTCTTTCTTAAACCACAAACCGGCGTCTCGTGGGAAAGCGGCATCGAGTGGCAAGACGGCGTCCAGCGCTACCAAGCGACGCTATATCGAATGGATCTACAAGATGAGCTGATGTACGACTCCGAGATCGTTAACCCGCTTGGTTTCCAAGGTAAGGGTGCCAACATTAATCTGGATAAGACTCGCCGCGACGGACTGCTATTGGAATCAGAGCGCCAACTAACTAAGCGCTTGAGCATTGGCGGCCAATACAGCTTTACCGATGCGCAGTACCGCGCGGGCAGTTTCAAAGGTAACGACGTGCCCTGGGTTGCGCCGCATAGCGCTAGCGCTCACCTGAGCTATGAAATCCTGCCAGGGCTGAAAAGCTATGTGGAAGCGGTATACACCGGGAATCGCTACTACTCAGGCGATGATGCCAACAGCCAGCAAAAAGCCGGTGGTTACACCCTTCTCAACGCCGCGCTCAGCTACGACTACAGGCAATTCAATAGCAAGCTGCGGGTTAATAACCTCACCGGTAAGCAATATGATGCCTTTGGCTTTATCAACAGCCGCTACCCGGCTCCAGAAGAACAGGTACAGCTAAGCGTCGGCTACCGTTTCTAGCCACGCAGCACCTACAAGAAGGCCGCCTATTGGGCGGCCTTCTTGCTTTCACGACTCACTCGGCCGCTGCCAACTGCTCACAGAGTTTCTCCATCGCCCCCAACATCTGGAAGCTTGGTCGCTCCATGCCCTCGTCGGGCACTAACCAGAGTTGCTTTAACTCGACAGCGCGCACCACTGGCCACTTACGCCAGGCCTCCAGTTGCGTCTGAGTGCCGGCCAGAATCACCTCGGGGTTGCGCTGCAAGACGGCCTCGACACTCACTTGCGGAGCCGGCAGGCTCAGGTCGGCAAAGATATTTTCGGCGCCACAGACACGCAGGGCATCGCTAATAATCTGCTGGCCGCCAAGGGTATACAGCGGTACATCCCAAACCTGATAAAACACCCGCAGTGGCTGTGGACGTTGATAGCGCTGAGCTAAACCAGCCATCCCTTGCAGAAATTGCTGCTGCAGGCGCAAACCTTGTTCGGCACGACCGATACGCGTACCGATCTCGACAAACTGCTGCGCCAGGTCGGCTAGCTTGCGCGGTTTAACGACCAACATCGGGATGCCAAAGGCCTGCAACTGCTGGCGCTGCGCCCGGCTAATGCTTTCAGGCAAGAGCAACACCAAGTCAGGCTGCAGACTGATAACGCGCTCCATCTCCAGCTGCCCGTAGCGTCCGACGGAAGGCACATGCGCGGCCGCAGGCGGACGCGGGCCCGCATCCAGCACGCCAACCAGCAGGTCGACAGCTCCGAGCTCAAGCACGATTTCAGTTACAGAGGGGCCCAGACTAATCAGCCGCTCGGCGCCCACTGCCGGCCAGGCCAGCAGGGCCAGCAGGGCCACAACAAGCGCGCGCATTAGCCGAGTTGGCGGGGGATGCGGTAGAGGTAGAGCATCACGACGCTGGAAATCGCCAGGAGGATCAGCGGAATCGCTTCCAGCCCGGCGAACACCGCAACGGCGGCAATCCAGGCCGGCGCGGCCGCCCCCAGAAACCCAAGACGGCGGACGCGCGCCAACTCAAGCCAGGCATCGTGTTCGGCAGCTGTATCGAGGGCTTTTTCAGTGGCCACCAAGGCGCGTTTATAGCGACTGAACAGGGGCAAGCTGGCAAACATTGACGCCAGGCCGGCGATAAACAGCGGCATAGTCAGCAAGCCGGTCTGCTGCTCAGCCCCAAATAGCAGGTTGAGCACGAACAACGGCAACAGGGTCACGGCCAGCTGTCGCCACCACTCCAGCGCCAGCCGCCGGCGCACTTCGCTGCGTGTCACAGGCTTTCCTCAACCTCGCCCTGGTGCAGGCTGCCGAGCATATGCCCGAGTTTGCCAGCCTTGGTCGCCAGGTACTTTTTGTTGTGCGGGTTGTGGCCGATCTGCAGCGGCACACGGGTTGCCACATTGATGCCCATATCGCCCAGCGCCTTAACCTTGCGCGGGTTGTTGGTCATCAGCTTGAGCTGGCTGATGCCCAGGTGGTCGAGCATCGGCAGGCAGATTGCGTAGTCACGCTGATCGGCGCCGAAGCCCAGGCGCTCATTGGCCTCGACCGTATCAGCACCACCATCTTGCAGCTCATAGGCGCGAATTTTGTTCAGCAGGCCAATACCACGGCCTTCCTGACGCAGATAAAGCAAAACACCGCGGCCTTCATCCGCAATTGCGCGCAGCGCCGCTTCCAGCTGGAAGCCGCAGTCGCAGCGCAGACTGAACAGCGCATCGCCGGTCAGGCACTCGGAGTGCAAGCGGCCCAAAACCGGGGCGCCATCGGCGACATCGCCAAAGGTCAGGGCAACGTGTTCCTTGCCGGTGGCCTCTTCGAGGAAGCCATGCATGGTGAAGAGGCCAAAAGGCGTAGGCAACTGGGAGGCGGCGACAAACACGACGGACACCGGATACTCCTAAAGGAAATGGGCAGGGAATAATCAAGCCGGCATTGTAACAGCAGGCCCCAGCAGCCGGTCAGCCTGAATTACTGATGATAAGGATCGAGCCGCCTAGCATTTGTTTCTGTTCTTACAAGCTGGGGTCCTGTTTTTAACGTCGTAGGGCCGACGCGTAGCAGGCTGCCAGCAAGCGCTTAGTACTTGGACTCGAGCACCAGCATATCCTGCTCCACTTTCCAGCCAACCCGGCTGAGAAAACTCATGCCGAGCAAGGCTTCGCGAGGCGAACTGCCTTCGAGCACCACGGCATCAACGCCCAATACTTCCAGCTCACCGACCTTGACCCGATCCAGCGTCACCCGCCAGCCGCGTGCCGTGCCACTGGCGGTGCTCACTTGCAAAGGCGAGCCGGTAACCCGGTAGTCGATACCTAACCGGCGGGCATGCTCATCATTAAGTGCCACCGAGGTGGCGCCGGTATCGACCAGAAACTGGATGGACTGACTGTTCACCGAGCCGGCGACCCAGTAATGCCCGCCGATACCTTTGGCCACGCTGAGTTGCTTCTTCTGCGCTTCAGCAAAGCCATTGCTGTACTCGCGACTGAGGCTGTAGCTGCGTTCAATACCGTCGACACGCAACACCGCGCCCCGACTGTCAGCGCTGACCACCTGGACACCACGCGGGCCAACCTGGCCGACTTTGACCAGCTTGCGCTGCCCTTCGACATTCAAGACTGCAGCGCCGGGGAACAGGCCGACGACGCGCACCTGAGTGGCCGCCATTACCCAGCTGCTCAATAGCAACGGCGCGCTCAATAGGATTAATTTCAGGGCGTACATGGACGGCCTCGCACAGGTTAATCAAACGGGTAAGGCTGCTTCCAGCGCATGAATATCGGCCGCAAACGGCCATCTGCGACCAACTCGTCCATGCGCTTATCGAACAGCTCGGCCAGGGCACGGCCACGCGGGTTATCGCCAAAGCCCAAATACAGCGGCAGATCAATCAACGGGGAAACGCGGTAACGCGACGGCACGCGGGCATCACGCAAAATAAATGTAATTTCATCTTGAGCATCGAGATAGAAATCCGTGCGCCCCTGATCCAGCATGCCGAGGATACCGCTGCGGCGCAGCACTTCGCGGTACTGGTGCAAATTTGGCAGATAACGTTGGTATTCATAGCCGTGCACCCACGCCAGGCGAAACGAGCCGATGCTTTCAAGGGTCGGTGCGGGTGTACTGGCCAGCCCCAGCGCCACAATCTTGTCGGCGTCATAGTGCCAACGCGGGTAAATCACACGGTCAGCGATTTCATTAAGGTAGGCGCCTACCCAGGCATCGGCTACGCCACGCTGCACCAGACCAATCGAGCGGGTATAGGGCACGCTGTGTATCTGCAGCTCTACGCCTGCCGGCTCATAGACCGCACGGAGGATATCCCAAGCCAGCCCGCCACCATCGGCATCAGTGTGCTGCGGCCAAGATTCGGCAGCGATGCGTACCTGACCCAGCTCGACAGCACTGGCCAAGGTACTGGCAACGCTCATTACAGCCCACAGCATCCAATAAATGCAGCGCTCCATTGCCTACCTCTTACGCGTCACCAACCCAGCGCAGCAGCCAACCCGTTGGCCCACCCCCAAACAATCAGTTGCAGCGCCAACCAGGCGAATACGCCCGCGAGTACGTCATCGAGCATGATGCCAACACCACCATGCACATGCCGATCGATCCAGCGAATCGGCCATGGTTTGAGAATGTCGAACAGGCGAAACAATAGGAAGCCTAGCAGCAGCCAGCCCCAGCCGTCCGGCACCAGCCAAAGGGTAATCCACATGCCGACCATTTCGTCCCAGACGATGCCTTCATGGTCATGCACCCGCAGGTCATCGGCCACCTTGCCGCACAGCCAGAAGCCAAACAGCATGGTAAGGCCGAGCATCAGCCAATAGCCCCAATCCGGCAGCAACTGAAACAGCGGGATAAACGGCAACGCCACCAGCGAACCCCAGGTACCCGGCGCTTTCGGCAAGGTGCCGGAGCCAAAACCAAAGGCTAGGAAATGCCAGGGATTGCGCCACACCGAAGGCGGTACGAACTCGGCAGGAACTTGCTTGGGATGATCAGTCACGGACACTTCCAAAATGTTGATAGCCGCTACGGGGCAGCTGAACGGGCTGACCGTGTGGATCCAGCAGGGTAACGCCCTGGCCGGCCACGACCCGGCCAATCGCCTGCACCGGCAAGCCGGTCTGCTGTAACTCAGGGAGATAGTGCGCCGGCAAGGTAAAGGCCAGCCGATAATCATCGCCGCCGCTTAAACCGCACTGACGCGCCACCGACTCTCCGGCAAAGGCCCGCAAGGCGGCGGAAAGCGGCACCTGCGCCTGCTCGATAATCAGCCCCACGCCAGACGCGGCGGCAATATGCCCGCAATCAGCGAGTAAACCATCGGAGATATCCAGCGCGGCGCTGGCCTTGCCGCGCAGGGCCAGGCCCAATTCAAGCTGCGGCATGGGCGACCAGTAACGCGCCAACAGCGCAGCGGCCACTGCTGGCTCAGCCTGCTGCTGCCCCAGCACCAGCGGCAACGCACCCGCAGCATCGCCCAGTTCGCCGCCCACGCAGAGTAGATCGCCAACCTGGGCGCCCTTTCGCGTCAGAGCCATACTGGTAGGCACACGGCCGAAAACCGTCAGGGTGAGGCTCAGCGGACCGCGAGTCGTGTCGCCGCCAATCAGTCGAATCGCACAGCGTTGCGCCATGTGGTCCAAACCGCGAGCAAAGGCTTGCAACCAATCGGGCTCGGCGCCAGGCAAGGTTAAGGCGAGGGTAAAGCCGACAGGCGTCGCGCCCATCGCTGCTAAATCACTGACCGAGACACCCAGCGCGCGTTGGCCGAGCAGATAAGGGTCAGGTGATAGGGGAAAATGCACCCCACTAACCAGGGTGTCAGTGGAGATGGCCAGCTGTTCGCCAGCTGGCAACTCCAGCAGGGCACAGTCGTCGCCAATACCTAAAGCCACGCCTTCGCCAGCCTGCGCACAGGACGCAGCGGCGAAGTAGTGACGGATCAGCTCAAACTCACCCAAGGCACTCAAGCCAGATCAGCGCTTGTGGGCGCGAACTTCATCGGCCCGCAAACGCGGCGCCAGCTTGTCCAGCACGCCGTTAACGAACTTGTGCCCGTCGGTTGCACCAAACACCTTGGCCAACTCGATGCCTTCGTTGATCACCACGCGATAAGGGATATCGATGCGGTTTTTCAGCTCGAAGGTCGACAGACGCAAGATCGAAAGCTCAACCGGATCGATTTCATCCAGCGGGCGATCCAGCAACGACGCAAAAGCCCCGTCGATCTCACTCTTCTGCCGCGGCACGCCGTGCAGAATCTCGTGAAAGTAAGCACCGTCGACTGCCGTGAAGTCGTTATCGACGCGGAACTGCGCTTCGATTTCGTTCAACTGCTGCCCAGCCATGTGCCAGGAATACAGTGCTTGCATGGCCAGCGTGCGCGCCTGACGGCGTGCCAGGGTCTTGGTGCTAGGGCCTTTTTTCGGCGCTTGCGGTGGCTGCCCGTTACCGTCGGTCTGGCTCACTTGGCCTCCAACTGCGCCAGCAGGCTAACCATTTCCAGGGCAGACAATGCAGCTTCTGCACCTTTGTTACCGGCCTTGGTGCCGGAGCGCTCAATGGCTTGCTCGATGGAATCGACAGTCAGTACGCCAAAGGCGACCGGCACACCGAACTCCATGGACACCTGGGCCAAGCCCTTGGTGCATTCGCCCGCCACGTATTCGAAGTGCGGGGTGCCGCCACGGATGACTGCACCGAGGGCGATGATCGCGTCAAAGTCACCACGCTGGGCGACTTTCTGTGCCACCAGCGGGATCTCGAAGGCACCCGGCGCACGGATGATGGTGATGTCGTCTTCCTTCACGCCATGGCGAACCAGGGCGTCAACGGCGCCACTTACCAGGCTTTCGACAACAAAGCTGTTAAAGCGGCCGACGACCAGGGCGAATTTGCCTTGCGGGGCGATGAAAGTACCTTCGATGGTCTTCAGGGTCATGGAACAATTCTCATATAGCGTTAAAGAGCCAGGGGCAAAAAATGAATAGCCCAACGAAACAGCGCATAGCGCGGCAGTCGTTATTCAGCGGGCAGGTATTCTACAACTTCTAGGTCAAAGCCGGATATCGCATTGAACTTCATTGGTGAGCTCATCAGGCGCATCTTACGCACGCCGAGGTCACGCAAAATCTGCGAGCCTGCACCGACCGTGCTGTACGTGGCCGGGCTGGCCGGTTGCTGACGATCCAGCAGCGCCAGCAGTTCTGGCCCAGTCAGCGGATTGCCCAGCAGCAGCACCACGCCGCTACCGGCCTTAGCCACCTCGGCCATGGCCGCACGCAGGCTCCAACGGCCCGGCTGGTTGACCAGAAACAGGTCGCGCAGCGGGTCCATGTTGTGCACGCGCACCAAGGTCGGTTCTTCAGCACACACCGTGCCCAGTGTCAGGGCCATGTGCGCGGTGTCTTCCACGCCATCACGGTAGGTCACCAGGTTGAACTGACCCAGTTCGGTGTCGAGCACCTGCTCGCTGGCACGTTCAACCGTGCGCTCGTGCATCAAACGGTAGTGAATCAGGTCAGCGATGGTGCCGATCTTGATGCCGTGCTCGGCGGCGAACACTTCCAGCTCCGGACGACGCGACATGGTGCCGTCGTCATTCATGATCTCGCAGATCACCCCGCTCGGCTCGAAGCCGCCCATACGCGCCAGGTCGCAAGCGGCTTCGGTATGGCCAGCACGTGCCAGCACGCCGCCGGCTTGCGCCATCAGCGGGAAGATATGGCCTGGGCTGACGATATCGTCGGCCTGGGCGTTCTTCGCGGCGGCCGCTTGCACGGTGCGCGCACGGTCGGCGGCGGAGATACCGGTCGTGACGCCCTCGGCGGCTTCGATGGAGACGGTGAACTTGGTGCCAAAACCGGAACCGTTACGCGGCGCCATCAGCGGCAACTTGAGCGTTTCGCAGCGCTCACGGGTCATCGGCATGCAGATCAGGCCACGCGCGAAACGCGCCATAAAGTTGATGTGCTCGGCGGTGACACACTCGGAGGCGATGATCAGGTCGCCTTCGTTCTCGCGGTCCTCGTCATCCATCAGAATGACCATCTTGCCGGCGCGGATGTCTTCGACCAGTTCTTCGATACTGTTAAGAGCCATGCGGGCGATTCCTTATTTGTTCAGGTAGCCGTGTTCGGCGAGAAAACTTTCTGTCATGCCGGAGGCTTTCGGCTCGGCAGCCTTGTCACCGAGCAGTAAGCGCTCCAGGTAACGGGCCAGCAGATCCACCTCAAGGTTGACCTGCTTGCCGGGGCGGTAATCGACCATGATGGTTTCGGCCAGGGTGTGCGGCACGATGGTCAGCTCGAATTCAGCACCGTTAACCGAGTTAACGGTCAGGCTGGTGCCATCAACAGTGATCGAGCCTTTGTGGGCGATGTACTTGGCCAACTCACGCGGGGCGCGGATGGTGAACTGCCAAGCACGGGCATTTTCCGCCATCGAGACGATCTCGCCGACGCCGTCAATATGCCCGCTGACCAGGTGGCCACCCAGGCGGCTGGTGGGTGTCAGGGCCTTTTCCAGGTTGACCTTACTGCCAGCCTTGAAGTCGATAAATGCAGTACGCGCCAGGGTTTCGCGGCTGACATCAGCCCAGAAACCATCGCCTGGCAACTCAACAGCGGTCAGGCATACGCCGTTAACCGCAATGCTGTCGCCCAGCTTGACGTCGCCGAGGTCCAGCTTGCCGGTTTCCACATACACCCGCACATCGCCGCCCTTGGGCGTCAACGCACGGATGCTACCAATGGCTTCGATTATACCGGTAAACATGCCACCCCCTGTTTAGCGCCCACGGCACAGCACTGGCGGAAAACGCCAGATGCGCGTGGCACGGAAAATAAATCAGACATCTAGACCAACTCCTGTTTTATAAAAAACAGGGCGTGTTTGATCGATAGGGATTTCAAGGCGCACCTAAATGCGCCTTATTGAGGCAATCCCGCTCTCTCTTTATCCGGACTTTAACCGTCGGCCCCGGAATCACACCGGGTCTGCTGACCTTGTCCCGGGGCTTATACCGCCTTGGACAAGCGCTCGCGGGCTAGACACTTTGCGCGTCATTACCGCCGGTGGGGAATTACACCCCGCCCTGAGAACGTTACGACCACCTGCGTAGCCGAGACGCGTTTTACCACAATTGCCGCCACCCTGCATGGCTAAGCGACAGCCTGAATGGCGTGCCATGGCTAATCACGGGCCATCATCAAGGGCCACTCATCACGCTGCCGGCTGCGGCACCGCGATAATTCGCCAGTCATCACCGACGGCACGCATCTCGACAATTTTCAGCGCAGCCGCATCGGCCATCCGCGCTAACGGCAGGTCAAGTAGCGGCCGCGCGCTGGAGCCGAGCAGTTTGGGCGCGACGAACAGTTGATACTCATCCACCAGCCCCAAGCGGGCAAACGCCCCGGCCAAACGCGGACCGGCTTCAACCAACACCTCGTTAGCACCACGCGCAGCCAATTCAACAAGTAGCTTGCGCAGGTCAACATGCCCGTTGCTGCCCGGCACGGCCAATAGTTCGTGTCCATCGTCGAGATAGCGATCTCGCGCAGACGCCGCCGCACAGGTCGCCACCATGGCCGCGCCTGCCTGGAAGAACGGCACACTCAGCGGAACCCGCAAACGGCCATCAACCAGCACGCGCAACGGCGGCCGCGCCTGCGCCAAAGCGCTTAGCTCAGCGCCGAGGCCCAACTCATCGGGGCGTACGGTCAAGCGGGCCTCATCAGCCACCACCGTGTCGGCACCCGTCAGCACCACGCTGGAGCGGGCGCGCAATCGCTGTACTGCCGCCCGCGCCGCAGGGCCGGTAATCCACTGGCTCTCACCGCTAGCCATGGCCGTACGCCCATCCAGGCTCATTGCCAGCTTGACCCGCACAAACGGCAGGCCCGCCTCCATACGCTTGATAAAGCCGGCATTCAGGGCGCGCGCCTCAACCTCCAGCACGCCGCTCTGCACCGCGATACCCGCATGCATCAGCCGTAACAGGCCATTGCCGCCGACTTGTGGATTGGGGTCTTGCATGGCCGTCACTACACGAGCGATACCGGCACTGACCAGCGCATCAGCACAGGGCGGCGTGCGCCCGTGATGGCTGCAGGGTTCCAGCGTGACGTAGGCCGTTGCACCACGGGCCTTGTCACCGGCCTGGCGCAGCGCATGCACTTCAGCGTGAGGCTCGCCCGCACGGGCATGCCAACCTTCACCGACGATGCGCCCATCCTGGACGATTACACAGCCAACACGGGGATTGGGGTGGGTGGAGTACAGGCCTTTACGGGCCAGCTCCAGTGCACGGGCCATAAAGGCGTGATCGGAATTCATCATCAACCTTTGATGGGCTCGCGGGATAGGCGGTCGATTTCCTCGCGGAACTCGTTGAGGTCTTGAAAGCGTTTGTACACCGAGGCGAAGCGGATGTAGGCCACTTCATCGAGCTTCTGCAGCTCGCCCATGACCAACTCACCGAGCACCAGCGACTTGATCTCACGCTCACCGGTAGCACGCAGCTTGTGTTTGATGTGGGCGATGGCCGCTTCCAAACGCTCGATGCTCACCGGACGCTTTTCCAGCGCACGCTGCATGCCAGCCCGCAGCTTGTCCTCATCGAATGGCTGACGACTGCCGTCCTGTTTGATCAGGCGCGGCATCACCAGTTCGGCGGTTTCAAAGGTGGTAAAGCGCTCTTCACAGGCCACGCATTCACGCCGACGACGTACCTGCCCGCCCTCGGCAACCAGCCGTGAGTCGATCACCTTGGTGTCATTGGCAGCGCAAAAAGGGCAGTGCATAAATAAAGCAGCCTTAGAACGAAAGCACCATGGTAGCGCATCCCTCTGGCAAGACAAACCGAGGGCTTTGCGGTATATAGGCGCCCACCCATACCAGCGGAGTTGATGCCCTCGATGAAAAACCCTACGCCGCTGCAATCGCTGATCTTATTGAGCCTGATCGCGCTCCTGGCGGCCTGCACCCACGATGGCCCACCCGCAGCGACGACCACGCTGCCTCAAGCCCAGATAACAACAGCGCCGCTACCCGCCTATCAGCGCGAGCTAAGTGGCAGCCTGCTGAATGTGCCAAGCGGTGCAGATGTCGAGCTCGCCCTGCTGGCCGTCGATCAACGCGGCCGTCCGCAGGCGCTGCTGGGCAATATCCAGCTACGCGGCACCGGTAAGCCGTTGGCATTTCACCTGCCGTTCAACCCAGACACCTTCAGCAAGCACTCGCGCATCGAGTTGCACGGCCGCGCCAATCAGGCCGGCCGACTGATTCTGCGCCTGCCCGCGCAGGCGATTACCCAAGCCGAAACCCAAACCCTCGGCCAACTCCGCCTGGCGCCCGCACCATGACTCCACCAGCAGCCCTGCAAGCCGCGCTCAGCGAACGACTGGGTGACGCCCAGCTCAGCGCGCAAACCCTGCCCGGCACCACGATCAAGCTATGGCTGATCAACCCGGCGAACATGGACCGCTGTTTTAGCCCGGAAGAGACTCGCCTGATCCTCGAAGAACCGCCCTACTGGTCCTTCTGCTGGGCCAGCGGCCTGGTACTGGCGCGCTGGCTGGCCGAACACCCCGAGTGGGTGCGCGGCAAGCGCGTACTGGATTTCGGTACGGGCTCCGGCGTGGCGGCGATTGCCGCGGCCAAGGCTGGCGCACTGGAAGTGGTGGCCTGCGACCTCGACCCATTGGCCATCGACGCTTGCCGAGCCAACGCGGCATTGAATGATGTGGAGCTCAGTTACTCGGCGGATTTCTTTCAAGAGGCTGATCGTTTCGACCTGATCATCGTCGCCGACGTGTTGTATGACCGCGCCAACCTGCCGCTGCTCGACCAGTTTCTCAGTCGAGGTCGCCAGGCGCTGGTGGCCGACTCACGGGTACGCGACTTCCAGCACCCGCTGTATCAGCGCCTTGGCATACTTGAGGCGTGCACCTGGCCAGACCTGGCCGAGCCGGCTGAGTTTCGCCACGTCAGCCTGTACCACGCGCAGCGCGATTAAATCGCCCCTTGCATCCAGCGCGCCGCGCCCGCATTTATAGCCCATTGCATTTCAGCCGAGACCGACCATGAGCGACTCCCCTTATATTTTTGATATCGCAGGCAGCGCCAGCTTCGAACAGCTGGTCATCGAAAACTCCTTCCAGCAACCCGTCCTGGTGGATTTTTGGGCTGAATGGTGTGCGCCCTGCAAAGCATTGATGCCACTGCTGGCGAAGATTACCGAGGAGTATCAGGGCGAGTTGCTGCTGGCCAAGGTCAACTGCGACATCGAGCAAGATATCGTCGCCCGCTTTGGCATTCGCAGCCTGCCTACCGTGGTGTTGTTCAAAGAGGGTAAGCCGGTCGATGGTTTTACCGGAGCGCAGCCTGAGTCGGCGATCCGCGAGATGCTCAAGCCCCATGTGGCCGAGCCTGCACCCGCGGCATCCGACCCGATGGAAGCCGCGCAAGCACTGTTCAGCGAAGGGCGTTTTGCCGATGCCGAAGCCGTACTCAACGTGCTGCTGACGGAGAACAATGAACACGCTGCGGCGCTCATTCTCTACGCGCGCTGCCTGGCCGAACGCGGCGAACTGGACGAAGCCGAAGCCGTGTTAGGCGCCGTCAAAGGCGATGAGCACAAACAAGCCCTGGCCGGTGCCCGCGCGCAGCTGACCTTTCTGCGCCAGGCCAGCGAATTGCCCGACGTTTCCAGCCTGAAAACCCGCCTGGGGCAGAACGCGGAAGATGATGAAGCCTGCTATCAACTGGCGGTGCAGCAGTTGGCGCGCCAGCATTACGAGCCCGCATTAGACGCCCTGCTCGCGCTGTTTATCCGCAACCGTAACTACGCCGACGGCCTACCGCACAAGACGCTGCTGCAAGTCTTCGACCTGCTCGGCAATGACCACCCACTGGTCACGGCCTACCGACGCAAGCTGTATCAAGCGATTTACTAAACCCTATCTGCCGTTCGGTGCGAATCTCACGGCTAAAGCCCCTCCCACGCGCACAGTGAACTCCGTAGCCGGGGCTTTAGCCGCGACAAATTAATCGCAAGATGACGGCGCGCAGCAAGGCTCGCGCGTCGCCCTTCAACCCACCCAATGGTAAATGGGCGCATCGGCGCCCACCTCCACTCGTACCTGCGCGCAATGACGCAAGCGCACCAACAAGCGCTTGCCAGCCACCTCCCCGCCTGCCAGCCCCGCCAGTTGCCCAAGCAAGTGCGGCCCTTCGAGCTGCCCGGCCTTACGCAATAACGCCAGCGTGGTCTGCCACAGCGCATCGTTGGCTACGGGTGCGGCAGCCGCTGCCGGCGCAGCAGGCACTTCCAAGGTCACATGTTGAGCCAGTTGCGCCCAATCCTGCGCATCCAGCTCAACCGTCAGGTCCACCGGCCAGGCGCCGATCTGCCCACGAATTCGTACCATCACCCAGTCCCTCTACTGATCAGCCGCCATGCTCCCACGCCACAACGAGGACGCCAAGGAAGACTGGTCATGCGCCCCATAAAGTTGTTATAACGTAACAAGTAATTATTTCGAACCGGAGACCACCATGCGCCGCCTGCTACTTGCCCTGCCTTTTGCCCTACTGCCGCTTGCCGCCAGTGCTTCCGAACACAACCATGAGCACGATGAGCATCAGCATGCCGAGCACGGCAGCCTGGATGCCCACGCGCACGGCGCCGCGCAACTCAACGTGGTGCTCGATGGAGATGTGCTGGAGCTACAACTAGAGAGCCCAGCCATGAACCTGGTGGGTTTCGAACATAACGCCGAGACGGATGCGGACAAAGCCAAGGTCGCTGCAGCGCGTAGCCAGCTGGAACAGCCAACAGTGCTGTTCGGCGTGAATGCCGGCGACTGCAGCCTCAGCCAGACGGAATTACACAGCCCGCTGTTTGCTGAACATGCTGAATCCCACGAACACGAGAGCGCTCACAGTGACATCGACGCGCACTACACCCTCGACTGCCAGGCACCCGACCAGCTCAAGCAACTTGATCTGGCCGAGCTGTTCAAGCGCTTCCCCGCCACCGAGAAAATTCAGGTACAACTGATCGGCCCAAATGGTCAGCAAGGGTTAGAACTAACCCCCGCGCAGCCGACTCTGAGTTTCTGATTTTTTGCCGATTTAACGTAGGGTGGATGACGCTTCACCCATCCACCCTTGCAATTTTGCGATGGATGAAAAGAGTGTCAGCTACGCGCCCCGATCCACCCTACGCGCCAAACGAGTTCCCCCATGAGTTCAGCCCTGATCCAACTGTCTAACCTCGGCTTTGCATGGCCCGGCCAGCCTGAGTTACTGGACATCGAGACGTTCAGCCTGCAACGCGGCGAAAGCCTGTTTCTCAAAGGCCCCAGCGGCAGCGGCAAGACTACCCTGCTGGGCCTGCTCGGCGGTGTGCAAAAGCCCAATCGCGGCAGCATCCAACTGCTCGATCAGGACTTGAGCACACTGTCCGCCGGCGCCCGCGACCGCTTCCGCGTCGATCACACCGGCTATATCTTCCAGCAGTTCAACCTGCTGCCGTTTCTCTCGGTGCGCGAGAACGTCGAGCTGCCTTGTCACTTCTCCAAACTGCGCGCCAGCCGCGCGGTACAGCGCCATGGCAGCGTGACCAAGGCCACCAGCGCCCTGCTCGCCCACCTCGGTTTGCACCAGTCGGAACTGCTGCAACGCCGCGCCGGCGACCTGTCGATCGGCCAGCAACAACGCGTCGCCGCCGCCCGCGCGCTGATCGGCCAGCCGGAGCTGGTGATCGCCGACGAGCCCACCTCGGCACTGGATGCCGACGCCCGCGAAGCCTTCCTCGAACTGCTGTTCGCCGAGTGCCGTGCCGCCGGTTCCAGCCTGCTGTTTGTCAGTCACGATCAAAGCCTGGCGCGATTGTTCGACCGCAGCTTGTCGTTGGCCGAACTGAACAAAGCCACCCGTCTGGCGGAGATTTAACGATGTACCTACTGCGTCTCGCCCTGGCCAGCTTGGGCAACCGCCGCTTTACTGCACTGCTCACCGTATTCGCCATCGCGCTTTCTGTGTGTTTGTTGCTCGCGGTCGAGCGGGTGCGCACCGAAGCCCGCGCCAGCTTTGCCAATACCATCAGCGGCACCGACCTGATTGTCGGCGCACGCTCGGGCAGCGTGAACCTGCTGCTGTACTCGGTGTTTCGCATCGGCAACGCCACCAACAACATCCGCTGGGAGAGCTTCGAGCACTTCGCCGACCATCGTCAGGTCAAGTGGGCCATCCCGATCTCCCTCGGCGACTCACACCGCGGCTACCGGGTGATGGGCACCAGCCCTGCGTATTTCGAGCACTACCGTTACGCCCGTAGCCAGCCGCTGCAACTGAGCAGCGGCCGCGCCTTTGCCGATGACCCGTTTGAAGTGGTGCTCGGCGCAGAAGTGGCCCAGGCCCTCAACTACCAGCTCGATCAGGAGCTGGTACTGGCCCACGGCGTGGCCACCATCAGCCTGGTCAAACATGACGACAAACCGTTCAAGGTGGTCGGCATACTCAACCGCACCGGCACGCCAGTAGACCGCACCCTGCACATTTCGCTGGCCGGTATGGAAGCCCTGCATGTCGACTGGCAAAACGGCATGCCGGCGCGCGGCGCGGCCAAGGTCGGCGCGGAACAAGCGCGGGCCATGAATCTACAGCCCAAGCAGATCACCGCCGTTATGCTCGGCCTGAACAGCAAGATCGCCACCTTCAGCCTGCAACGGGAGATCAACGAGTTTCGCGGCGAGCCACTGCTGGCGATCTTGCCCGGTGTGGCGCTGCAGGAACTGTGGAGCCTGATGGGCACCGCCGAGAAAGCGCTGTTCGTGGTCTCACTGTTCGTGGTGCTGACCGGGCTGATCGGCATGCTCACGGCGATTCTGACCAGCCTTAACGAACGCCGCCGGGAAATGGCGATTCTGCGCTCAGTTGGAGCGCGGCCCTGGCATATCGCCAGCCTGCTGATTGTTGAAGCCTTTGCCCTGGCTCTGGCTGGCGTACTGCTCGGTTTGCTGTTGCTGTACCTGGGTATCGCCGGCGCGCAGGGCTATGTGCAGGCGAATTACGGCCTGTACCTGCCCCTGAATCTGCCAACCCGCTATGAGTGGACGCTGCTCGGCGCTATCCTGAGCGCCGCCCTGTTGATGGGCTGTGTACCGGCCTGGCGTGCGTACCGCCAATCCCTGGCCGATGGCTTATCGATCCGCTTATGAGGCTTCTTTGCATGCACCGCTCCCTGCTCGCCACTCTGTTGCTCACCCTGGCCCTGCCGCTGGCGGCTGCCGAGGTGCGCGAGCTGACCTGGTCGGAAATGGTCCCCGCCGATGCACCGCCGCAAATCGTTGAGCCGGCACCGATCCACGACCTGTCGCAGCTGGCAGACGCCCTGGCCGAGTCCGGCCCCGCCAGCCAGCAGCAATCGCCGGCAGCCCCAGTAGTGCAGGCGCTGGATGGCCAAGCGGTAAAACTGCCCGGCTATATCGTGCCGCTGGATGTCACCGAAGAAGGTCGGGTAACCGAGTTTCTCTTAGTGCCGTACTTCGGCGCGTGCATCCACGTGCCGCCACCGCCGTCGAATCAGATCGTTCACGTCACCAGTGAGTTGGGCGTGCTGCTCGATGCGCTGTACCAGCCGTTCTGGATTGAAGGCCCGCTAAAAGTCGAGCAGACCAGCAGCGAGCTGGCCGAAGCGGGCTATCAGATGCAGGCCCAGAAGATTTACGCCTACGAGCTGCCGGACAGCTAAGCGCCTGACCCGAAGGGTGGGTTAGCTACGCAGTGCGCCGACCGATCAACCGAACACGATCATGGCGCGACGCGTAACCCACACTACGCACCCAGGCTCTACGCGGCGACCAGCCAGAAAAAAGCCAGACCTAGGTCTGGCTTTTTTATTAGCTGCTACAACCGGCAGTCGATTAGCCGGCGCTGGCCACACGCTTTTCCCGCTCGAAGCTCAACTCACTTTCCGCCCAGTTCCGCCAGCTGCGCACTTTGCTGCGCTCGGCGCCAGCTCGCTCGGCCTTGGCCAGGGCATCCAGCCCCGCCTGCCAGCGTGCCTGTTCCATCTCCAACTGGGCCAGATTCATCCAGTGTTTGGCACTGCCCGAACGCTCGGCGAGCTCACGAAAAATCTGCGCAGCCTGACTGCGCTCGCGCGCCTGCCACCAGAGCAGCGCCAGGCGTTCTTCGCGGGCGGCGGTAAGCGGCAGTAAGCCTTGATCGAGCATGCCGGCCAGCAGCGTGGCACCTTGCCAGGGTTGCTCGGCGGCGCCGGCCAGCAACACCAGGTTATCCAACTCACTTTCATTGAAGCGCAGCCCCTTCTGGTAGGCCGCGCGCAAGGTCGCCAGGGACTTAGCGTGATTGCCGCTGAGCTGCTGCAACGCCGCCAACTGACGCCAGCCCTGGGCATTATTCGGCTGGCGCGCCAGCAGTTGACGCTGCCAACGCTCGGCGGCTGGGTAACGTTTGACGTCGGCATTGATCGCCACGAGAAACTGCAACCAGCTGTCGGCCGCCTGCGGATTGGCCTGCACGTAACGCTCGGCCAGGGGCAGCGCCTTAGTCGGCTGGCCGAGCCCCTGATAGGCCTGCACCAGCATCTGCAGCACCTCTTCATCAGCCTTCGCCTGCCCTGGCGCAAGCAAGCTTACAACCTGGGCATAGCGCCGCTCCGCAAGATTGAGGCGGGCCAGATTGAGCACTTCAGCGGCCTGTAGCTCGGTGTCCAGTTTGGCGCTTTTCAGCACTTTATCGAGCAGCTCGATGGCCTGGGCATTATTGCCTTCGGCCCAAGCCAGGTAACCCCGACTGCGCCACAGCAGTGCTTCCTCCAAACTACCCGCCTGACCACTGGCAGCCTCCAGAGCACGTCGCGCGGCGGCGTAGTCGCCTTTCTTCTGCGCCATCTGCGCCGTATCCAGGGCGCGAAACACACTTGGGTCGACGCTCTGCCCGGCCGCCTGCGCGACACCCGCACCACACAGCGCGATCAGCAACAGTAAGCGATACATATCAGCGACCTCCTTCCAGTCGGAAGTAAAGGGTTTTCACCGCTTCG
The DNA here is from genome assembly GCF_034653255.1 of Pseudomonas spirodelae. Taxonomy (NCBI): domain Bacteria; kingdom Pseudomonadati; phylum Pseudomonadota; class Gammaproteobacteria; order Pseudomonadales; family Pseudomonadaceae; genus Pseudomonas; species Pseudomonas spirodelae. The sequence continues at coordinate 8,002 of NZ_JAYEET010000055.1, read as the reverse complement.
CGCGGCACCGCTAGGCCACCCTCGGTGCGCGGCGCAAAACGCCAGCGCAGCGCGGCGCGGCGCGCTTCACGCTCGAACACATTCTGCGGACTGGCTTCGAGAACACGCAGGTTCTCCACTGCGCCTGCACGGTTAATGGTGAATGCCAGTTTCACGTGGCCTTCGATGCCGCGCTGCAAGGCATAGCGCGGGTAATTCGGGCTGACGTCGTTAAGCGGCATGACTTCACTTTCCGGGCCGCCCGGCTGCCCGCCCGCATCGCTGGGGGCTGGCGCGCCGGGTGTCGCCACGCTTGGCGCTGCCGCGCCTGCTGCCAGGCCAGTCAAACTCGGCGTAGGCGCGCTGTTCACAGCAATCCCCGCGCTCAGGCTCGGCACCGGCAAATCCAGGGCAGGCAGGTTGGCACTCGGGGTGGCCGTCATCGGCGCCGGGGGGGTTGGCGGCTGCGGCGGTTGTGCTTGCGGGGGCTGCGGCGCCTGTTGCCGGGTGCGCGTCGCTGCATCGCTCGCCTTACCGTCCAAACGCACAAAATTGGCCACCGTCAGCGGCTCGTCACTCGGCTTACTCGCCGGCGGCGCGACCATGTAAAGCATCAGGCCGAACAGCGCCAACGCCATCACACAGGCGGCGGCAAAGGACAGTGGCAAACGCATCAACGCGCTCCCGCCGTAGCGGCCAAGGCAACATCCTGCACGCCCGCCAGGCGCGCCTGGTCCATCACCTGCACCACCAGGCCGGTACGTGCATCTTGATCGGCCTGCACCACCACGGCGCCATCCGGCTGATCGACGCGCATACGCTCAACATGGGCGCGCACGCTGCGTACATCGACCACTTTTTTGTCCATCCACACCTGCCCGTCGGCGGTGATAGCGATGAGGATATTGCCTTTGTCCTGTGGGCTGGCGGTTTGCGCCTGCGGGCGCTGCACTTCGACGCCGGCCTCTTTGATAAAGGAGCTGGTGACGATAAAGAAGATCAGCATGATGAAAACCACGTCGAGCATCGGCGTCAGGTCGATGCCAGTGTCTTCGTCTTGCTGGTGGTGACGGCGCATTCTCATGTGTTGAATCTCAGTCGTGTCGCAGCTGGTCAGCCAGCCGCTCTAAAGCCCGGCGCGCATCACGTTCGAGACGCGCCAAGCTGAACAATCCAGTAATCGCCAGCACCATGCCGGCCATGGTCGGCAGGGTCGCCTGCCAGACGCCCGCCGCCATGCCGCGCGGGTTGCCGGTACCATTGATGGCCAGCACGTCGAACACCGCGACCATGCCGCTGACCGTACCAAGCAAGCCCAGCAGCGGATACATCGCCACCAGGGTCTTGCTCAGGCGCAGTGGCCCGAGCAAATGCTGCTGCGCCTGCGCCAGCCAGGCACTGCGCACTGCGCGCTGCCAGTTACCGGTGTCATCACCGATCACCTGCTGCCAGGCTTGGCGGCGTTCACGCACCCACTCCGGAAACACCCGGCGCATGTACCAGAAGCGCTCAAACACCAGGGTCCAGAACACCACGCACAGCCCGGCCAACGCCCACATCACCACGCCGCCGGCGCTCATGAAATCGAGCAAGGCGTGGCCGCTATCCACCAGGCGCAACCACAGCGCCAGCCAATCAGTCACGACGCGGCGCCCCGGACAGGTGCAGGGCAATCAGCCCGGCGCTTTGCTGCTCCAGCAGCTGAATCAGGCCCTTGCTGCGGCTGGCCAGCAGGGTGTGCAGGAACAGCAGCGGAATCGCCACCACCAGGCCCAACACCGTGGTCACCAGCGCTTGCGAGATACCATCGGCCATCAGTCGCGAATCACCGCCACCGCCTTGGGTGATGGCCTGGAAGGTGACGATCATCCCGGTCACGGTTCCGAGCAGGCCGAGCAGCGGTGCCACGGCGCTCAGCAGTTTGAGCAGGCCCTGGCCTTTTTCCAGCGGCGGGGTTTCCTGCAGGATCGCCTCGTCGAGTTTCAGCTCCAGGGTTTCCAGATCCGATAACTGCGGCTTAGGCCCCAGCACGCCGATAATCCGCCCCAGTGGGTTATCCGCCCGCGGCGCGCTGAGGTCATGCATCTGCGCGTTGACGCCACGGCCCACACGGGTCAGATAAACCATGCGCCAGATCGCCAGCAACAGACCAAACAGACCCAGGGCGAGAATCACCCCGCCGACCAGGCCACCTTGCTGTACGCGATCCCACAGCCCCGGCTGACGCTGCAGCTGCGCCAGCAAGGTGCCACGGCTCGGGTCGATCGGCAGGCTGGCCACTGCATCGCCACTGCCAAGATAATCCTCAACCTGGCCAAGCCCGGACGGCTGACGCGGCGGCGCCAACAGCTCAGCGGCGTCAGCGTCATAACGCAGGAAGGCATCGTCGCCATAGGCCGAGAACGCCCCCACACGCAGCACGTTTTGTGGCGTGCGCGTGCCGTCGGCGGCCACCACAGGTAGCTGCAGCTGCTCTACACGGCCACTGGCGGCCAGGTCTTCGAGCAACAGCATCCAGTAGCCATCGAGGTCAGCGGCAGACGGCAGCGTGCGGCTCTCCGCCAGTGTCTTGAGACGCGCCAGCCGCTCGGGGTATTGGGCATTGAGCAGGCTGTCCTGCCACTGGCCGGCGACATCACCAGCACTCTGACGCACCACGCCAAATAGCTCGCCAAGATGACCGACGCGCTGAGTCAGCAGTTTTTCCTGCTCGGCCAACTGGCTCTCCTGGCGGTCAAACTCGGCTTTCAGCTGTTCGGCTTCGGCTTTCTGTGTGGCCAGGGCACGGCGCGCGCTGGCCAGCAACTGGGCACGCTCGCTGCGCTCAGCAATAAACGCCTGTTCGCGGCTGTGCATGGCACTGACTTCAGCGGCACGCTCACTGCGGATGCGCTGCAACAATTGGTCAGGGCCCAACGGCTCGGCCGCACCTGCCAGGGCGGGCAAAAGAGCCAAAGTGAAAGCGAGAACACGACGATTCATGGCTTGACCTCCAGCGCCAGGGTCTTCACGGGCAGGTCAAGCAAGGCAGGCGCCTGCTCCTGGCGGGCAATCGCTATGGCCTGGCGCAATGGACGACGAGCGCTGCCGTCGAGGATCTGCCAGCTGCGCGTTTGTGGGTTCCACCAGCCACTTTCATGGCCATCAAGGGTTTGGAAATACAGCATCACCCGGCCCAGGCGAAGGAACTCAACGCTGCGCGAGGTGCCATCGCTTGGCAGCTCACCGCGCCAGGCTTCGAGGGTGCGACCGTAATCGCTTTCCACTTGGTAGGCCTCAAGAATACGGCGGTATTTCTCGGCCAAGCTGACATCCGCCCGCGGCAACAGGTCTTGTAACTGCGCCAAGCGATCACTGCGCTCGTCCGGCAAGAACGGCAGATCGGCGGCGATAAACTCCTCCAGCACCTCGACCATACGGCGCATCTGCGGCGTTACCGCCTCCTGAGTGCGCTCAATGCCATCCAACTGCTGCTGATAACCCGCCAATTCTTTACGCTGCGCCGCCACTAACTCACGCAGTTGAGCGTTATAGCCTTGCAGGGCTTCAGCCTGCTGCAAGGCATTGCGGTACTCGGTCAGCATTTCCCGACTGGCGTCATCAAGCTGCTCAACTCGCGCCTGCGAGGCCTTGGCGTCGACAGCTAACTGCTGGCTTTCATCCAAGGCGGCATCCAGAGGTGTCGCCGCAAGTGGCGCACTGGCCAGAACCAGAGCGGCTGCCAGCAGGCGCTTCGGCAGAGGGATCATGAAGGCATTCCTTGTGAAGAGACTTAACATAAAGAGAAGCATTATCAACTGCATCTCCATCTCCAGGCAAGCCGCGCGGAGACCAATCGTGCGTTCGCCTACGAAGCGTAAGCGACGCATCTGAATATCAGTCAGAAAATTTAGGTAGCTAAGTACTTTATTGAGCTGGATCAACAGCCGCTTTTTCTCGCGCCTTAAAATCACACCCAGCGAATACGAACCGACGCTTTATGGGAGCACACCATGCGCACTTCACTCTTTACCGCCTCACTGCTGGCCCTGGCTATTGCCGCCCCACTGGCGCATGCGCACCAGGCTGGCGATATCATCGTGCGTGCCGGCGCGATTACCGTTGATCCGCAGGAAAGCAGCAGCAATGTTTCACTGGCAGGCGTAGATGTTGCGGGCACCAAAGCGACTCTCGACAGCGACACTCAGCTGGGCCTCAATTTTCTATACATGACAACCGACAATATCGGCATTGAATTGCTCGCTGCGACTCCATTCAGTCACAACGTAGGCGTGAAAGGCTTTGGTGCGCCAATTGACGGCAAGCTGGGTCAGCTCAAGCACCTGCCGCCGACCCTGAGTGTTGTTTATTACCCTCTGGACAAGAGCTCGGCATTCCAACCCTATGTCGGTGCCGGCATCAACTACACATGGTTCTTTGATACCGAACTAAGCAGCCAAGCCAAAAACAACGGCTTCAACGGCTTGGATATGAAAGATTCCTGGGGGCTGGCAGCACAAGTGGGTATGGACTATATGCTGACCGACAACATCATGTTTAACGCCCAAGTGCGCTATATCGATATCGAAACTACTGGCACCACTCACCTTGGCACCACCAAGGTCAAGGTCGACGTAGATGTAGATCCACTCGTCTATATGGTCGGCCTGGGCTATAAGTTCTAAGCCTGAGCACCATAAAAAAACCGGCCTTGATGGCCGGTTTTTTCGTTTAGCGAGGCGTTAAGGCTGCGCCAGCAATCGACGCAAACCCTCGCGCATGGAAGTCGCTGACGGCAGTTGATAATGCGCCTGCAGGCGCTGATTATCGGCCCGCGAATGGCGAATATCGCCCGCACGCGATGCCTGATAACTGACGGCCGGCAAGCCACCGCACAGCTCACCAATTTCGGCCAGTAACTGGTTCAAGCTAACCGCCTGGTTCCAGCCGACATTCACCGCGCCCTCCACCACCTGCGGCGCATTCAGCGCCTGCAGCAGCAGCATCACCAGATCGGCGACAAAGAAGAAATCACGGGTCTGCTCGCCGTCACCAAACACACTAATCGGCAATCCCTGCTGGGCACGCTGAGTGAAAATGCTGATAACGCCAGAATACGGCGAAGACGGATCCTGGCGCGGCCCGAATATATTGAAGAAGCGAAAGATCGCCGGCTCAAAGCCGTGCTGGCGACGATAGAAATCCAAGTAATGCTCACTGGCTAACTTATCCGCCGCATAGGGGGTCAGCGGGGCCTTGGCCGTATTTTCATCAATTGCCTGGCCTTCACCATTATTGCCATAGACCGCCGCACTGGAGGCGAACAACACGCGCTTAACACCATGTAAGCGCATCGCCTCGCAGACATTCAGGGTGCCGACAAAATTGCTCTGGTGCGTGCTCACCGGGTCGTCCACTGAGGCTTGCACTGAAGCCACTGCCGCTAAGTGCGCCACCGCCGCGCAACCCGCCACCGCCTGAGCCACGGTAGCCGCATCGGCTACATCGCCCTGGATAAACTGCAGCCGGGGATTATCCAGCGCCAGGTTGGCCAGCCTGCCCATCGACAGATTATCCAGCACGCGCACGCAGCGTCCTTGCGCCAACAAGGCATCAACCAGGTGTGAACCGATAAAGCCGGCCCCGCCTGTAATCAAAATAGGTCGAGAGTCAGACATGGCGATAATAACGATCCAGTAGGCTCGGCAAGCCCGAGCGCCAGGCGCGCGGTTTAATACCGAATGTGTGCAGGATTTTCTTGCAGGACAGCACCGCATGTTGCGGTTCTTCAGCCGCATCCACACGCGCGCTATGGGCCTGGGGGCTCAGCTCTTCGATGAGATTGCTACGGAAGTTACGCGCCTCGCTGAGCACCGCCTGCCCGAGCGCCAGCGATGTCGTCGCCTCATGCCCGCCGTAGTGGTAAGTCCCCCACAAGGGCGTTTGGCAATCCAACTGTTTGAGCACGGCAATAATCACGCGAGCGGCATCATCAACCGGCGTCGGATTGCCCCGCCGGTCATCCGCCAACAACAGCGGCGAATCCTCGGCAGCACGAACCAAGAAGCGCCCCAGCAAACCATTGGCGCTGTCGTCCAGCAGCCAGCCAAAACGCAACAACACATGGCGCGGACAGATGGCGCGCACGTGCTGCTCGAAACGCCACAGCGCCTGCCCACGCACACCAAGCGGCTGCGGCTCCTCCTTCTCGCTGTAGGCAGTCGCGCGTACACCATCGAAAACGCGGTAACTGGACGGTTGCAGCAAGCGGATCTGGTGGTGCTGACACAGCTCGGCAAGGCGCTCGACGGAGCGCTCTTGGGCAGAAAACTGCGCCTCGCTGACGGCTTCGGCCTGGAACCAGTCGAAGTAGTAGGCAAGGTTGATCAGGGCATCGGGCCGGGTGTCGTCCAGCAACTGAGTCAGGCTGGCAGGATCCCAGCCTGACTCAGGCGGTTTGGGCGCGAGAAAACTAATGTCTTCTTCGGCGCCGAGACGGATTAACGCCTGCCCCAGCGCATTACCGCCACCTAGCAGCATCAGCCGCATACGCATAATTGAGCGCTGACTCAGCTAATCAGAACGGTTGTGGATACCAAAGAGGCATCCTTACAAGCGAGTGAGCAAGTGAGTAACCAGTAAAATCAATAGCTTTCATGCGCAGACACCGATTAAAAAAAATACATGTAAAGAAAACCGTAAAGAATTTACCATATTTCACTGAAAAACTTTACATCTCCAATGGAGTGCAGTGGCGCGACTCGGACCCAGATAAGCATGCTGAGCGATTAGCCGACATCAGACAACATTTGTGTGCCCGCCATATAGTCTACCCCACGCTCCCATCGCCGGTCGCCGGTCGCTTACGCGCCCCCCCATAAATGCGTAAGCGGTGTTCCGGATTTGGAATAGAAAACGGCGTGCGACTCCAATGCAGGAGGACGCCGGGATCACCTTAGTTTCGCTGAAGCCCGCAAACTCTTGCTTGTTAGCCAAGCACTGGCGATCATTCCAACTAAAGCCCCTCTGGTGCTAGGCAGCTCGTTAGTGAGAATGGATGCACATGTACAAGAAGTCGTTTACCGAGCGGGATATCTACACAAAATCCATCGTGCCAGCCATTCCGCAGCCTGGCTTGGATATCCGGAAACACGTGCGCGAAGTAAGCGTTACAAAGTGCCGCATCATCGTCCATGGCACGCTGCACAGCCGAGGCGAACACCGTCGCGTCGACTTCATTTCTTACCACCATGCCAACCTGCCCATTGCCGTTACTGAGGCCAAGGACTGTTGCCGCTGAATGAAAACAGACCCCGCATAGGCTGTTCTGCCGACTGAAAACTGCCCCCCTGTGTTGTCCTTGCTCATTTTTGAGCAGGAGAACAAGTAAACCGAATATAAATAGGTACAACAACATGACCAGCATCCAACAACGCGCCGCCCTGCAACGACAGATCTGGGCTATCGCCAACGATGTCCGAGGTGCCGTCGATGGCTGGGACTTCAAGCAGTATGTGCTCGGCACGCTGTTCTACCGCTTCATCAGCGAAAACTTCGCCAACTACATCGAAGCCGGTGACGACAGCGTCAACTATGCCGAACTGCCCGACAGCGTCATCACCGCAGACATCAAAGACGATGCCATCAAAACCAAGGGCTACTTCATCTACCCCAGCCAACTGTTTGCCAAGGTGGCTGCCAGCGCCAACAGCAACGAAAGCCTGAACACCGATCTGGCCGCCATCTTTGCCGCCATCGAAAACTCCGCCAACGGCTACCCCTCCGAGCAGGACATCAAAGGCCTGTTTGCAGATTTCGACTGTTGCCGCTGACCGAAAACTGACCCAGTAGAGGCTGTTCTGCCGACTGAAAACTGACCCAGGTGTTCAACTGCTTCTGCTCAATTTTTGAGCAGGAGAACACAGGGTGATCAGTATGGAAATGATGGGCAAAATTCGCCGGATGTATTTCCGCGACAAGCTGTCGCTGCATGAGATAGCCAAGCGCACCGGGTTGGCGCGCAACACGATTCGCAAGTGGGTCA
>NZ_JAYEET010000054.1:0-41814 GCF_034653255.1 Pseudomonas spirodelae | reverse complement strand
GCAAGTATCGGGCTTTGGCGATTATGGCCACCTCACCCCGCTGCGCCGCCTCATCCGCTTCCTGTTCGTCAGGCCAGCATTTTGCCTCGGGCTTCCTTCAGATTCGCAGTCGCCCGCGACACCCTTGCCTTCAGCTAACACTTCCCCTTGCCGGGTGTGTAGAGGACTTTCACCTCCAAGTCGCCAGGCTCACCACCACAGTGAACCCGACAGCGCCAGTCACGGCGCTACGCGCCATGCCTGGCGCACCATAAAAAGGCCACCCCTAGGGGTGGCCTTTTTTGTTGCTGATCGCGCCCAGGATCAAATCGAGAAACGCGCCACCAATGCATTCAAGTCCACCGCCAGGCGCGACAACTCCTGACTGGCCGCACTGGTCTGGTTGGCCCCGGCCGAAGACTGCATCGACAGGTCGCGGATATTCACCAGGTTACGGTCCACCTCACGGGCCACCTGCGCCTGCTCTTCGGAAGCGCTAGCGATCACCAGGTTACGTTCGTTGATTTGCGAAATAGCTGCAGTAATTTCTTCCAGCGCCTGGCCGGCGGCCTTGGCTACATCCAGCGTCGAACGCGCCCGACTGTTGCTGGTTTGCATAGCATTAACCGCCTTGTCGGTGCCCTGCTGAATGCCGCTGACCATTTGCTCGATCTCTTGAGTCGATTGCTGAGTACGATGCGCCAGGGCACGTACCTCATCGGCCACTACGGCAAAACCGCGCCCTGCTTCACCGGCTCGCGCCGCTTCAATGGCTGCGTTGAGTGCGAGCAAGTTGGTCTGTTCGGCAATCGAACGGATCACGTCCAGCACTTTGCTGATATCGCGTACCTGACCAGCCAACTGCTCGACTTCCGAAGCGGTATGAGTCACGTCATCAGCCAAACTGGTGATCGAGTCGACAGTCTGACGCACCTGCTCGCGACCATGCTGAGCCGTGCGATTGGACTCACTGGAGGCTTCCGAGGTGCTCACGGCGTTGCGCGCCACCTCTTCCACGGCGCTGGTCATTTCATTGACTGCCGTAGCTGCCTGCTCGATTTCGTTGTTTTGCTGGTGCAGACCGCGGGTCGAATCCTCGGTCACCGCACTGAGTTCCTCTGACGCCGAGGCCAGTTGCGTAGATGAGTCGGAGATATTCTGAATGGTACTGCGCAGACTCTGCTGCATACTTTTCAAAGCACCCAGCAAACGTGCTGGTTCATCCGAGCCCAGCACATCAATTGGCTGGGTCAAATTACCGCTCGCCACTGTCTCAGCAACCCTAACCGCTTCGGTGAGCGGGCTGACAATACTGCGGGTCAGGAGCAACGCCAGAGCCACAGTCAAGCACAGCGCCAGCACTATCATCACGACCACCCACAAGCGCGCGCTGGCAAATATCTCATCGGCCAGATGGGTCGCAGCACTAGCACCCGTACGGTTAAGTTCTAAAAGCTCGACAAGGGCCTTAGCCATGGTGTCGGCGTAGCCATTTATCGGCCCATTGAACAAAGCCGCAGCACTATCCAGATCACTCTGGCGCACCGCTGCGATGACCTTTTCCTGTTCTTCCAGATACGCCTTTTCGGCCTGCCTGAAGCGCTCGTAGACAGTCTCTTCTTCTGCGTTAGAAATTAGCTTTTGATAGGTGCTTTCCGATTCAGTCAATGATTTCCGGAGTTCTTCAGCGTTTGCAAGGCTCGTACGCATCATGGCTTCATCACTGATGATTACTAAGCGCATGGTCAGCGCCCGAAGACGGAGAACCTGCTGGTTAATCTCACCGAGGCTCAAGATGCTGGGTAACCAATTTTCGTTTATCTGCTGCGACTGCTTGCGCATTTCGCCCATCTGCTGCAAAGAAAAGCTGCCAAGTAGCAGAACCAGTACTGCAACCAAGCCGAACCCGAGCGACGCCCGAGGGGCGATATTGAGGTTTCTGAGATTCATCGAGGCAGTCCCTTTTTAATATTTAGTTGAAGTGTCAGCCGCACAAAGTCTTTAGATTTAAAGTCGCCCCGCAACATGACGAAAGATGTAACTAACCATACTAGCGACTGAAATACGGGTTTCTTTAATTTAGACAATAAAAAGCCGAGCATGGGCTCGGCTTTGCAGGTATCACTCTAGTCTATTAACGCACGATAAACCGCTGTTCTAACAATTTCCGGTCATCCTGAAACACCATAAAGCGCCACTCGCCGGGCACCACTTCATGCGCTTCAGTGAACTCGAATGCCATTACATCTTGCGGCGCACCGGGCACCAACTTTTGCGTCACCACAAATTTGTCATGACGCTTACCGTCCGGCGTAACCACCCCTGGCGTGAGGTACAGCAGGGTCAGCGGTGACTCCGTAGCGACCTTACCCGCTAAGGTGTAACGCATACCAAACTTGGTACCCAGCTTGGCCGGAATCACTTCAGTGGGCTCGATTTGCTGATTACTGCGGGTCAGCACTCGCTCACCGGCCTGGAAGTCCTGATAATCGCTGGCGAAAACACCGTGCTCGACCGGGCCGTCTACCCGGACTTCGGCCTGTACCAGGCTGCTGATCAACATAAGTGCGGCTAGGCTGCTGAAACGGCTGTATTGCATGTCGCGCTCCTTTTTTAGATGAGCGCGAGCCTATGACACCCGTGTGACAGCCCGATGACAGACCTACTCAGTAAGCTCGGCCTGCACACGACGCGGCAGCACCGCGAGGAAGTTGTCGTGCGCCACTTGATGCGCGACCGTTTCTGGCAAAGCATCGAGAAACGGTTTGAAGCCGGTCATAGAGTCAGCCAGGCTATCAAAACGCCCCACCACATCGGAACCGAGCATAAAGCGCGCCGGGTAGCTGCTGACCAGTTTCACCCAGGCTGCATCAGGCTTGCCGTCGGCATCTAGCAAATAAGGCTGGAGCATGGTCCAGGACAGATCGACATACAGGTTGGGGTACTGCTTGAGCATCCGTTCGAGAGTAGGCAAAAGGAAATCCAGCTTTTCCTGGTGCCGATGAATTTCCATGCTTGTTCCAGCATGCGCCCAGATAAACCGTACATGCGGATGGTTGCGCAGCGGCTCCTCGATTTCCTGCAGATACAGCGGGTTACGTTCACGCTTGGAGGTGATATTGGAATGCAGCATCACCGGCAGATCGTACTCAGCGGCCAGGTGAAAAACCCGCGCGAGGGCCTCGTTATTAGCCCGTGGGACATCGCCGTGAATCAGTGCGGTCAAATCGTCATGCCTAGTGAATATCTCGCCGATGCCCTGCCACAGGCCAGGGTCGAGTTCGAGCATGCGACGGATATGTGCATCGGCATTCTTATCGTTCGGGTTAAAGCCTGAGAGAAATGGATGCAGGCGCTTGCGCTGCTCAGCTGGTACTTGCTTGTAGGCATGCGCCACCAGAACATCGGTGGCGCTGTACCAATAGGCATTGGCATCATCACCGGCGTAATAACGGGGCCGCTTGGGCTCGTTCTCGTGCCATTTCTTCGCCACCGGAATACCCGAGAGCATCACATGCTCAATATTGCCGGCGGCCATCTGCTCAAACAGCTCGGTTGCCCCGGCGCTTTCCTGGAAAAAATCCACGTAGTGCAGGTGCGCATCGCTGTAGCGATAATCCCGGGCCACAGCCAGCGGGCTGCAAATGCCAACGAGAACAGCAAGACTCAGCGCAAGTCGTTTCAAACCCCAACCCTCTTGAAGACGTGAGTGCAATTGACTCACTACACTGTTGCCAAGTTCAGAAACCAGGATTAAAGCAGATACCTTCTGCCCCCATAGTTTCAGCCACAGGAGCTTCAATGATCCGCATCAGTAATGAAAAAGGCCTGCTGCAGCGCATCGATATTGGCCCGCATACCCTGCACAGCGATGTGGCGGTGGAACTGGGCGGCGAAGGTTCGGCACCCGATCCGCATGACTTGTTCGATGCATCCTTGGGCGCTTGTAAAGCCCTGACACTTGCGCTTTATGCCAAGCAAAAAGGGTTGCCACTGACCGGATTGGACGTGCAACTGACCCGTGATAACACTCAGGAACGCCAAGGCGTTTACGGCTTAAATGTCGAGCTGACCTTGCATGGTGCCCTGAACGATGCACAACGCCAGCAACTGCTGCGCATTGCTGACAAGTGCCCGATTCACAAGCTGATGACCAGCAGCGAAGTTCAGGTCAGCACTCAGCTAAGCGAGGGCGTGTAATGAGCGACTTTCTGCTGATCCAACCGCGCCCGGAAAACCTCGGCGGACAACCTATCCTGCGCCCCCTGCCTTCGGCTAAGTGCCGCAGCGTCGGGCCGTTCGTGTTCTTCGACCATATTCTGGAACACACCTACCCGGCCGGTAGCGGCATGAATATCAACCAGCACCCGCATATCGGCCTGTCCACCCTCACCTACCTGTTCGAGGGGCAATTGCAGCACAAGGACAGCCTCGGCTCGAATCAACTAGTCAGCCCCGGCGAAGTCAGCTGGATGACCGCAGGCCATGCTGTAGCGCATGTCGAGCGCACACCACAGACTCTGTGGGAAAACGGCTCGCACATGCATGGCCTGCAGGTGTGGTTGGCCATGCCCACAGAGCATGAGCAAGGCGAACCCAGTTACAGCCATCATCTCGCCAGCAGCTTGCCGCGCAGTACCAGCATGGGCGTGGACATCTGCCTGATTGCCGGCAGCGGCTTCTGCCTGCAATCGCCGGTGCCGGTGCTGTCCCCAACGATCTATGCCGAGATCAAGCTGGCCGCAGGCAGCGCGCTGCAAATTCCCGCCGAACATGCCGAACGCGCGCTGTACCTGATTGACGGCGAGGCCACACTGGACGATCAGAAACTGCCGCTGCGTGGCTTGCTGGTGCTGCCCGAAGGCGAGACTTACACCCTCAGCGCCTGCAGCGAGAGCCACTTGGTGTTGATTGGCGGCGCGCCAATTGGTCCACGGCGGATCAACTGGAACTTCGTCGCCAGCGACCAGGCCCTGATCGACCAAGCCCGCCAGCGCTGGGCCGCACAAGACTGGCCAACAGTGCCGGGCGAAACCGAACGAATCGAACTGCCACGCTGACAGAGAATATTTGTTGCACTCACGCGACATCCAAACAGGTCGCACTCGGGTATAACCTTTGGCACGCTCACACACTCAGGAACCCGGTGCATGGCGCAGCCGCTGTTTGATTACGAAAGCCATCTGGAAGCCTGTGCTCAGCAGGACGAACGCGCATTCCAGGCGCTCTACCAACAGGAGGCCGCGCAGATGCTCGGGTTGGCCATCACTCTGCTCGGCCGTCGTGATCAAGCCGAAGACTGTGTGCACGATGCCTTTGTGCAAGTCTGGCGCAACGCTCAGCGTTTTCAGCGGGCACTTGGCAGTGGTCGCGCGTGGATCTACAGCATCCTGCGCTACCGCGCGCTGAACCAGCTACGTAGCCGGGGTCGCACGGTTGAGATGGATGACGACTTTATCGAACGCGCCGCCGACGACAGCCCGCAGGCCGCCGAACTGCTGGAACAACAAGGCGAACATCAGCAACTGCGCCGCTGCCTGCAGGGCATCGAACGAAATCGCCGTCACCCGATCCTGCTGGCCTTCTATCGCGGCCTGACCCATGAACAAATCGCCAACCGCCTGACCACCCCGCTGGGCACCATCAAAGGCCGTATCCGCGCCGGATTGCGCGCGCTGCAGGAGTGTTTGCACGCATGATTACGCAGCAACCTGCCGAACGCCGCGCATTAATCGGCGAATACGTCCTGGGCCTGCTCGATGAGGCCGAAGCCGCTGAAGTGCGCGAGCTGATTGAGAGCGACAGCGAAGCCGCGCAAATGGCCCTGCAGTGGCAGCAGCACTTTCTTGAGCTAAGCGACCAATTGCCGCCACAAACACCCTCAGCGCAATTGTGGCAACGCCTGCAGGATAGCCTCGGTCTGATGCCAGCCGTCAGCCGCGTCAACAGCTGGCAGGCCTGGTGGCAGAGCCTGACCACCTGGCGCCTCACCAGCGCCGCCCTGGCGTTCGCCCTGATCATCGCCGTGCTGCCTGATCTATGGCGCACGGATACTGCCGCCAACAGCTACACCGTAGTCCTGCAAGCGCCAGGTGAGGCGGCTAAACCAGGTTGGGTGGTGCATGTCGACGACACTGGCGGCTTGCGTTTGCAACCATTGTTGGAAGATCAGATTCCGGCCGATCGTTCTGTGCAGTTCTGGACTCTGATTGACCCAGCCATCGGCCCGCGCTCACTCGGCCTGGTCGAACCAGGTAAACCGCTGCAACTGTCTGCCGAACAGATTGGCGCGGTACAACCCGGCCAGCTGTTCGAGCTGACCCTGGAACCGGCCGGCGGCTCGCCGAAGGACCGCCCAACCGGCAAGGTGCTGTATATCGGCCGCGCGGTAATGGCTTCAGTCAACTGAGGCTATTTTTAAAAAACTGAATTTATTTTCAGGCGGCGACATCCAGACGTTCTCTCGTGGGTATAGCTATCAGGTGTTTCATCGAGGCACCTGCAAGGCAGGCGATGTTCGGCCTTGCATCGATGCTGGATAACCACAGATGAGAGAACGCATATGAACAGCCTCAATACCCTGCTGACCGCTGCCGTTACCACTGCAACCCTCAGCCTCGCCGCTGGCACTGCCAGCGCAGCAACCTTACTGGCCCTGGGCGCCGACGGTCAGCTGTTCAAGATCGACAGCGCCAGCCAGAAAATCACCGCGACCATGTCTGTCAGCAGCCCAAGCCCACTGCGTGGCATCGATGTACGCCCGGCCAACGGCATGCTCTATGCGCTGGGCGGTGACAATCAGCTCTACACCCTGGACCTGAGCACTGGCGCAGCCAGCAAGGTCGCCAGCCTGAACAAGCCGCTGCCAGGCAGCGGTCAGGCGGTCATCGACTTCAACCCGGTGGCTGACAAACTGCGCATGCTGGCCGCCGACGGCACCAACTTCCGCGTCAATGTCGAAACCGGTGAAGTAACGGTCGATGGTTCAGTGGCCTACGCCGCTGACAGCGCCTATGCAGGCAAACGTGCACAAGTGGTGGCTGGGGCCTACACCAACTCCTATGCCGGCACCCAGGCGACGTCGCTGTACAACGTCGACCTGGCCAGCAGCAGCCTGATGCTGCAAAACCCGCCAAACGATGGCATCCAGCAAGTGGTTGGCATGGTCGCCGAGGGTTTTAAAAACGCCGCGATGGACATCGCCAGCGACGGCAAAGGCGGCAACACCGCCTACCTGCTGACCGGCACCACGCTGCATACCGTGGACCTGGCCAGCGGCAAGCCAATGACGCTAGGTGATGTTGCCGGCCTGCCGGGCAATATCATTGATATCGCCGTACTGCCGGGCATGTAAGCAACGATGCGGGAAGGCCACCCGGCCTTCCCGTTCACGGTTTATTTGGCAAAGGTTTCATCGAAAAGATTATCCATGGCCTTGAACGCGCGAGCTGCCACCAGCGGGTGGTATTCATTGCGCCCTGGCACATTGGCCTCCGGGTTGGTGAAGGAATGCACCGCGCCGCCGTAGCTGACCAATTGCCAATCGGTTTTAGCCGCTTTCATCTCCGTAATAAAGCCATCGACCTGCTCCTGCGGCACTGCCGGGTCATCCGCGCCGTGCAGCACCAACACCGGTGCTTTGATGTTTTTCGCATCGTCCGGATTCGGTGTGTCCAGGTTGCCATGGAACGACACAAAGCCTTTCAGCTGCGCACCAGAACGGGCCAGTTCCAGTACGGTTCCGCCACCAAAGCAGAAACCGATAGCGCCTAGCCGCGTGGTATCCAATGGCACCTGCCCGGCCTGCGCTTTGAGCACCTCAACCGCCGCCTGCGCCCGCTTGCGCATCAGCGGTCTATCGCTGCGCACCGTCGTGGCAGCGACCTTGGCTTCATCGGCATTAGTCGGACGAATAGCTTTGCCGTACATGTCGGCAACGAATATGACGTATTTGTCGCCAGCCAGCAGCGCGGCCTTGGTGGCTGCGTTTTCACTAACGCCCATCCAGTTAGGCACCATCAGCAGACCCGGACGCGGCGTAGTGACTGCATCGTCATAGACCATCAGGCCTTCAAAGGCTTCGCCGTCAATTTCATACGGCACCGGTTTGACCACTACGGCCGCATCGGCCATGCCGATCATTCCAGCGCATAACAGGGGCAATAGACGTTTCGTAGGCATGGCGATTTCCTAATGGACGTGAGCAGAACATCAACCATAGTCCGCCGCATCCGGATGACCAAGCGCAGCAGCAGACAGCACACCGGGCAAAGGTTTCAGCCTGTTGCGGAACTACGCTTGCTCCGCCCAACGCGCGTTGATTTCCACAATCGCCGGCAACGGCTGAATGAGCAGCTCGTCCCACCTATCAATCAGCCACCGAACAAACCCTCAGTGGCTGAGGCCGCGCGCTACAGCCGCTCACCGCGTAACGCCGCCACCTGCGACTGCAGCAGTTCGCGCTTGACCGCTTCGGGTACTACCGGCGCACCAGCCACCAGGGTGATGCGTGACCACAAACGCTTAAACAATCCCTTGTGCGGGTCACGGCTGAAAAAGCTGCCCCACAAACCCTGCAGCGCCATGGGGATCACCGGCACTGGGTTCTGAGCAATGATCTGTTCGATGCCGGCCTTGAACTCATTGAGCTCGCCATCAGTGGTCAGCTTGCCTTCCGGGAAGATGCACACCACTTCGCCATTGCGCAGGTATTCGGCGATTTTCTTGAACGCGGCGTCGTAGATCAGCAGGTCTTCGTTACGCCCGGCAATCGGTACTGTGCCGGCGGTACGGAAGATAAAATTGAGCACCGGCAAGTTGTAGATCTTGTAGTACATGACAAACCTTACCGGCCGGCGCACCGCGCCGCCGATCAGCAGCGCGTCGACAAACGACACGTGGTTGCACACCAGCACCGCCGCGCCTTCCTCAGGAATCGCCTCCAGCCCCTTGTGCTCAACCCGGTACATCGAGTGGCTGAGCAGCCAGATCATAAAGCGCATGCTGAATTCGGGGACGATCTTGAAGATGTAGCTGTTGACCGCGATGTTCATCAGCGAAATGGTCAAAAACAGCTGCGGAATCGATAACTCGGCGACGCTGAGAAAGAGGATCGAGGCAATAGCCGAAGCCACCATAAACAGCGCGTTAAGAATGTTATTGGCGGCGATCACCCGCGCCCGCTCATGCTCCACCGTGCGCGACTGGATCAGTGCATACAGCGGCACGATATAGAAGCCGCCAAACAAGCCGATGCCAAGAATAGAACCGAGAATCCACCACGCCTGGCTGTAGCTCAACACCGTCAGCCAGTCATGCGCCACTGCGCCCTCGGGGAAGTCACCGGAAAACCACCACAGCAAAATACCGAATAGCGTGAGGCCAATTGAGCCGAAGGGCACCAGGCCAATTTCCACCTTGTGCCCGCTCATGCGCTCGCACAGCATCGAGCCCAGGCCAATGCCCAGAGAAAATACGGTGAGGATCAAGGTGACCACGCTTTCATCGCCATACAGCCACTCTTTGGCATAGGCCGGAATCTGCGTCAGGTATACCGCCCCCAGAAACCAGAACCAGGAGTTGCCCACCAGCGAGCGCGACACCGCCGGGCGCTGGCCCAGCCCCAGCTTCATGATCAACCAAGACTGGCGCAGGATATTCCAGTCCAGCTTGAGTTCTGGCATGGCTGCAGCCGCAGCGGGAATCCCCCGGCTGGCCAGATAACCAAGCACGGCTACCAACACTACGCAGGCCGCGACAATAGACGCATAACCGCTGCTGGCCATGATGATGCCTGCGCCAATGGTGCCGGCGAGGATGGCCAGGAAGGTGCCCATTTCCACCAAAGCGTTGCCACCCACCAGCTCTTGTTCCTCAAGGTGCTGCGGCAGAATCGAATACTTTACCGGGCCGAACAGCGCCGACTGCGTGCCCATTGCAAACAGCACCGCGAGCATCATTGGTAGGTTGCCGAGCAGCACCCCGGCTGCGCCCAACAACATAATCACGATCTCGGCGAACTTGATCTTGCGGATCAGCGCGTCCTTGGCAAACTTCTCGCCAAACTGCCCGCCAAGGGCCGAGAACAGAAAGAACGGCAGGATAAACAGCAAGGCGCAGAGGTTGATCAGCAAGGCCTTGTCGGTGCCCGAACTGATCTTGAACAGAATGGCGAGAATCAGTGATTGCTTGAAGATGTTGTCGTTGAAGGCGCCCAACAGCTGGGTGATGAAAAACGGTAAAAAGCGTTTTTTACCCAGCAATGCGAATTGTGATTGTTCGGTCATCGTCCGTGTACCTGTCTGCGAGGTGGTCAGGCATTTGACTGCAAGAACACCCGACAAAGCCACAGCCACGCGCACTTTTTGCTGCACCCTCAGCAAATTAGCGGCGCCTACAACGGCAATTGCCCCAGCAATCCGCGCAGCACAAAGAACACCAACAAACCGCCACCAATAGTGGCCAGCAAGTGCCGCGTCAGGGCCGCGATGGCAATAGTCGCCACCCCCGCCAGCAGATAGGCATTGTGCAGATTGAATGCCCACTGCTGGCCATCAGGTATCAGCATGCCCGGCAACACAATCGCACTCAGCACCGCCGTCGGCACATAGTGCAGCCCCTGGCGCACCAGCGGCGGGAAACGCAGCGTCGGAAAGGCAAACAGGCTGTAGCGAATGGCAAAGGTAATCAGCGCCATGCCAAGAATCAGCAACCAGATATCCATCACGCGCCCTCCCCAGCAGCCAAGGGCGCTTGCCGCCGCTCCAGCAAGACGCCAATCGCAATACCACTGAGCGCAGCGGCCATCAGCCCCAGCTTGTAGGGCCAGCTATGGCACAACAGCGCCACGGCGCCCGCGACCAATGCTGCGGCAATCTGTGGCTGGCTGCGCAGGGCCGGCACGACGATGCCAATAAAGGTCGCCAGCATGGCGAAATCCAGCCCCCAGCCTGCCAGGTTCGGCACGCTCTGACCAAACAGTGCACCGACCAGCGAACTGCCGACCCACGATACATACAACGCCAGTGCCACCCCCGCGTGGTACCACTGGCCATGCTCGGCCATGCCGCGCGCCAGGTAACGGCGCTGCACCACAGCAAAGGTTTCATCGGTCAGGCCGAATGCCAATGGCACCCGCCAGCGCTGCGCGAGCGGCCCCACATAAGGTTGCAGCGCCGCGCTGTAGAGCACATGGCGCAGGTTGACGACCAAGGTGGTGAGCAGAATCACCACGGCCCCGCTGCCCAGTGTCAGCAGGCTGATGGCAATAAATTGCGCAGACCCGGCATACACCAACAACGACATGCCCAGCGCCTGCCCGAGGCTCAGCCCGGCCAGGCTGGCCAACGCACCGTAGATCAAACCGAACGGCAGAATACCGACGATCATTGGAATACTGTCGCGACTACCATAGAGAAAATGCTGCAAACGGCCCATGCGCCCTCCTTTAGCAGGACAGCCTGCCGCATCTCAGCCTCAGCGTCTTGAACAATCTTGCGCATCATCCCAGCCAGACACTGATTTGCCGCAACACAGCCTGGGGCGCACTGGCTAAACTGCCCACATTATTTACCCAGGACGCGCTAATGCCGGAAGCTCTCGACACCTTGCTGAATTTTGCCAGCGCCTTGGCCGCTGGCCTTTTGATTGGTGCCGAGCGCGGCTGGCAGGGACGCAATAGCGACGACTCACAGCTAGTTGCGGGGATTCGCAGCTTTGCCCTGAGCAGCCTGCTTGGCGCCTTTGCCATGCTGCTCAGCGAGCACTTTGGCGTCATCGCCTGGGCGGTGATCTTTGCCGGCTTTGCCGTCCTGGTGGTGGCGTCTTACTTTGGCGAGCTGAAACGCTTGGGCGACATGGGCCTGACCAGCGAAGTGGCGCTGCTGATCACCTTCCTCCTCGGCAGCCTGTCCATGGCCGGGTACGCCGGCGTCGCGGCAGCAGGTGCGGTGGCGGTAGCACTGCTATTGAGCCTCAAGCAATCCTTGCACAGCGCCCTGCAGCGACTCAGCGAGGCGGAACTCTCCGGCGCGCTGAAGCTGCTGTTTATTTCCCTGGTGCTACTGCCGGCGCTGCCCAATCAGGGCTACGGCCCTTGGCAGGTATTCAACCCCTACGCCATCTGGTGGATGGTGGTGCTGATCGCCAGCATCGGTTTTGCCGCCTATGTGGCGATCCGCCTGGTGGGCATGCGCAGTGGCCTGCTGATCACCTCATTGCTCGGCGGCATGGTCTCCTCCACCGCCATGACCATAACCCTGGCGCGACTGGCGGCAGGGCGTAACCTGCAAGCGATTCTGGCCTGTGGCCTGCTCGCCACCTCAGCCCTGATGTTTCCGCGCATTCTGCTGGAAGTCGGCCTGGTTAACGCCAGCCTATTGCCACAGCTGGCCTGGCCACTGGGCGTCGCCACCTTGGTATACGCCAGCGGTGCGTTGCTGTATTTCCGCCGCGCGGGCACAGAGAGCGAGGAAGCGGCCGAGCCACCGCTGAAAAACCCGTTTGAACTAGGGCCAGCCCTGCGTTTTGCCTCGCTGCTAGCATTGATTCTGCTACTGGTTGAAGCGGCGCAGCGCTGGCTCGGCGATGTCGGCGTGTACCTAGTCGCATTGCTCTCGGGGCTGGCCGATGTCGATGCCATCACCCTATCGCTGGCGCGCAGCGCGCAAGGTGACCTCAATGCCCAAGTCGCCGTGCAGGGGATCTTTCTTGCCGCGCTCAGCAACAGCGTGGTCAAAGCCTGCCTCGTCGCGTTGATTGGCGGTCGCAAGCTGGCGCTGATGACCCTGCCAGTTATGGCGGCAGGCCTGCTGGCAGGTGCAGCGGTATTACTGCTGCGTTAAAGCAACGGTGCGCCATAAACCCTCAGACGAGTTGAGCGAACGCTCGCTCAACCGTCAACTCATGCGCCCTACTCTGCCATTTGATCATCCAGCGCCATCACCCCGGCCGCCTGTTCGAGCAGCTCGGTAGGCAAGCTCTTACTGGCGCGGGCGCCCAGCAGCTTGAGGTTTTCCACCCGGCTGATGATATTGCCCCGACCATCACACAGCTTATTGCGGGCCCCGGCATAGGCCTTGTCCAGCTGCTGCAGGCGTGTGCCGACTTCATCCAGGTCCTGGATAAAGGCCACGAACTTGTCGTACAGCGCCCCAGCGCGCTCGGCAATCTCACGGGCGTTCTGGCTTTGCCGCTCCTGGCGCCACAAGCTGTCGATCACCCGTAACGTGGCGAGCAAGGTCGTCGGGCTGACGATCACGATATGTTGGTCGAAAGCCTCCTGAAACAAGCCGGGATCGGCCTGCAGCGCGCAGGCAAAGGCCGCCTCAATCGGCACGAAGAGCAGCACGAAGTCCAGGCTGTGCAAGCCTTCCAGGCGCTGGTAATCCTTGAGTGACAAGCCTTTGAGGTGGCTGCGCAGCGACTGCACATGCTGCTTCAGCGCCTGCTGGCGGCTCGGCTCATCTTCGGCGGCAATAAACTGCTGGTACGCGGTCAGGCTGACCTTGGCATCCACGACTACCTGCTTGTCGCCCGGCAGCTGGATCAGTACATCGGGCTGGAAACGCTCGCCGTCGGCGCTCTTCAGGCTGACCTGGGTCTGGTATTCACGGCCTTTCTCCAGGCCGGCGTGCTCCAGCACCCTTTCGAGCACCAATTCGCCCCAGTTGCCCTGGGTTTTCTGCCCCTTAAGGGCGCGGGTCAGGTTGGTCGCTTCATCCCCCAACCGCTGATTGAGCTGTTGCAAGCGCTCCAGTTCCTTGCCCAGGGAAAAGCGCTCACGAGCTTCCTGCTGGTAGCTTTCTTCCACGCGTTTTTCGAACGACTGGATGCGCTCTTTGAGCGGGTCGAGCAACTGGCCGAGCTGCTGCTGGCTGGTCTCGGCAAAGCGCTGCTCGCGCTCATCGAAGATCTTCCCGGCCAACTCGGCAAACTGCGCACGCAACTCATCGCGTGAGCCTTGCAGATCGCTGAGGCGCTGTTGATGACTGTCCTGCTGTTCTTTGAGTTCAGCACTCAGCGACGCGCGCAATGCATCCAGGCGGCGAATTTCGGCTTCCTGCTGTTCGCGCTGCTGGGTCCAGGACTGTACCGCGTCACGGGCGATCTGCCGTTCCTGCTGCAGCAGCTCAGCCTCGCGGCGCAGCGCCGCCAGTTCAGCCTGTTGATCGGCCTTGATCTCACTGATCTCGGCGATTTCTTCACGGCAATCATCCAACTGCGCCGCCAGGCCGGCCTGGGCCAGTTGCGCATTACTCAGGCGTTCCTGCAGCAAGCTGAATTCCAGCTGCTGGCGCGCCAGGCGGCGTTGCAACGACCACGCGAGATAGATAAGAGGAAGGGCTGCAGCGGCAACGCCGAGCAATGCCGGCGCCAGCGCGGTGGATAGATCGATGGGCATAGGCAGCTCCGCAGAAAAGTACTGGCAGTATAACCAGTACCCTAAACAGAGTCAGAGCTGTTTAAGCAGTTGT
Source organism: Pseudomonas spirodelae (assembly GCF_034653255.1). Taxonomy (NCBI): domain Bacteria; kingdom Pseudomonadati; phylum Pseudomonadota; class Gammaproteobacteria; order Pseudomonadales; family Pseudomonadaceae; genus Pseudomonas; species Pseudomonas spirodelae. The sequence goes on along the minus strand of NZ_JAYEET010000054.1, from coordinate 27,361 downwards.
TGCGCCTCAAGCGAACCCTGTCCCGCTGCTAATTCCAGCCAATGCCGGGCTTTTTTCGGCTCGTTGTGACGCGACTGGCAATACAACTGACCGAGTTCAAGCTGAGCCCCCACATCACCAGCGCGCGCCGCCTGACGCAGTAACTCAAAGCCCATGCGCCGATCACGCGGATTGCCGCAGTCGCGGCAGAGCAGCTGACCCAAACGGCTTTGTGCCTTCACCACACCTTGCAAAGCAGGTTGCTTGAGCAGTCGACCGGCAAAGCGTTTAACGCTCGGCGCTTCACTCAGGCGCGGGGTGTCTAGCAGCCAGAGCGCAACGCGTGCAGGCAAACGAGGCGTGACAACAGAGTGAGCAGCAGGGATACGAGTAATTACGCGTGGCATAAAAAGCAGAGGTAGCTGGAAAGGCGCGCCACTCTACTCTTATTTTCGCCAAGGTAAAGCCTTGTAAAAAGCGCTAAGCCGCGGTCTAGAGCAAGCGCTTGGCTTAATCCACAAAAGCTGTGGATAACTTAGTGGATAACATGGGGTCAAGCGCCGTTAGCGCTTACCCCATGGGGCCTGAGCTCAAACTGGTGATTTTTTCACCAGTGCAAAAAACTCATATATTTCATTGACTTATAAAATCAATAAAAAGAATCAAGGGTTTACGTCAAGCACTAGGTTTTGCTTGACGAGGCGCATCGCAATTGTGCACAAGTCGATGCGGCAAGCCGTCGCACCGCCCTTTTTGAGGGCAAATCAATCGCTAAACGCCGCCCCATCTAGGCTGACGCGACCATCGCTCACGTCCTTATTAGGGCGCCAAGTGGACGAGGTGGGGCGCTGGAACCTTGGCTCGCATATAAAGCAACAGCCTCGCAGCCGACTGCGTCCATCAAAACGGCCGACGTTTGACCGCTGTGATAAGCACTCGTATGGGCTAACCCGCGTTTACAACTGCAGAAGGTGGATGCGGCAACTGAATGCCAGGCTCAGGCCGATAACGCGCCACGTGATTGGCAGCCTGGCAGACATGGGTTAACGTCCTGCCACGTCACACTCCCCCACTATGGATCAGTGCTTATGCCCAGCCGGCGCACCTGGCTGCGAATTATCGGTTTTTTGCTTTTACTGCTCGCGCTACTGAGTGCTTACGCCTATGTGAGCCTTAACCGCCTACTCGAACGCGAGCACATCGAAAACCTCGACTGGCGTGGCCTAAGCCTCAACAGCCAAGGCATCCAGCTTGACCAGCTCAGCCTAAAGCACCCAAGCGGCGCAGTGCAGCTGCAACACCTGCTGCTGCACTGGCGCGGATTCAGCCTGGCACTGCCGTTTTGGCAGCAGATCGATATCGCCAACCTGCAACTGAACCTCCCCTCTGGCGCTGCATCGACAAACGCTGAGAGCAGCAATCTGGATGCACTGCTTGAACAGTTTGGCAGCGTCATCAGCCTGTTACCGCAACGGTTGCAGGTCGATGCGCTGCAAATCGAGCTGCCCTGCGGCGCAACACGCTGCCAACTGCTGGGCGACTTGCAGCTGCTAAAACAGCCCACAACCACGGGGCAACAACTCGACCTGCAACTCAACCTGCAGCACCAGCAGGATCAACTGCGCTGGCACGCCCAGTTACAGGGTTCAGCTAGCGCACCAGAGCTGCAGCTGAGCCTGGTCATCAACCAACAGCCACAATTGCAGCTCAGCAGCCGCTTGCAACCAGGCAATGACGCAATGCTGTGGCAGGGTGAAATCAGTGGCGACCTGCAACAGAGCAAGGCGCTGCACAGCTGGCTCAGCCAATGGCTACCCAGCCCCCGCGATGACTTACCGACCACCCCGGCCGCCGCGCAGCTGCAGGCGAGCTGGCAACTGCACCTTGCTCCAGGCCCGCTCGACCTCTCGCAATTGCAACAAGCCAGCGGCCAGCTCAACGCCAGCGCCAACCTGCCAGAGCCCTGGCCAATACCGGCGATTGGCCAACTGCAGGGCAGTTTCGAGCTGGCCGCCCACACGCTGGATGGACTGTGGCTGGCGGACAGCCTCAGCGCCGACCTTATCCTCCAACACATCGCCCCCGGCCTTGTCAGTGACCTGCCGCCCGAGCTCTCCCCTGAGGCTTTGCAGCTAAAGATCCACGCCACCGCAATGCCACCTGTTATTGCCCAACAGTTGAACGGCCGCGCCCTGCCCCTTCAGCTGCAACTGAGCGCCAAGGGCCGCAGTACATTAGCGTTGCAAGGCACGCTAATCCTGGCCAACGGCCTGCCCTGGGGCTTGCAACTGCTAGATGGCACACTCAGCGCCAACAGCCCCGCAATACAGGTGGAAGGTTGGGATGTCGGCGCACTGCAGGCGCAGTTACAACTCGACGCGTACCTGGACGCACAACAACTGAAGCTCACGCTGGCGCCAGGCTCACAGCTCAACCTGCAGCACCTGGGTAACGGCGATTTTCGCGCGCAGCAACTCAAGGCCAACAGCCCCTCACTGCAACTGCACGCACAGCTAGCGGCCGGTGTGCTGAGCGACTGGCGCCTGCACGGCCCCCTCGACCTGAGCGCACAGCTGCAGCATCAGCAGTTGCAGGCGCAACGCTGGTACTGGCAAGGCCCCGTGGATGCCAGCCAGCAGCGCGTGGAGCTGCAGGGCACGCTGCGCAACGATGCCGAGTTGCAACTCAAACTGCAGGCGCAACACACCAGCGTCCAAGGTCTCAGCCTGCAAGCGCAGCTGAATGAAGTTTTTTTGCGCAGCGGCAACCCATTCCAAGCCAGTTTCAGCGCCTGGCCGGCCTTGCTGGAGCTGAATAATGGCCGCCTGAATGCCAACGCAAGCCTCAGCCTGGCCAGCGCTCAACAACGACCCACCCTAGAGCTCAAGCTCACAGGTAAAGGCCTGGGCGGGATTTATGACCGCACCGTCCTAGAGGGTTTGGACGGCAAACTCAATGTACGAATCGACCCCAAGCAGCTGCAGCTTGAACTCAGCGAACTGCGCCTGGCCCAGGCCAACCCTGGGATTCCGCTGGGGCCACTGCAACTCAAAGGCCGCTACAGCGCCGCCCTGCAAACGCCCAGCCAAGGCCAGCTCGAGCTGCAGCAAGCCGAGACGGCGTTGATGGGCGGCAACCTGCGTGTGGCGCCTGGGCAGTGGAGCCTCGCCGCCGAACCGCTGCTGTTCCCTATAGAGGTGCAAGGCCTGGAACTTGAACAGCTGTTTATCCTCTATCCCACAGAAGGTTTGGCCGGCACGGGCACCCTCGATGGCCGCTTACCGCTGCAAATCAGCCGTCAAGGCGTGACTATCGGACAAGGTCAACTGAGCGCACGCGCACCTGGCGGCCAGCTACAGTTTCACTCCGAACGCATCCGCGCCCTGGGTCAAAGCAACCCGGCGATGCAACTGGTGACCCAATCATTGGAGGACTTCCGCTTTACCACCCTCAGCAGCCAGGTCGACTACAACCCGCAGGGCAAACTGAACCTGGCTATGCGCCTGGAGGGACAAAATCCGGCTATCGAACAAGGCCGGCCGATCCACTTCACGATCAACCTGGAAGAAGACATCCCGACCCTGCTGGCCAGCCTGCAACTGACCGACAAGGTTAGCGATATCATCAGACAGCGCGTGCAACAGCGTATGCTGGAGCGCAATGCCAAGACGGCTCCGACAGAGCCATGATTCAGATCAAGGAGAAGCGCCATGCGCGTGCGTAATTGTTTCGCCGCCCTGCTACTAGGGCTGCTCAGCACGGCCTGCACCCCGACCGTGCAGCTGGCGATGCCGAATGAGCCAATCAACATCAACCTCAATGTGAAGATCGAACACGAAATTTATATCAAGGTGGATAAAGCCCTGGACAGCATGTTCAGCGAATCCAGTGGATTGTTCTAAGGAGCCCGAGCATGAACCTAACGAAACACCTCGCCAGCCTATTGCTGCTGCTTAGCCTGAGCCTGCCAGCCGTCGCCTTGAACCTCAACGAAGCCATGTCTGCCCTTGGCGACGCCAAAGCCAGCGGCCAATTGGGTGAAATGCCCAATGGCTATCTAGGGGTTGTCAGCGGCGGTGGCCAAGCCGCGGAAATCGCCCAGTTGATCAACCAAGCACGGCGCGCTGAGTACCAAAAGCTGGCCGCGCAAAACGGCATCAAACTAACTGATGTGGAAGCCATTGCCGGGCAGAAAGCCATCGACAAAACCCCGCCTGGGCAGTACATCCAGCTACAAGGTAAGTGGCAACGCAAATAGCTTGAAGCCCAAAATAAACAAGGAGCGCATTGCGCTCCTTGTTGGTTCTACCTAGAGCCTACTTACGATCTCGCGAGCTAGAGTCCTGCAAGGCAAAAAGAGGCGAGGAAGCGGAGTGTACTTTTGTACATGAGCATTCCGAGCCTGTTTTTAACGCAGCAGGGCCGACGCGCAGCAGATCGTATGCAGGCTCTCAGCGCTGCTGAATCAATGGCTGCCCCGCCTTGGGTTTGAAATACAGGATTTCACCGCGGCTCAGGTTAGCCAGGCTTAGGTGGTCTTTAGCCACTTCGGCTTCAATTGGCTCACTCTGCCCGGCAACCTTGAGGGTCACTCGGGTGATCGCGCCGAGCGGGCGAATGTCGCGCACTTCACCGGCCTGATGGCCTTCTTCCGCCTGACGCGAGAGGTGAATCTCGTGGGGGCGGAACAGGACATGGGTGTCGTCGCCGACATATAGGCGGTTGGCATCGCCGAGGAAGTGATAAACGAAATCACTGGCCGGTTTCTCGTACACCTCGCCTGGCGAGCCGATCTGTTCGATCACGCCCTTATTCATCACCACAATGCGGTCGGCCACTTCCATGGCTTCTTCCTGGTCGTGAGTCACAAACACTGAGGTCAGGTGCACTTCTTCATGCAGACGCGCCAACCAGCGGCGTAGCTCTTTACGCACCTTGGCATCCAGCGCGCCGAAGGGTTCATCGAGCAGCAGCACTTTCGGCTCTACCGCCAGCGCCCGGGCCAGGGCGATACGTTGACGCTGGCCGCCAGAGAGCTGCTCGGGGTAACGATCGGCCAGCCAGTCGAGCTGCACCAGTTCGAGCAGCTCATGGACCTTCTTCTTGATCACATTCTCGTTCGGCCGTTCGCGCTTGGGCTTCATACGCAAGCCAAACGCCACGTTGTCGAATACGGTCATATGGCGGAACAGTGCGTAGTGCTGGAACACGAAACCGACATTACGGTCGCGCACATCGTGGCTCGACACGTCTTCACCGTGAAACTCGATGCTGCCAACGTCTGGGGTTTCCAGGCCAGCAATAATCCGCAGCAAGGTGGTTTTGCCGCAGCCGGATGGGCCGAGCAAGGCGACCAGTTCGCCGCTCTGGATGTTCAGGTTGATATCGTTCAGCGCTTTGAACGCATTGAAGTTCTTGCTGACATTGGATACTACGATCGACATGACTTATTCCTCGCCAGCACTGGCTTTCAGGCGGTTGATACGTGACTCGCTCCACTGCTTGAGCAGCAGAATAAACAGCGCCAGCAACAGCAGCAGACTGGCGACACTGAACGCGGCGACGTGATTGTATTCGTTATAGAGAATCTCTACATGCAGTGGCAGCGTATTGGTGTAACCACGGATGTGCCCCGAGACCACCGATACCGCACCAAACTCACCCATGGCCCGCGCGGTACACAGCACCACGCCGTAAATCAGGCCCCATTTGATATTGGGCAAGGTGACATGCCAGAACATTTGCCAGCCACTGGCACCGAGCAGGCGTGCAGCCTCCTCTTCCTGGGTGCCTTGCTCTTGCATCAGCGGGATCAACTCACGGGCGACAAAGGGCACGGTGACAAATACCGTGGCCAGTACGATGCCCGGTAACGCGAAAATGATCTGGATATCGTGCTCACGCAGCCACGGGCCAATAAAGCCCTGCGCGCCGAATAGCAGCACGTAGACCAAACCGGCGATCACCGGCGACACCGAGAACGGCAGGTCGATCAGGGTGACCAGAATGCTCTTGCCGCGAAACGCGTACTTGCTTACGCACCAGGCCGCAGCCACCCCGAACACCAGATTGAGCGGCACCGAAATACCCACGGCCAGCAGCGTCAACTGCAACGCGGAAATCGCATCGGCTTCGAAGATTGCGCCGAAGAAGGTGCCGATGCCCTGCTTGAGCGCCTCACTCAGCACGATCAACAGCGGCAACAGCAGAAACAGCGCAAACACCAACCAGGCGCTGATGATCAGCAGCCGGCGACCGAGCACATTACCGCGCCGCGCCGCGTTGGCCGAGGCTGAGGCGCTTAGGGTGATAGAAGACATGGCGACCTCCTCAGGCTTTCGCGATCTGGCGCTGCAGCAGGTTGATCAGCAGCAGCAGGATGAAGGAGACCACCAGCATCAACACGCCAATAGCCGTGGCACCGGTGTAGTCGTACTGGTCGAGTTTGACCATGATCAGCAGCGGCAGGATCTCGGTCTTCATCGGCATATTGCCGGCGATAAAAATCACCGAACCGTACTCACCGACCCCGCGAGCAAAGGCCAGCGAGAAGCCCGTCAACCAGGCCGGCAGCAACGCCGGCAGCAGCACATAGCGAAACACCTGCAAGGGTTTGGCACCCAAGCAGGCCGCCGCTTCCTCGACCTCACGCGGGATGTCCGCCAGCACCGGCTGCAGGGTGCGCACCACAAACGGCAAGGTGACAAAGGTCAGTGCCAAGGTGATGCCGATGGGCGTGTAGGCAATCTTGAAACCCAGGTCGGTAGCGAACTGCCCCACCAGCCCACTCGGGGCATACAAAGCGGTCAGGGCGATACCGGCAACGGCGGTGGGCAAGGCGAAGGGCAAGTCGATCATTGCCTCGATAACCTTGCGCCCGGGGAAGGTGTAACGCACCAGCGCCCAAGCCAGCAATGTGCCGATAATGCCGTTGATGATGGCCGCCGCGAAGGCCGTGGCAAAGCTCAGCTTGAGCGCTGCCAGCACCCGCGGCGCGGAAATAATCGCCCAAAATTCTGCCCAGGTAAGCTGAGCGGCGTGAACGAACATGGCACCCAAAGGAATCAGCACCAGTAGGCTGAGATACACCAGGGTGTAACCTAGCGTCAGCCCGAAGCCGGGTATGACCGGAGAAGTACGACGAGACATGGTTTTGGCCTTGGCGGGTTAAACGATGAACTAATGGCGCGGACGAATCCGTAGGATGGGTCGGGCCGCGCAGGTTGAGCCTGCGATACCCATCACTGGCCGGCTTAGAGCCGATGGGTATCGCTTCGCTCAACCCATCCTACGTTCGCTGTTTAAGCTCACTGGGCCTGGTAAATCTGGTCGAACACCCCACCGTCATTGAAGAACTTCGGCTGTGCGGTCTTCCAACCGTTGAAGTCTTTATCGACAGTGACCAGCTTCAGTGCCGGGAACTGCTCGGCGAACTCGCGCGCAATGGCCTGGTTACGCGGGCGGTAAAAGTGCTTGGCCGCCAGACGTTGACCTTCATCGCTGTACAGGTAGTTGAGGTAAGCCTCAGCCACTGTGCGCGTGCCTTTCTTGTCGACGTTTGCATCCACTACAGCCACCGGCGGCTCGGCCAAGATCGACAGCGACGGCGCAACGATTTCGAAGTTGTCGCCGCTCTCTTCCTTCAGCGCCAGAAAGGCTTCGTTTTCCCAGGCCAACAGCACGTCGCCAATCTGGTTGTTAACGAAGGTGATGGTCGAACCACGGGCACCGGTGTCGAGTACTGGCACGTTTTTGTAGAGCTGGCCCACGAACGCTTGAGCTTTCGCCTCGTTGCCGTACTTCTGCTGAGCGAAGGCCCAAGCCGCGAGGAAGTTCCAGCGCGCACCGCCAGAGGTTTTCGGGTTCGGGGTGATCACTTCAACGCCCGGTTTGACCAGGTCATCCCAGTCTTTCAACCCCTTTGGATTGCCCTTACGCACCAGGAACACGATGGTCGAGGTATACGGCGTACTGGCGTCTGGCAGGCGTGTTTGCCAGTCCTCCGGGATCAATTTGCCGAGCTTGTACAGCTCGTCGATGTCACCGGATAAAGCCAGGGTCACCACATCGGCACGCAGGCCATCAATTACCGCACGGGCCTGTTTGCCCGAACCACCGTGGGATTGCTGGATGGTCAAAGCTTCATGGCCCTGGGCTTGCCAGTGCTTATTGAACGCAGCGTTGAATTCGCTATACAGCTCACGGGTCGGGTCGTAAGACACGTTGAGTAGGGTTTCAGCAGCCGCTACCTGGCCGACAAAAATGGCGCTGGCAAGTGCAACAAGGACAAAACGGCGAATGGACATGGTGCAGCTCCTAAGATCTTTGATTTTCTAATGGCTTGGTTTTTCTTTAGGGTTTGACGATCAACAGCGCATTCGCGGCTGACAGCTGCAATACCGGTGTGTGGTCATGGTTTGTGCTCGGTTCATGCTCACACCCTCCGGTGGTCCAGTCGGGTTTTGAGGTTCGTTCTAGTGGTCAGGCGTTTTTGCCGGCCGGAGCCTGCAAACGGAATTTTTCCTTGCGTTCGATCTGCACGACCTGGCCGTTGTGCACGGTGATTTCCACCGCGCCAAACTTCAGGCCATTCAGCGCAGCCTGGATCTCGCGCAGGATGCTGGCGTCGTCCTGACCTTCAAGGTTGCGTAGGGTTGCGGTCATGGTAGTGCTCCTTGAAATAGCCCCTATAAGCGGCGAAAACTGGCCGTAGTCAGTGGGCATGGAGCAGATAGTAGAGAGGCGCCAATATTCTTAAAAATATTATTTAATAACATTTATATTCTTTTTTTGCATATGCAAACTCATGCACGCCTGACGCAACAGAATGAAATTTTAGGCATAAGCAAATAAGTTCTTATTCTTTTTGATATTTATAAGCCCTCCCTACACTGCAGCCACTCACATCTGCAGGAGGGCGCACGATGCGCAACCAAACTATCCGTTACCTGATAGTGCCGGGCTGGCAAGGATCGGCCGACGCGCATTGGCAGAGCCACTGGCACCGTAGCCTGCCGAACAGTGCACGTGTGGCGCAGGCCGACTGGCTGAACCCTGACCGCAACACCTGGGTGGCCGAACTGCAGCGCAGTATCGCCAGTGACCCGCGACCGACCATCCTGATTGCCCACAGCCTGGGTTGCATCACCGTGGCGCACTGGGCGGCCCAAGCGCCAGTCGAGTTGCTGGGTCGGGTACAAGGGGCCTTGTTGGTCGCCCCAGCGGATGTGCAGCGCAGCAATTGCCCGGCAGCGTTGCAGAACTTCGCACCGATACCGCAGCAGCCACTGCCGTTCCCCAGCCAGTTGGTGGGCTCGGACAACGACTCTGCTGCCAGCGCTGCCCGGGCGATCGAGCTGGCCCGTGACTGGGGCAGCGATGTGACGATCCTCAGCGGCGCCGGGCATATTAATGTGCAGTCCGGGCATCAGCGCTGGGAGCAGGGTTTCGCCTACCTCTACCGCCTACAAAACCGTGTTGATCAACACAGGCTTCGCAGCGCCTGACCGTCGGCGCCTAGAACTGTCGCGACAGATCTTCAGCCGCTCAAGTCAGCGGCTAAAGGCTGCAAAAATGTCGGCACCAAAGTCACTTTCGGTTATATCAATAGCATTAAATGTTTCTTTTTAAGAATAAAAAACTTGTGCAGTATCGGCGCCACATTCTGGCCAACAGGTCAGGCTCTACCCCGCGCTGCCTGCCGGCGCCGTGACGAGGAACGCCTTCATCATGCTTAAGAAAATTCTGCTGGCCAGCGCCATCACCTCAAGCCTACTGGGCAGCGCCGCTGCGCTGGCCGAAGACGCGCCGATTCTGAATGCGTCCTACGACATCGCCCGTGAGCTGTTTGCCGAGATCAACCCCAAGTTTGTCGCCCACTGGCAAGCACAGACCGGTAAAGAACAGAAGATTGACCAGTCATTCGCCGGTTCCTCGCGCCAGGCTCAGGACATCATCCAGGGCAAGAAAGTCGACACCGTAACCTTCAACCAAGTTACCGACGTCGACATCCTGGCCAAGCGCGGCCTGCTGCGTGAAGACTGGGCTAAGCAGTTCCCTAACAACAGCTCGCCGTACTACAGCACCACGGCGTTTCTGGTGCGCAAGGGCAACCCGAAGAACATCAAGGACTGGAACGACCTGGCCCGCGATGACGTGAAGCTGGTATTCCCTAACCCGAAAACCTCCGGCAACGCTCGCTACAGCTACCTGGGCGCTTGGCTGTATGCCAACGAGCAGTTCAAGGGCGATGAAAACCAGATCAAAACCTTTGTCGGCAAGGTGCTGCGCAACGTCGAAAATTTCCCTACCGGTGGCCGCGCCGCCACCGTTGCCTTCGCCCAGAATGGCCAAGGTGACGTGCTGCTGACCTTCGAATCGGAAGTGGTCAACATCGCCAATGGTGAAGAGTTCAAATCCGGCGAATACGAAATCGTCGTACCGCCGGTTAGCGTGCTGGCCGAATTCCCAGTGGCGCTGGTCGACAAAGTGGTCGATCAAAAAGGCACACGCGAAGTGTCCAAAGCCTACCTGGACTTCCAGTACAGCAAAGACATCCAGCAGCTGCTGACCACCTACAACTACCGTGTGCACAACCCGGAAGTGGTGGCGGCTACCGCGGCGCAGTTCCCGCAGATTCGCCTGATCAACCCAACCGAAGTCCTCGGCACCTGGGATGAGATCACTGCCAAGCACTTCGATGCCAATGGTATCCTTGACCAATTATTGGCCGAGGGTCGCTAAGACCTAATCGGTTTGAGCAACAAACAGCCGCCGTCTTTACGGCGGTTTGTGCTTTCAGGGATTTAAGTGTGCCTAAGACACCTCGCTTCTTTCTGCAGAACCCGCTGCTGCCAGGCTTTGGTCTGAGTTTCGGCTTCAGCACCTTTTACATCTCACTGATCATCCTGTTCCCGCTGTCGGCGTTGCTGCTGTATGTCAGCGACATGAGCTGGGCGCAGTACTGGCAAGCAATCAGCGACCCGCGCGTGGTGCAAAGTTACAAGGTGACCATCAGTGGTGCGTTCTACGCCACCATCGCCACCGTGCTGATCGGCCTGCTGTTGGCGTGGATCATCACCCGCTATGACTTCCCCGGGCGTCGTCTGGTGGATGCGCTGATCGACCTGCCCTTCGCCCTGCCCACCTCGGTGGCCGGGCTGACCCTGGCCACCCTGCTCGCCCCTGGCGGCTGGCTCGGTCAATGGCTCGCGCCCATGGGCATCAAGCTGGCCTATGCCTACCCGGGCATTTTGATCGCCATGGTGTTTACCAGCCTGCCGTTTGTGGTGCGTACCGTGCAGCCGGTGCTGCAGGACCTTGGCCGCGATTACGAAGAAGCCGCCAACACCTTGGGCGCTAATCGCCTGCAGACGTTCTTTTACGTGGTGCTGCCCACTCTGATCCCGGCGCTGGTCACCGGGGCCTCGCAATCCTTTATCCGCAGCCTCGGTGAGTTTGGTGCGGTGATCATGATTGCCGGCAACATCCCGTTCAAAACCGAAGTCTCTTCGCTGATGATTTTTGTACGTCTGCAGGAGTTCAACTACCCCGCGGCTGCGGCAATTGCCTCAGTCATTCTGCTGGCCTCACTGGTGCTGCTGTTTACCCTGCAAGTGCTGCAAGGCCGCCTGTTCAAATGGCAACGGCAAGGCAAATGAAAAAACCTCAATACTGGCATCAATGGCTGTTGATCGGCCTCGGGCTGAGCCTGATCACCCTGATTCTCCTGGTGCCGCTGGCGCTGATTTTCAGTAAAGCCTTCTCCGGTGGCCTGGCCTTGCTGTGGGGCAATCTCGGCGAAGACTACATGCTTCACGCCATCGGCCTCACCCTGCTGGTGGCGGCGCTGACGGTGCCGATTAACCTGTGTTTCGGCATTCTGCTGGCCTGGTGCGTGACCCATTACGATTTTCGCGGGCGCAAGCTGCTGACCACCCTGCTCGACATCCCTTACGCGGTGTCACCGGTGGTGGCTGGGCTCTGCTACCTGGTGGTGTATGGCCTGGAGCACGCGCTGGGGCGCTGGTTCTACGACAACGGCATGCAGCTGATGTTTGCCTGGCCGGGCATCGTCATGGTCACGGTGTTCGTCACCGCGCCGTATGTCGCGCGCATCTTGATCCCAGTGATGCAGTCCCAGGGCCAAGATGAAGAAACCGCAGCGCTGTGTCTGGGCGCCAACGGCTGGCAGATCTTCCGCCATATCACCCTGCCGAAAATCAAATGGGCACTGCTGTATGGCGTGGTCATCACCAATGCACGCGCAGTGGGCGAGTTCGGCGCGGTGTCGGTGGTGTCCGGCACCATCATCAACCAGACCCTGACCCTGCCCTTGCTGGTCGATCAGCTGAACAACGACTACAAACCCGCCGCCGCCTTTACCGCTGCCGCGCTGCTGGCTTGCATGGCACTGCTGACCTTGCTGCTGAAAACCTTTATGGAATGGCGCCAGCGCACGCTGATGCAACGGGCTGAGGCGGTTTAAGCGGTTTTAGCCTCTATAACCTCGGACGCTGCCACCGCTCCAGCACGGTTCGAGTTGAACCTAATACAGGGCCGCTAAAGTGCGGCCCTGCGTACAGGCGCTGTGCGTTTTATTCTTCGCTAATAATGAGTTCCACGCGGCGATTCATCTGCCGACCCGAGGCCGATTCATTACCGGCAACCGGCATGCTCTCGCCCTTACCCGAAGCACTCAAGCGGCTTGGCGTAACACCTTGAATGGTCTGGTAGCTCATCACCGACGTGGCACGACGCTGGGACAGACTCAGGTTATTTTCCTCGCTGCCAACGTTGTCGGTATGCCCTTCAATCATCACCCGACGTTCAGGGTTCTGGTTAAGAAAAATCGCCAGCTTGCCCAGGTTATTCGCCGTGCCCGCACGTAATTCGGAGCGCCCGGTGGCAAACAACACATCACCCAAGGTCATGACCAAGCCCCGCTCGGTTTGCTTGGCGTTCAGCTCATCAAGCTGGCGCTGCAACTGATCAGCCTCCTGGGTGCGTGAATCCAAGCGTGCGCCTGCGCGCTGTTCGCTGAGTACCGTGCGCTGGTCTTCATAAAAGCGCGTTTGCGCCAAGGCATTGGCAATTTCTACCCGGCGGTCTGCTATCACCACCAAATGCTGGCCCAATGCCTGGGCTTCTGGCTCGTCCTTACGCGGCTGCTCGGCGTTGATCACCGCTTGCTCAGCCGCTTTGAGCGCAACTGGTGCACGGGTATTCAGGTGCGGATCGGCTTGCAGCTGCGTGAGCTTGTTGCGCACGTCGGCGGCGCCTTGCGGCATGCTGGGTGGCGAGGCACAACCGGCCACACTTAAGCTAATCGCAGCGGCCAGCAGGTACTTAACGTGATGGGCAGTGTTCATTGTGGTGCTCCCGTGTTGCGCTGCATTTCCTGCTTCAGGCTGTTGGTGCTTTTGCGCATTTCGTCATTGACCACCTTGGCCTTGGTCGCTTGTGACATGGCCAGGGCCAGCTCGGCCTCAACCCGCGATTGCTCAGCCAGGCGCTCAGCCAGCAGCATCTCTTCGCGCTGCACGGCCAAATTAGCCGACGCCAATTTCTCCCGTGCAACCGCTAACTGCGGCGAGGCGTAGTCGGCCACACGCGCTTGTTCGGCATTGCTGATTGCGGTTTTAGCCGCTTGCAACGCTTGGTTAGGCGCAACCGGCGGCGTGGCGCAGGCGCTCAGCAACAGCAGCCCGCTCAAAACACCAGCCAGGCGCAATGCGGCCCTGCCAGAAAGCATCGATGAAGTCCTGTTCATAGGTATGTCCTCAAAACAATAAAAGATGAGCACGCCGCACAGTTCCCCGCACGCCGGCTCAAGTTAGCTAGACCACCGCGCCCTTAAAGCGCTGCAGTGAGCGTTCTTAGCGGCCCGCGCACGGGCTGACGACACAGGCGGGCAGCGCACTTTGTGCAAGATTCATGGCGATCAGCAGACTGCCCACGGCGAGCCCGGCATAGGCGATCGCAAACACTAATAAAAACGGGCGGTAATCGATGTTCATCACGCAGCTCCAATCAGTGATAAAGGCGATAAGGCCTCAAGCCGCGCCGTTATCGCGCGGGCCTTTATGGGCAAAAAAAACGCTGACCTGAGCCTCTGCATCAGCGCGGGAGAAGCCATAACGCGCCTGCAGCAAGCCGGCGAGGTGCTGCATGTGGCCGGCATGGTGCAGCGCGGGGTTATGGTTCAAGCGCGCCCAGGTCATCTGCAGAGCACCCAATGACTGACGCCACTGCCCGTGCAGGCACTGCAACCGCTGCAGGCTCATGAGTGCCCCACCGCAACACAGGCAAAACCGTAGGCATCCCTTCTTACAGGGCAAGTTGAGCGATCAGTTCGAATGGCCGTACACATGCGGTGTCTCCCAATGCAACGCTGTTCTCAACACGGGACGCAGCTCACTGAGGACAGCATCACAGCCGCGCATAGGCCTGTCGGTACGCTGGCACGCATAGGCGTACAAACAGCTAAAGCATGGCCATTGGCCTGCGTACGGCGGCGCACAGACGGGCTTGGCCGTGCTGCCTAAGCTGGTGCTTCGGCCGTCAGTGACGGTTCATGAGCAGGAGCAGCACGATGGACCTCTACCGTCACCACGTATCGGGTTTCTTTAGCCAACGCAGCAGCGCCGAACAGGCGCTCGCTCAATTGATTCAGCGGGGCATGCACAGCGAGCAATTGCAGATAGTCGCCAGCAACGCAGATGCCCCACCCGCCCCCGCGCCCCGGGCCAAGAGCAACAGGGTGTTGAAGAACATGCTGATCGACATCGCCATTGGCACCGGAATCGGTATTGGCATCGGTGCATTGATTGCGGTGGCGATGATTGTCAGCGAGGCGAGCCTGTTTTATGCCAGCCCGCTGCTCGCACCGTTGGCGCTGATGGGTATGAGCGGATTTATTGGGGGTTTTCTTGGCAGCGTGATCGGGGCGTCATCAGCCGCCGGCACGCATCACGGCCGATTGGTCGCGTTGGTGAGCAAAAGCATTACTCACGGCGATGTGGTGCTGGTGGCGCAAACCGACAACGAGCAGCAAACCAGCATGGCCCGTGAAGTGATCGAAGCCACTGCCGGCTTGGTCAAGGACATCAACATGGCCACTAACCAATCGCCATAAACGCTGGCCGCCGGCCTTCTCGCTCAGGGGTCGCAGTGTAAGGCAGCAGTGCGAGCAGATGCCTCGCGCAAGCTGCAAGCGAGCCCTGCGAAAGCGTCTTCACCACGCCTCACAAGCCGCTCCAGCGCGGGCAATTGTCCGCGCCTCACTGCAAGCGGAAGTGCGCCAGCTCGCTAGGGGTCAGCACGCGCATGCGTTGCGGCTCGGTGCGGTTGATCGCCTCAAGCAGCGCAGGCGGCACCTGCATGTCCTTGAAGTACGCCACCTGGCGGGCACGATTGACGCCCTGCCTGGAGGCCGAGTGCACCGAGTCACTGCCCGCGTAATAGGGCCGATGAATACCCACATAACCCCGCACGGTTTTAGGCTGCCCCGCCGCCAGCAGGTACACACAACTGCCTTGGCATACCCCGGTGGATGGCACCAAGCTGTCAAAGCGGGTTTCGCGCAGCAGGCGGCCGATGCGCATGGCCTCATCCACACTGCCACCAATACTGTCGAGCATGACAATTTTCCTGGCAAATGTGCCCGGGTTGGCCTTGATGCCTTTGAGCAAGGCCTCATAATCGCCCGGCACAATATCCTCGGAAACCTTAGCCACCAGGATCCGCCCCAGCGTTTTATGCTGGCCGGCTTGCACGTCGACCTTGGCCTGCGCGGCGCTCGCACACAACGTCGCCATGCACATAATTACAGCCTGAAACATACTACGGCTCATAAATCCGACAATTCCTTAAGCAACGTCACCCGTGGGTGGGCAAGATACCTTGCAGCAGCGATCGCGCATACGCCGAATCAGCCTCAATCAACGCCCCCTTCACCGCAGAGAGAGCCCCGTGGCCACGATGTTCGAAATCCAACAGCAGAACCCCGAGCACTACCGCCAACAAACCCGCCGCAGTACGCTCATCATCGCCCTGACGTTCGTTGTGCTGGCCATGCTGCTGTCCACCACCACCGTCATGCTATTCGGCCAACCGGGCGGGGATAATTTCCGCTGGAACATGGCCGGCGTGATTATCGCCCTGCTGCTGACTGTGGCCCTTGTGCGCGGCTTTATGTGGTCACAACCCTGGATGGCAGCAGCGGCCTATGGCTGGCAGCTCAAGCGCAGCCTGATGCGCATCACCAATGTGATGCACAACGTCAAAGCCGGGGTAGCTGCACATAACCCGGACGCCATGAAGTTGCTGCGCTTCTATCATCTCGGCCTGACCCAAATGCACCAGCTGGACGGCAACTCCAGCGCACTCAGCGAAGCCGTGGCGGAGATCAACCGGCACAAAGAGCGCATGGAAAGCCTGGGGATGGACATCGATCAGCCGCAACTCAATTCCGCCTGGATCGAGGCGGTGAAAAAGATCAGTGCGCTGCCCAGCTAAACATCGCCAACCACAACCTTGCTGCACGCAAAACTGCAGCGGTTAGCCCCCTGCATTGCCGCTGCAGCCAATCATGGTCTTTGCGCTGGGTAGACCCTGATCGGTGGGTTTCCAACTGAAAGCCCGCTATTGTTTCACTCGTTATCTTTACTGGAGCCTCACCATGACTCTCATGCAACGTAGAACTGCGCTCATCCTGGCTGGCTTACTGGCCATGGGCAGCACCTTCGCTCAAGCGGATACGCCCGTGCGTGTGGGCTCCAAGATCGATACCGAAGGCAAGTTGCTGGGCAATATGATTGTGCTGGCACTGGAAGCCAGCGGCATCAAGACCGAGAACAGATCTGGCCTGGGCAACACCCAGGTGATGCGCGGCGCGCTGACCGCCGGCGAGATTGATCTGTACCCTGAATACACCGGCAACGGCGCCTTCATTTTTGCCGAAGAGTCCAACCCGGTTTGGAAAGACGCCAAAGCCGGCTACGAACGCGTCAAGGCGCTGGACTATGAGCAGAACAACATTGTCTGGCTAACGCCTGCACCAGCCAATAACACCTGGGCGATTGCCATTCGCCAAGATGTGGCCACCCCCAACCAACTGAAAACCCTCGACGACCTGGGCCAATGGCTGGGCAAAGGTGGGCAGTTCAAGCTGGCCGCCTCGGCTGAGTTTGTAGAGCGCTCGGACGCACTGCCGGCCTTCCAAACAGCCTATAACTTCACCCTCAAGCCCGAGCAACTGCTGACGTTGGCCGGTGGCGATACGGCAGTGACGATTCGTGCAGCCGGTGAACAAACCTCCGGCGTCAACGCCGCCATGGCCTATGGCACAGACGGCGCCGTGGCTGCCTTGGGCCTGGTGATTCTCGACGACCCAAAAGGCGTGCAGCCTATTTACGCCCCCGCGCCGATTGTTCGCGAGGACGCGCTCAAGCAACACCCTCAGATCGCCGACGCCCTGGCGCCGGTATTCGAACTGCTGGATGGCCCGACACTGCAGAGCCTGAACGCCAAGATTCAACTCGAAGGCCAAGACGCAAAAAAAGTCGCCGCAGACTTCCTCAAATCCAAAGGGCTGCTGCAATAAGCCCGCTAATGCCCCCTTATTTGAGCGTCAATCACGGTGGTTAGCGCTATAAGCTCAGCCGTTCAACCGCGCTGGCGAACTGCACAGGCTGCGCTTTCGCTGCTGGTGGTCGGTGCTTTGTGGAGTCTGCCGCTGGTGCGCGTAGCGCCCAATCGTCTGGTGTCGGGCGAAGCCTTGTCATTCTTCGCCCTGCTGCAAGGGACTGTCTGGGGCTTGGCCGTCTTGCTGGTCGGGTTGTTATTACTCTCGCTGGCACCGCCCCGCCGCGTCTACGTATGGCTGACCGTCGCAGCGGCCACCGCCTTAGCCGTGGGGCTGGGAACTCTAGCCGCCAGCCACGCCACCGAGGTGGTGCAGGCAAGCGCGCCGTTTGCCCGCACGTCATTGGGCAGTGGCCTGTGGCTGGCGTGGCTGCTGTTGGGCTTAGTGCTGGCCGATGCACTGCAAGCCCTGCGCGCCGGCACCTTGGCGCGGTTGGGCGTGGCCACGGCGACCTTGTTGCCGCTGGCGCTGTTGCTGGTCAGCGGCGCTGCCGATGAGTTGTCGATCATGAAGGAGTACGCCAACCGCAGCGATGAGTACTGGGGCGTGATTGCCCGGCATTGTCAGATCGTCGCGCTGGCGCTGTTGTTTACCCTGGCCGTTGGCCTGCCGCTCGGCTGGGTCACTCATCGATACGAGCGCATCGGGCGAGCGATGTTCCCGCTGCTCAACATCGTCCAAACCATCCCCTCGATTGCGCTGTTTGGCCTGCTGATGGCGCCGTTGGCTTGGTTGGCCGCGAGCTGGCCGGCACTCAGTCGCGCCGGCATCAGCGGCGTGGGGCTGGCGCCAGGCGTATTGGCACTGACGCTGTACAGCTTACTGCCGGTGGTGCGCGGCACGCTGGCCGGGCTGGCGCAGGTGCCATCGGCAGTCACGCAGGCGGCGCAGGGTTTGGGCTTTACCCCCGCGCAATTGTTTTGGCAGGCGCAGGTGCCGCTGGCGTTGCCCGTGGTGTTGAGTGGCGTGCGCATCGCCAGCATTCAGGCAGTGGGCCTGGCCGCGGTGACAGCGCTGATTGGTGCAGGCGGCCTGGGTAGCCTGATGTTTGAAGGGTTGTTCAGCAGCGCCCAGGATTTGGTGCTGCTCGGTGTGGTGCCCATCGTCGTGCTGGGTGCGCTGGTGGACGGCCTGTTCAAACTGCTGATCAGCCTGTCCGCTAAGGCCACACCCACCAAGGAGTTCGCGCAGTGATCGAATTTAATAACGTGACCAAAACCTATGGCCAAACAGCTGACGCCCCCAAAGCGCTGGACGACGTAAGCCTGCGCATTAGTCGCGGTGAACTGGTGGTGTTGATTGGCGCCTCGGGGTCGGGCAAATCCACCTTACTGAAAATGATCAACCGCATGGAGCAGCCCGACAGCGGCAGCGTCATGCTGGATGGGCATGACACCGCGCACATGCCCGTGCGTGAGCTGCGCCTGCGCATGGGCTACGTGATTCAGTCGGTGGGGCTGTTCCCGCACTGGACGGTGGCGCGCAATATTGGCGTGGTGCCCACCATGCTCGGCTGGCAGCCCGAACGCATTGCCGCCCGCATCACTGAGCTGTTGCGCGTGTTTGACCTGGACCCTGCCACCTATGGCCCGCGCTACCCGCACCAGTTATCCGGTGGGCAGCAGCAGCGCGTAGGCGTGGCACGTGCGTTGGCGGGCGACCCGGAGGTACTGCTGATGGATGAGCCCTTTGGCGCGCTGGACCCGCTTATTCGCACGGCCTTGCAGGACGAGGTCAAGCGTATTCATCACGCCTCGGGCAAGACCATCGTCATGGTCACGCATGACATCGACGAGGCACTGCGCCTGGGCACCCAGATCGTGTTGTTGGAGCAGGGTCGGATTGTGCAAGTCGGCACGCCACTGGCCCTACTGAGCCAGCCCGCCAATGCGCAGGTGGCCGATTTTATCGGACGCAGCGACGTCGGCATCAAGCTGCTGTCGCTGCACCGCGCAGACAGTCTTGCGCGGGCTGAGGCGCCACACAGCGGGCCCAGCCTGCCCGCCAACGCCAGCCTGCGCGAGGCCGTTTCAACCTTGGCGCTGCATGGCTGCAACACCCTCAATCTACTGGACGACACCGGCACGCACGCAGGAGTGCTGCACGCGGCCGACCTGTTCAGCCATGCGCGTAATGGCGTGTTGCAGGCACGCGCAGAACAGGGGCCGCATGCTTAAGCCGCGTTACGCCTGGTTGAGCGACAAACTCCTGTGGGGCGTATTGCTGCTGGCCGCATTAGTGGTCGGCCTGCCCCACAGCGAACCGCTGTTCGCCAGCCTATTCCCGCAATTGGAGCGACCGGTTTACCGCCAGGAGCCGTTCACTCAACTGCTGTGGCAGCACCTGCTGCTGGTGGGTGTGTCGGGGGCGGCCGCTGTGCTGGTGGGTACGCTGGCCGGAGTCTGGGTAACCCGGCCAGCCGGGCGAGCTTTTCGCCCGGTGCTGGAAACGCTGGTGTCCATGGGCCAAACCCTGCCGCCAGTGGCGGTACTGGCACTCGCGGTGCCGGCGGTGGGCTTCGGTGAATTGCCCGCCTTGATCGCGCTGACGCTCTACGGGCTGTTGCCGGTGGTGCAAGGCACGATCACCGGCCTAAACGCCGTGCCTGCTCCCGTGCTGCAAGCGGCCAACGGCATGGGCCTGTCGCCGTGGCAGCGCCTGCGTCAGGTCGAGGGGCCACTGGCCATGCCGGTATGGCTGTCGGGGGTGCGCACCTCAGTAATCATCAACATCGGCACGGCAGCCATCGCCTCCACCGTGGCCGCCAAAACGCTGGGCTCGCCCATCATTGTCGGTTTGAGCGGCTTCAATACCGCCTATGTGCTGCAAGGCGCGGTGGTCGTGGGCATGCTGGCTGTGGTGGTGGACATGGGCTTTGAACGCCTGGCCCGGCGTGTCGCCTGGGCACACTAAGCGGGCTTGAATCTCAGCGTCATCAAACTCAATGAGCCGATAACAACTCATCAAGAATCCCCAAGTTGAAGTGCCGTTGCTGGGTTACCGCGAAGAACTGCTCAGCAATTTCGGGGATTTGTGCATAAAGCTGCAACACGCCCGCCTGTAATTCATCCTGCACCACAACCGCCGGCAGTAGCGCAACGTCGCCGGAGTCGCGCGCCAGCAGACGCAGCATGGCCATGTCATCGACCTCAGCGCAGATAGTCGGGCTTAAGCCCTGGCTGTCGCAGAACAGCTCGAACTGGCTGCGAATATCGCTGCTACGGCCTGGCACGATTAAGCGCACCTGATTGAGGTCGCGGAACAGGTCGAAGGGTGGCTGATCAATACGCGGTGGCCCTACCAAACACACAGACTGGCGATCCAGGAGCCGACAGCGCCAAGACTGCTGGGCATCCGAACTTACCGGGGTATTGCTGAGCACGATGTCCAGCTTGTGCAGTGCCAGTCGCTCCAGCAATTCGCCCAAGCTGCCCGACTCCAGGGTTATGCGCACATCACGGCGACCCAAAAAAGGCCGCAGCAGGTTCTCCTGAAAGTTACGCGAGAGCGTGGCCACCGCGCCTATGCGAAGTGGCTGATTGGCTTGTTGGGCACCCTGTAGGGTCATTTGTAATTCATTGCCCAGGGCGAAAATACTTTCTGCGTAATCCAGCGCCAGGCGACCGGCCTCGGTGAGCAGCAGGTTGCGGCCTGAGCGAATGAACAGCGCATAGCCGAGTTGATCTTCCAAGGCGCGGATCTGCGTCGACAGCGCCGACTGAGCGACATGCAGCGACTGTGCGGCGCGGGTTAGGTTGCCCTCCTTGGCCACGGCCCAGAAATAGTGCAAGTGATGAAAGTTCAGCCGGCGCATGATTCGTTCTTTATTTAAGATAATTAAGTTCTATTCAATCTATTTTAATTAAAAAAGCAACTACTAGAGACTGAACCTACCGACCACCTGCGGAGGTTCTCTGATGCCTTTTCTGCTTTCTCAATTGAGTACCTTGCTGCCCTGGCTTTACCTACTGGCTTTACTAGCGGTGGCCGTGAGCGCATCAACATCGTCGGCTTCGCGCATCTGGTGGCCTGCGCGAATCGTAGGCTACATGGGCTTTGCCTTAGTGCTGGTAGCGCTACTCCAGGCGACGCTGGACGGACGTGACAACGATCGGCTGGGTCTGGCCATGGCCGTCCTGATCAGCCTACTCGCGCTGGTTATCATCGACTTCTCGCAACGCTACCTAGAAGGTGAGCCGGGTCAACGGCGCTACGTTCTCGCGCTACTTGGCACATTAGCGGCGGTGGCGCTCGTGGTTACCAGCAGCGACCTGTACATAGTGGTCGGCGCTTGGATTGCCTCCAGCTTGTGCCTGCATCAGTTACTGACCTTCTATCGCGACCGCCCCCTGGCCCAGGTGGTGGCGCACAAGAAGTTCATTGCCAGCCGCCTGGCTGATATCTGCTTGATTATCGCCACCCTCTTGCTGGTGCGCGCCGCCGGTGACAGCGCGATTACAGTGATCCTCAATGAGGTCACCATGCGCCTGCAAGCTAACGCCAGCGTGGGCTGGGACCTGCAACTGGCGGCCGTGCTGCTGGTGTTGGCGGTGATTCTAAAATCCGCGCAGTTGCCGGTACACGGCTGGCTGATTCAAGTCATGGAAGCGCCCACGCCGGTCTCGGCGCTGCTGCATGCCGGTTTGGTCAACCTGGGCGGCTTTGTGCTGCTGCGTTTCGCCCCCTTGCTATCAGCCGCTCCCACGGCGCAGGCCTTGTTAGTGGTGGTCGGCGGCGGGACAGCGGTACTCGCAGGCTTAGTAATGATGACCCGCATCAGCATCAAGGTCCGCTTGGCGTGGTCCACCTGTGCGCAGATGGGGTTGATGCTACTCGAGTGCGGTTTGGGCCTCTATGAATTGGCGCTGGTGCACCTACTGGCCCACTCGCTGTACAAGGCCTATGCCTTCCTCGGTGCAGGTGAAACGGTCGCCCAGGTGCGACACCAAGCATTGTCTGACCCGCGTCCCGCGCTTGGGCTGCAACAGGTGTTGCTGGCGCTAGGCCTGGCCACGCTTTGGGTCGCGCTGCTGCATGGGCTCTGGAACCTGCTACTGCCGGCCCACTCGCTGCCGCTCATGGCACTGGTCATCCTGGCCATTGGTCTGGCCCCCTGGTGCCTGCGCCTGAGCGGTGCGCTGCACAGCCTGGGCATGCTCACACTGGTCCTCGGCCTCTACCTGCTCTGGCACTTCGCCGCCGCCCACGTGCTGGGCAACAGCCCTGCGCCAAGCGTTCTGCAGCATTACCTGGGGCTGTTCGCGCTGCTGCTGTTCGTCACGCTTTATGTGTTTCAGGGGCTGATCATCACTCGGCCCACTGGCGCACTGGCGCGGCGGCTGTACCCCCTGGCCTTTGCCGGTTTTTATCTGGATGAACACTTTACTCGCCTGACTTTCCGCCTGTGGCCGGTACGTCATGCACCGAGTCGCGTTGACGCAACTGGAGACAGCCAATGAGCGCATTCGAACACGGACTCAGCCTTGATCCGGACGTCCTAAACACCCTCGCCCGCGAGGCTTGCGAACGCATTGCACCGACCTGGCCGCTAGACCGCATGATCGCCGTCAACCCACTGTGGGAGCGGCGTGACCAGCCCTGGGCCAGAGTCGCTGAGCAATTGCACAAGCGTGCTGGCAGCAGCCTCACGCTGACCGCAACGGACTACCGAGCAGCCTGGGATGAGGCACGCATAGCCGAGCGGCACCTTGAGCAGGCGCTAGCCGAAACATCACTCGCCTGGACACCCGAGCAGTTGCTGCAATCACTGCATGAGTCGCCGAGCAACAGCCAACGCCTGCCGTTGCTCGAAGACATGGCTGAGGCCGAAATCAGCCTACCCGGTTGGCCCGCGTTAATTACCCAGCAGATAGGCCAGTGCTGCGCGGCCTGGTTCGATGAAAACCAGGCTGACTGGCGACCTGATGTGCAGCATGGGCTTTATCAGAGTTGGCGCGCCTCCATGGTGCAAGATCGTGGCCTGAGTGTGCTCAGCGCCTGCAGCGCACTGAGTGAGCGGATTGCTCAGCTGCCGCTTGAACCGCACTTGGCCTTGCAGACTGCCGTGAAGCACTTGGGGCTTGCCGAGGATGAGCTGACCGAATGGTTCGACTGCCTGTTGCTGCGCAGCCTTGGCTGGGCATCCTGGTGTGCCTACCTGCGTTGGCAGGCGCGCCTGCAAGCGGGCGACGACCCCATACTCTTGGAATTACTGGCGATCCGGGCTGCCTGGGAATGGCTGGTGGACGACCGCCGGCGTGATGCGGACAGCCGCTGGAGCGCCTGGCGCCTGGCATGGCAGGCCGCGCGCTGTGCGTCCCCTTCGCCCGGCTGGCAGGCGCTGCAGGTATGGCAGCGGGCCGAAGAACTGGCCTGGCAGGAGCAGTTGCAAGCGCAGTTATGCCAGGCCCCTGCTGCTCAAGCTTGTGACACCCCGGTGGCACGCGTGTATTTCTGCATCGATGTGCGCTCGGAGGTGATGCGCCGTGCCCTTGAGCAGGCCAGCGCGCAGGTGCAGACCAGCGGCTTCGCCGGCTTTTTTGGCCTGCCGATCGCCTACACCCCACTTGGCACTGAGGCCACACGCCCGCAATTGCCTGGACTGCTGGCGGCCCAATTAACCGCCACGGACAGCAGCGGCGATGCCACCCGCGACTTGCGCCTGGCCAACCAGCGGCAAAACCGTCTGCAGCGCGCTGGGCGCTGGCAGTTGTTTGAGCGGCTGCCCGCTTCGACCTTCACACTGGTTGAGGCGCTGGGCCTGGGCTATGCCGGCGCACTGCTTGGCCGCGTCGGCGGTCTCTTCTCTCGCTCGGCCGCACCTGATCGCACGGCTTTACGGCCGCACGAGTGGCAGCAGGTAAAACCCACACTCCCAGTGCTTGAGCTTGAACAGCGGGTGAATGTGGCGGCACGTGTCTTGCGCGCAATGGGCCTGACCCAGGATTTCCCGCCATTGATCCTACTACTGGGGCATGGCAGCCAAAGCGCCAATAATCCCCAGGCAGCCGGATTGGATTGCGGTGCCTGTTGCGGCCAGAGTGGCGAGATCAATGCCCGCTTACTGGCCGACTTGCTCAATGACGCCGACGTGCGCGGCCTGCTTCGCGAGCGCGGTATCCACCTGCCAACAGACTGCCGTGTGCTGGCAGGGCTTCACAACACCAGCACCGACGAGATTCAGGTATTTGACAACACAGCGCTGCCGGCTGCCCTGCAGCCAGCGTGGCTGACTCTGCGTCAGGCGCTCGATGCAGCCGGTGTCATCGCGCGGCGCGAACGCGCCAGCCTTTTAGGGCTCGCGCACCTGAGCGAAAAGCCTGCAAAGCTGTTGAGCAGCCTACGCCGGCGTGCCTCTGACTGGGCTCAAACTCGCCCAGAGTGGGGCTTGGCAGGCAATGCGGGGTTTATCGCCGCGCCGCGCTCACGAACCCTAGGCCAGAACCTGCAGGGGCGCGTATTCCTGCATGACTACGATTGGCGGCAGGATGCTGATGGCAAAGTGCTGGAGCTGATCATGACTGCGCCGATGGTGGTGGCGCACTGGATCAACCTGCAGTACCTGACCTCCACCACGGACAACCTGCGCTTTGGCAGCGGCAACAAAGTGCTGCACAACGTGGTCGGCGGGCGCATTGGAGTATTCGAAGGCAACGGCGGCGACCTGCGCATCGGCCTGGCGCATCAGTCGCTGCATAACGGCAAACGTTGGGTGCATCGACCTCTGCGGCTCACAGTGGTTATTCAAGCGCCGCAAACCATGATCGATAAGGTCATTAGCGAGCATGCTGCGGTGCGTGATCTCGTGATCAACGGCTGGCTTCATCTGCTGCGCATTGACAGTGATTGTGCAACCGTAATGCAACGGCGTACCGCCGACGGCTGGCTACCCATCTAGATTGGTCCAGTACCTGGATACAGCCAAACGGCATCCAGGTACTGCCTCTTCACTCGAACATCTCGCATAAGAACGGCTTACAGCATTGTTGCAGCAGCCCTGCACACGGCGTTTGCGAGAATAAAACCTCTTCAGCCCCTTCGCACAAAGCAAGATCAGTCGGTGAACTGCTTACAAGCCAGGCAATATCTGGCTATTAGTCATAGCGGGCCTACGAATTTTTGATCAAACCTAGCAGGGCCACAGATTTTTTAGCCGTTCAACTGCCAATCACCCCACCATCATTTTTAGTAATCAGCACGGTGGTCGAGCGCGGCCGGGTTTGGCCGTCGCTAGCCGGGTAGCTGATGCCCGGGTGCTGCACATTCGCCCACATTGCTTTGCCATCCAGGCTCCAGGCCAGGCCGGTGATCTCGCACCCGCGCGGACCAACCAGAAAGCGCCTGACCTCGCGGGTGCTCGGGTCGGCGCAGAGCAACTGGTTACAGCCCATGGCCTGCATCGCCGCTTCATCGTCACCGTAGTCGGTCTGAATCCACAGGCGGCCGTGGCTGTCAAAGGCCAGGCCATCAGGGGAGGAAAAGATGTCGCCGTTGATGGTGCCGGTGAGATTGGCAGGCACCGTCTTGCCGTTGGCATCCTTAGCGCCTTTCGGCTCGCCGGCCAACAAGAACAGCTCCCAGGTGAAAGTTTCAGCCGTAGGGTTAGCGCCCTGCTCGTTAAAGCGCAAGATCTGCCCATGCAAGTTCTGCGGACGCGGGTTGGCTTTGTCGGTGGGCTGCTTATCGCCCCGGCCGTCGTTATTGGTCAGGGCGACATACACCTCACGACTGGTCGGGTGAACGGTTGCCCATTCGGGGCGATCCATCGGCGTTGCGCCAACCAAGTCAGAAGCGGCACGGGCGTTCAGCAGCACTTCGGCCTGGCTGGCAAAGCCACTGGCGCTGGTTAGACCGTTTTGCCCGTGCACCAGGGCCAGCCATTGGCCGGAGCCATCGGCATCGAAACGCGCCACATACAAGGTGCCTGCATCCAGCAGATCGCGGTTGGCCTTGGGGTTGGCCGCATCAAAGCGCCCGCTGGGAACGAACTTGTAGACGTACTCACCCTTGGCATCGTCGCCAGAATAGAACGCCATACGCCCGTTATCGCCCAGGCTCAGGGCCGCACATTCGCGACTAAAACGGCCAAATGCAGTGCGTTTGATCGGCTGCGCCTGCGGGTCGAATGGGTCGATTTCCACCACCCAGCCAAAGCGATGCGGCTCGTTGACGTAACCACCGCAGGCTTGCTGCGGATCGGGAGTGGCGTTGAAGCGCGGGTCGGCGGTTTCCCAGGCGTAGTTCTTACTGGTGCCCTCTTTGGCCAGGCCATAGCGCTTGTGCGACACACGCTGGGCGTAGTCAGCCTGATCACGGTTGATAAAGTAGTTGTTCCAGTTTTCCTCGCAGGTGAGGAACGTGCCCCAGGGCGTGACGCCAGTGGCGCAGTTGTTGAGGGTGCCGAGCACTTCAAGACCTGTGGGGTCGGCAACGGTTTGCATCAGCTTATGCCCAGCCAGCGGGCCGGCGATGCGCATGGCGGTCAGGGTGTTGCCGCTGACCGAAAACTGACCCAGTAGAGGCTGTTCTGCCGACTGAAAACTGACCCAGGTGTTCAACTGCTTCTGCTCAATTTTTGAGCAGGAGAACACAGGGTGATCAGTATGGAAATGATGGGCAAAATTCGCCGGATGTATTTCCGCGACAAGCTGTCGCTGCATGAGATAGCCAAGCGCACCGGGTTGGCGCGCAACACGATTCGCAAGTGGGTCAGAGCACCTGAGGCCAAGCCGCCGG
>NZ_JAYEET010000053.1:0-6524 GCF_034653255.1 Pseudomonas spirodelae | reverse complement strand
GCTGCTCCAATTCGGCATCGGACAACGAACAGGGCCAACTGAGACCGCTGGCGGCAAAACGACAGAGGTAATCACCGGCACTGCTGTGGCCAGTACCCAGGCTGCGGGCGATCTTGCGCACGGACAGGCCGCAGTCGAACTTGAGGCGCAACACCTCTCGGATTTTACGCATGGATAAACGCTCCACGACGACCTCTTCGCTTCGAAAAAGAGGTCGATGGTAGTGAATAAATCCTGCGTAGCTGCCTGCCTGAAAAGTGTCCGGATGGCCGTGGAATCGGTGTCCGGATGCTCGTGGAGTGAGTGTCCGGATCAGCGTGGAATCACTGTCCGGATGTGCGTGGAATGGGTGTCCGAGTCAGCGTGGAATCCGCATACACACCGTGCTTTTGACCAGTTGCACGGCTTGGAGGGTGCCGATTTCCATCGCCTGTTAACCGTCGCGGTGACACACCATCACGGCCACTTAGGGCCAGTATTTGTTGAGCGGCTGCTGGCTGCTGATGACAGCGCCGGCCTACTGCAAGACTTCGCTAAGGTACGCGCTCATTTTGTAGAAAGTAACGCCCAGGCCGGACGTGTAGCAGATCGCTTCGCCGTGGTTGCATTAGCCGGTGAAATGGCCATCGCCTACGGCCTGTTGCCATGGCTCCCAGGCAGCGCCTTGGCTGACTGCAAGTTGCTTTATGGCGAGTGGTTGAGCCGAGTAGGCAGCGGCAATGCTGAAGACCGGCAAATCCTGACCGGCATCCTCGACTTTATCGACAAGCATGGCTGTAGCCGTTTCTCTGACGTGGATGAATCAACGCCAGACGCGAAGGTTTTCAACAGGGCCGGCTACTGGGAAATGGCCGCCGGCAAGCGCTTGTACCTGTTCAACAAGTCGGCGCTGATCGAGGCCGCCCACGGTTATGGCCTGAACCGCATCATCAAAGCGCTGGAAGAGGCTGGCGCTATCGCAGCAGGTGATCCCGACCGTAAAGCAAAAAATTATCGGTTACCCGGTACCAAACAAAGCCGGCTGTATGTAATCGATCCTGCAGCGATGGATACCTAGGTGCCAGGACTATGAACGTGCCGAACATAGCCCTTACATTGGGAACACAATTGCGCAGGAACCTAAAACCATTGGCAACAGTGGCAACACCGGCAACGGCCTTGCGCGGAGGGGTTTTAAGGCGTTGCCACCTAATAAAAGAAGTGGCAACAGGTGGCAACACAAACCCACTTTTGAATATAAGCCGCCTGTATCTGCCATTGCGGGGGGCATCACTGTTGCCGGTAAAAAATCAGCGGCAACAAAATTTGGTGGGTGACTACGCCGGCAAGCCCCGTAATCCGGTGCTGTTGCCGCTGTTGCCGCTGTTGCCGGTGTTTTTGAAATCAGACGCACAGATGTATGCGTGTTATTCGGGAGGGGCTACGCAATGAGCCTGCTTTCGGGGTTGTTTAGCCAACTTGAAAAATCTCTGCTCCACACGTTGTAATAAGGAAGGCATAGCGCAGCGCACCAGCAACTCCCGCACTGTTGCCGATGACGGAATAACATCCCAGCCCTCCTACAGAAGCAAAGACCAAGCCGGTAAGTGCGCTATCACTCAACCCCCCAATAGGGGAACACCACAACAACCTGAGCCGAATCACAGGCAAACCGCTGGTACGCATCGGGTGGTACGCAGCTAGGTACGCACGGAATCCATTGATTAGCGGTGCGTACTTTGCGTACTGATTGCGTGGAACTAACTGGTTTCCAAGTGGAGGTTACCAACGTGGTTACCAGGGAAATGGGCTGTTTTGAGCGGAGGTTACAAGCAAGGTTACACCTCAGCTTGTTGGTTGAGTGCTGCTGCCTCAGGTAGTGCTGTTCACTCTGCGCTGTGGCTGCTGCTATCCAAGAGTGAGGTATCCAACCAAAGCAGCTATTTCCGTAAGCCCACAATCTGGCATGCCCGTGCGCCTTGGGTTGCCAGATGAGCCGGGCTTGCCTCGTCGTCCAAGCATTGTAATATGTATATCCATACAGTATTACGGCAACGCAGAATGACCACTATCCTCGGCCGCATCCGGCCTTCATCAGTCCTCGTACGCATGATCGAGGGCCGCGTCAGCGCTGGCTTTCCCAGCCCAGCAGATGACTATGCCGAGACATACCTGTCTCTCGATGAGCTGGTTAACGTTAGGGCTCCGAGCGTTTACCTGGTGCGCGCAGGCGGTGACAGCCTCACGGGTGTCGGCATCTATGACGGTGACGTACTGGTGGTCGATAAGGCCGCTGTAGCCAATCAGGGTGAGGTGGTGATCGCCCTAGTTGGGGGGGAGTTCACTGCCAAGGTACTGAGCTATGACGCCAAGGGTCGGCCGATGCTGGTGGCTGCCAACCCAGCCTACCCCTCGATCACCTTTCAGGATGACGAAGCACTCGAACTCTGGGGCGTCGTGACGGATAACCTGCACTCACTGCGCCGGCGCTGATCGCCATGTTTGCACTGGTTGATTGCAACAATTTCTATGTGAGCTGCGAACGTCTGTTTCGCCCGGAACTGCATGGCCAGCCTGTGGTGGTGCTGAGCAATAACGATGGTTGCGCAGTGAGCCGCAGCAACGAGGCCAAGGCCCTCGGAATCAAGATGGGCGAACCTTACTTCAAGCTGCGCGATCTGGTCGATCGGCACGGCCTGATCGCTTGCAGCAGTAATTACGCTCTGTATGCCGACTTGTCTGGCCGCGTCATGCGGACGCTGCGAACCATGGCACCGCGCATCGAGGTCTATTCCATCGACGAGGGCTTTCTCGATCTACAGGGCATTCAGGGCGACCTTGAGCCGCTGGGACGGGAGATGCGCTCTCGCGTATTGCGCGAGGTGGGTATTCCCGTCGGTGTGGGCATTGCACCGACAAAGACCTTGGCGAAACTGGCCAACTGGGGGGCAAAGAAGTGGCCAGCTACGGGCGGTGTTGTTGATCTGCGCGATCCAGCTCGACAGCGCCGGCTGCTGGCCTTGGCCGAGGTCGGCGAGGTCTGGGGCATCGGCCGCAAAATATCGTCCCGTTTAAATACCATGGGCGTATCCACCGCCCTGCAACTTGCCGAATTTGACCGTAAAACCTTGCGCAGAATGTTCAACGTCAATGTTGAGCGCACAGCACGGGAGCTAGCTGGAGAGGCCTGTTTCGCCCTGGAAGAAGGGCCTGAGCCTAAGCAGATGATTGCCTGCACCCGGTCGTTTGGGGAGCGAAAACATACCCTGCAGGAGCTACAGGAAGCTGTTGCGGGATACGCCACCAGGGCGAGTGAAAAACTGCGTGGCCAGCGTCATCTTTGCCAAGCGATTCAGGTGTTCATTCGCTCCAGCCCTTTCGATCAACGTGGCGAGGCATATAGCCGCGCGATGTGCGTCGCGCTACCGTTCCCGTCGGCAGATACTCGCGATCTAGTAGCTGCTGCGCTGAGTGGCCTGCGGTCTATCTACCGGCCAGGCCCGGCCTATGCAAAGGCCGGGGTGATCCTGATGGATTTTGTTGAGCCAGGTCGTTTCACCCCGGATCTCTTTGCGCCAGCTCCACGCCCTGATAGTGAGCGCCTGATGGCTGCAATCGACGCAATCAACGCCAAGCAAGGAAAGGGAACGATCAGACCCGCCAGGCTCGCGCCTGATCAGGGTTTCTCAATGAAGCGAGAGCGGCTGAGCCCAAGGTTCACCACTTCCTGGAGCGAGTTGCTCCGGGTGAAGTGCTGAATCAGGTTTCGTTACCGAGAGAAATCACACCTTGATTTGGGTATTTTTCGCGTGAATCACTTCTGCAATCTGCTGGTGTAACTTAACCGCGCCTTGGTGAGTGATAACGCCGCAGCATTGCAGTGTGACGGCCTGGCTTTCCAAGATGCCATAGAAGCGGTGGTACATCGCTTCATCGGGATTGGTCTTGGCGAAGTTCTCCAAATTCCGCGCGAACCGATCTAACTCGCTCGCTTTCAAGTTTTTATCCGACATGGTTCAGCCTCCGGTGAATCAGAACGGTATGGTTTCATCGAACAGGGACTCACTTGCCTTCTGCGCCAGGCTCTTGGCCTTGATCCTCGCTTCCAGCGACTTGATGAAACGGATTGACGATGCCACGTGGTTGAAAATCAGCAGGCTCTCGTCGTAGTTCAGAATCGGATTGTCGTGCGCGAGGCTCTTGTTGTTGCGTACTTCATTAAAAGCCTCCAGCACCGAGATACTTGATCTCAATATGCGATCCGTCATCGCCGATTCAAGATGACCACTCCCGCGTAGCGCCTTCACATACTCACCGAAGACACTGTGCAGTGGCTTATCCCGGCTGATCATAATGCCGTGCGGCTCGCAGGTAACGCGGATGAACTTGTTCACAAAAGTATGCAGCCGATCGAGCGCGCCCTCGGGCTGATTCTTCTCGATGGCTTCGCGCACGTGCTCAGCCACCACTTCGAAATCACGCTCATCCGCAATGGCCGTCAGCGCTTCTATATCCGCGACAGGCTGGTCGCTCAGCAAGCGCTGCGCGATCTTGCGGCAGTCCTCTACCAGCATAGGGTTGCTATCACCTAGCCGGTCAATCTTTACCCCGTAGGCAATCAGCCCTTCAAGCACCTTGCCGACGGCGTGGTTCGGCGCGATGGTCCAAAAGGTACGCATCCTCTTGGCCTTGGAATCTCCATTTATCCGGAACTGAGCCGAATCAATATCAACGCGATAATCAATAAAGAAATCCGCATAGGTACGGTCCGAGAAGTCCAGAACAAATCCCTCGCCCATACCCAATAGTTTTTCGAGCTTGCGCCGCTCGAAGGGACTGATATCGGCCACGGTTCAGATGTCCAACGGTGGCAGGCTGTTGACGATCTTCTGAGTTTCCAGGCTTACCGTGACCACGCGCTGGAACAGCTCCAGTGGGTACTTGGGGTTGCCCATGGTCTCACAGGCCCAATCGTTGGCGTCGTTGACGATGCCGCTGGCTTTGTCGGTACGCACCGCTTGGCGTTCCATTACCCAGTCCAGCGCGGCCTTGCCGTTTACCACATAGTCCCAAGCCGCATCGGGGATGCCCTTTAGAGTGATGCGGCTGTTGTAGATGACGGTGGTTTTGTCGCCCTTCTTGGCGAACTTCATCTTCTCCACGCGGTAATCGGCTTCGGTGAGCGTGCCCTTGGCTTCGATGGCCAATGGGTACGGCTCGACGGTTTCGTAGTTGAGGTGAAGGTTGGCCAAGTCGCGGCCTGCATTGCTGAAAGCCCAGAAGTCGGCGGCTTTCTTCACTGCCGGAATGCGAGGTAACTCCTTGCCCAGGTTGTCGGCAAAGCGCTCCAGGTAGTCCGGAGAATGAAGCAGGCCGTAGACGTAGTAAAACAGGTCTTCCTTGCTGATCTGCTCACCGGGATAGGCTGCGGTGAAGTGCCCTAAGCCGGCGTCGGTGATGGCGTCACGGCGGCGCAAGCCGCCTTCAACTGGCTCAGCAAAGAGGTCAGTTTTTGTGGTTTGGACAGCTTCGTCGTAGAGGTAGAGCGGGAAGCATTGACCAGTATCCAGCGTGTGAAGATCAGTCAGAGTTTTTGCCATAAATACTGAAAAACCTGCTCTTGCTCCCACCCCAGCAGTACAAATAACGAAATTATCTACACAAGCGTCTGGCCAGATACTGGGCATCAGAAAGACATACTCGTTCAGCTTTCTATTGAAATATACCCATTGCTTGGTAAATGGCCGATAAAGTGAGTGTTTCGCCGAGCCAGAGTCGAATCGAGCTATTTTATTTTTCACTATTTCTTGCTTCAGTGAACGTGTCCAACTAATTCGTTCTGGAGAACTATCAATGAAACTTCCTACCTTTGCCTCTCGTGCTTTCTTGTCTGCGTCGGAATGCGCTTCGTTAAACCTTTTCAGCTCCATGTTGTAGAAAGCAATCATGTTGCTCATATTTTCTTGAAGCTTAGTTTTACTAGAGTTATAGGCCCAAGTATCGCGATTTGTACCTAAACCAAGAGAGAAGCTATCAAATAGCTTGAGCCCGTCGCTCTTCTTATCTCCCATCACTACAAACTGGCTAAAACTATCGTCGCGCTGCCTGAGCCAATCGCCATGAGCATCTGGAGTAATTGACTCCCATGTATTGATGCCAGCGAGGCTCTTAAAATCAGCGATTTTTCCCAACTTATCATCACGACTTAGGGAAATTCTGAAGAAGACTTCCTGATTTTGGCAAAATACCCGGATTCCACCCGCTGAGTTTTCCGATGAAGCAGATGACCTTCGCCGACGCCGAGTACGCCAGCAAGCGCAAGCAGACCCGCAAAGAATTATTCCTGATCGAAATGGATCGGGTGGTTCCGTGGAAGGGGTTGATTGCCTTGATCGAACCCCATTACCCCAAGGGTGATGGTGGTCGTCCGGCCTATCCGCTGATGGCGATGCTGCGAGTGCATCTGATGCAGAACTGGTTCGGTTACAGCGATCCGGCGATGGAAGAGGCGCTGTACGAAACCACCATCCTGCGCCAGTTTGCTG
>NZ_JAYEET010000052.1:0-57606 GCF_034653255.1 Pseudomonas spirodelae | reverse complement strand
GCACTGCTGTGGCCAGTACCCAGGCTGCGGGCGATCTTGCGCACGGACAGGCCGCAGTCGAACTTGAGGCGCAACACCTCTCGGATTTTACGCATGGATAAACGCTCCACGACGACCTCTTCGCTTCGAAAAAGAGGTCGATGGTAGTGAATAAATCCTGCGTAGCTGCCTGCCTGAAAAGTGTCCGGATGGCCGTGGAATCGGTGTCCGGATGCTCGTGGAGTGAGTGTCCGGATCAGCGTGGAATCACTGTCCGGATGTGCGTGGAATGGGTGTCCGAGTCAGCGTGGAATCCGCAGCTTGGACAGCAGGTGAAACAGCAACGCACCGCCAGCCTGGCTGAACGGCAGATAACCCAGTTCGTCGAGGATGACCAGATCCATGCGCAGCAGTGCCTGGGCGATCCGCCCGGCTTTGCCGTCGTGTTTTTCGCGCTCCAGCAGATTGACCAGATCGACCGTGGAGTAGAAGCGCACGCGCTTACCGTGCCGGGTGATGCCGGACACGGCCAGCGCGGTGGCTAGGTGGGTTTTACCGGTGCCTGGGCCGCCGATCAGCACCACGTTCTGCGCGGTGTCGGTAAAGCTCAGATTGGCCAGCTCGCTGATCAAGCGAGCGTCGGCGCTGGAGGCGCTGAAGTCGAAGCCGGCCAGATCGCGGTGCATCGGCAGCTTGGCCATGTTCATCTGGTGGCTCACCGAGCGCATGGCACGATCCGTGTGCTCCTGTTCCAGTAGGTGTTCAAGCAACCACTTGGACGAGGCTGTGTTCGACTCACCCTGTGCAGTTAACTCCGCCCAGGCCGTGGCCATGCCGTGCAGGCGCAGCTCCTTGAGTTCCACCATCAAATCACGCATGACCGACCTCCTCGGCCTGGCCACGCAGGCGGTCGTAGCGCGCCGTGTTAGCGACGGGGGCTTCCTTGAGCGACAAGTGGGTTTCGACGCTGGGTGGTGGTTCGGATGCTGTCAGCCGTGCCACGACATTGAGGATGTGTTCGGCGCTCAGGCTGCCGCTCTCCAGTACCAGCTCAACGGCTACCAGCACGGCATCGAGTCCGGCGACCGGTACGGCAGCCAGGACTTGCGCCATGATCCGGTCACCGCCGGCATGACGCCCCAGACCGTGCTTAAGCTGACGCAGCGGCGCTGGCAGATCAGTAAAGGGCGCTCCGTTGCGCAGCGCGCCGGGCTTGCGCTCAATCAGCGGGATGTAGTGCTGCCAGTCGTAGCTGACCTGTTCGCGATCCAGCAAGCGCGCATGGCTGGCAATCAGCGCATCATCGGCCACCACCTCGATGCGGGTCGGATACAAACGGCTGCTGACCCACTTACCCGCGTACTCACACGGCACCGAGTAACGGTTGCGCCCGACACTGACCAGGCAGGTGCTGGAGACCCGCGCAGGCCGCTCGACGTAACCGTCGAAGGCCGCGGGCATAGGCATCAGTTCGGCGCGCTCCAACTCCAGTACCTCGGCCACACTGAGCCCGCTGTATTGAGGGTGCGTCAGCTCGTTCCAAAGCGCGCGGCAGCGCTGGCCCAGCCAGGCATTGAGTTCCTCGAAGGAGTGAAACTGGCAGTCCTGGGCGTCTAGCCAGATACGCCTGCGGCTGTCTTGCACGTTCTTTTCAACGATGCCCTTTTCCCAACCAGCGGCGACGTTGCAGAAGTCCGGATCGAACAGGTAATGCGCACACATCACCGCAAAGCGCGCATTCACCGCCCGGCCTTTGCCCTTATTGACCTTGTCGACGGCGGTCTTCATGTTGTCGTAGATGCCCCGGCGCGGCACGCCGCCCAAGGAGCCGAACGAGCGTGTATGGGCGTCAAATAACATCTCATGGCCCTGGCTCGGATACGCCACAAGCCAGAACGCACGGCTGGCACACAGCTTCAGATGTGCCACCTGCATACGCCGGTAAATGCCGCCGACCAGCAAGCCTTCCTCGCTCCAGTCAAACTGAAACGCCTCGCCAAGAGCAAAGGTCAGCGGCACAAAGGCCTGCGACGCCTTGCCCTGTCCCCCTCGCCAGGCACGGATAAACGCGGTGAGCTGGCTGTAGCCACCGTCATAACCTTCGGCTTTGATTTGCGCCAACAGCGCCTTGGCACTGCGCCGCTGTTGCTTGGGCCGCAGCGAATCGGCTTTTAGCGCCTGCTCCAGCGTGGCGTGAAAAGGGCTGAGTTTGTTGAAGATCGCGCGGCGTTGGTAGACCGGCGGCTTGGCCTCAGGTGCTCTGACCCACTTGCGAATCGTGTTGCGCGCCAACCCGGTGCGCTTGGCTATCTCATGCAGCGACAGCTTGTCGCGGAAATACATCCGGCGAATTTTGCCCATCATTTCCATACTGATCACCCTGTGTTCTCCTGCTCAAAAATTGAGCAGAAGCAGTTGAACACCTGGGTCAGTTTTCAGTCGGCAGAACAGCCTCTACTGGGTCAGTTTTCGGTCAGCGGCAACACCGGGATAGGATTCTGGTTCATCTGATTGAGATGAACCTCACCCTTTTCCGCGATACTTCTTATCATTCACCCAGCGGTAGCGGTTCGGATCTTTTGCCAGCAAGGACGCTCTCATGGCTTCGCGCCTGGCCTTGTCCGCCCGAAGGAAGATGCCTCGTAGTTCGGTGTCGATGCTCTGTTCGCTGGCACCGCGTTCCTCAGCCTTGGCGTACCAGTCGTATCCCTCCCCGAAGTTACCTAGCTCCATGCATACAGCGCCTAGCAAAGTGCATGGACGAAAGTTTCGCGGCTGTAACTTATGCCCCTGCTTGCCGAATTGAAGAGCTTCGGTGCGCCGCCCCAGATCGCGCATGACCCCGCCGCGGGTGGTGCACATCGCTGAGTGGATCTTGGGGTGTTTAAAGCGATTGCTCGGTACGCTGGCGAGTAGTTCGAGTGCAGATTCTGGCTGATCGCACTTTCTATAGTGGCCACTGGCGTTGATTGCGTTCCACGGGTCCTGAGTTCGGCGGTACTGATTGCCACAGAATTCAGCCTCGCGCAGGTGGTAGGCCTTCCGCAGTTCCTTAGTGAAATGGTCTTGGACTTCAGTGTTGAGCCAAACAAAGTCGTCATCAGCCAGTCGGTTGCCGGAGTCGATGTTCTGGAGGATGTCCATCATCCGTGGCAACAAAGACTGATCAATGACGAAAATCCCGTATTTCCTGCGCAGGATGTATGCGGGATCGCTTTCGCGAGCAATGCGAGCGACCTCGGCAGCCTCAAGCCGGAGTCTTTGTGCTTCGGCCTGCTCAAGGCGAGCTGCTTCGGCAGCGGCCCGTGCGACCTCAACTGCATCGATGTCCGAAATATAGGACTCGTAGGTCACTTGGCCAATGGCCAGTTCATGCAATCTAAGAAACCCTTTGACCTTGAGATAGTTGAGATAGGCTGCTGCAAGCGGACGCCCTTGATAGAGAGCGTCCAGGATATTGCTAAACGGCGAGATGACCGCTTTAGGGTGGTCCACACGGAAGTGACGGGCAATGTCTCGGGGCGTCGGGGCTATGTAATCGGGGTCGCGCATACGAGTTTTGTACGCTGCTTCAGCCGCTTCACGATTAAGGTTGCATTGCATTGCCCACGTAGCTTCATAGGCGATGCGAGCTTCATCAGCGGCCTTGCGCTCATGATCGGACTGGGCCTTCTGCGCTGCAGCGCGTCTAATACGAGCAGCTTTTTCGGCTTCGATCTTACGCTGGCCCTCAATATGCCACGCACGCTCCTGGGCTAAACGATCTGCCTTCTTAGCTTGGTGTTCTGCTTTGGCAGCCTGCTCACGAGCTACTAAAGCCGGATCCAAAGCTGCGATGAAGCCCTCGTAGGTAATCTGGCCAGTCGCCAGTTGATAAAGCTCATTGAGGTTCTGTTGCTGCAGATAGTTCAGCGACAGTGAGGTAAGAGGCTGCCCACGAAATATGCTTTCGAGAATATTGCTCAGGCGAGTAGCGGGAATTGTTGCGCCGGTAATGTGGCTGACGCAGAAGTGGCATGCTACGTCATAGAGAGTTGGGCGATTTAAATCCATAAAAAGGCGAGTCCGTTCCTGCTTGAGTAACATTCCTCAGATTCTCTCACAAGCTTTAGAGGCCCGCGTCTAGCCAAAGCGGACGATCCAAGACTGGACCTAGGTTCATCTTGACCGGACGCACCAATATCCGGTCTTTCGCAATTCCCTAGAGCTCCTTGCCCACCTAGATATGGCGCAGCTCATCAAAAACTGCGCCACATTCGCAATCGTAAATGGCACAGTTCTGGAAACTGCGCCAATATTGCGCCAACAGCATTTAAACGGTGCCAATTCAGCAATGCCTTCAAGCACTGAAATACTGAACAGCATCCAAGCATCTGGAAACGGATTGACACTGGCAGAGCTCCTAGCCAGATACCCTGATATAGCTCGAAGAACAGCACGCCGGTTATGAATTACGAAAAGTTACTGTCGAGTGTCATCCAGCTCGTAGAAGACGCGGGCGAGCTTCTAATTGCCGAGTGGCAGCGCCCGAATGGACTTCGTGGCTCAGGTGATAAGGCAGAAGTAGATATCGAGATTGAGTCCATGCTAAAGCCCGGGCTGCTCCAGTTACTCGACTGCGATTTCTGGGGAGAAGAAACAGGTTATCGACTCACTGGAGCACAGTATTGCTGGGTTGTTGACCCCAATGACGGAACTGCCGACTTTCTAAAAGGCCACAAAGGCTCAGCCATATCGGTCGGTCTACTCGAAGACTCAAAACCGGTGCTTGGCGTGGTTTATGCCCCCGTTCTACAGGATGGGCAACCTGACTGCATCTCGTGGGCCAAAGGTTCGCCAACCTTACTGCGAAATGGAAAACCGGTAACAGCAACTCTTCCCCGTAAGGAATGGAATCAAAGCAGCAAAGTCATGGTTAGTACCGCAGCAAAAGGCAAGCCCGAGCTCAATTCAGAATTATGTTCCCCCGGTAGTTTTGTTGCGATGCCCAGCATCGCCTATCGACTGGCACGAGTAGCAGCGGGGGATGGGGATGCAGGTGTATCACTTGTACCCGTATCAGCGCACGATGTGGCTGCCGGTCATGCGCTGCTAATTGGTGCCGGCGGAGTGCTAGTCGATCAAGATGGCATCGGCATTACGTATGCCACAGAAGTCAGAATGCAAACTGTCTCCCGGAAATGCTTTGGCGGCACTGCAGAAGCCTGCCAGGCACTTATACGCCGGAACTGGAGCAAGGTATTTAGCTAGCCTTGCTCGGCCACAGTTAGTCTTGATTAGAAGCTTCCATCAGGACTATTCGTTTGCTGCTTTTAAAACTCACCATCAAAGGGACGGTGGCTTTTCATCTTTAATGGCAGCTTCTTCCAGGCCTCAAGAATGCACCGTCCATCTTCTTCGCGCTTCGCGTCAATTAATGAAGCGCTATAAATTGAACGCGCCTGTTGACGCTCACGCTTCACACGAACAAGCTGCTCATACTCTGTCTCCATAACGCCTCCTACAGGTTGAAAACTAGACTGTGTTGGCGAGCAGCTCTAACTAAACGTGACATCCCCATCAGTAACGTCGCACTTATCGCGATCTTCTATCCTTGCCAGGATCCACTCCTGTACCTCGGTATCGATCCAGCCGACGGAACGGTCGCCTAACGAGACTGACTTCGGGAAAGTGCCCTCACCGATGTACTTGTAGAGGGTCGATCTGGCTAGGCCGGTCGAGTAGATGACTTCTTTCAGGCGGATAATTCGCACAAGCAATTTTCCCGATCAGCTTAGGGGGAAGAAAGGGATTTGAACCTGCCAGCTAGTGGGCCCAGCCTGCCTGTGATCTTAAATGGAAATTGTGAGCCTATTGGCTATCTGGTTTTTTATGGTGAGACTTAATTTAAGCAGCTACCCAACGTTCAGCGTGAGTTTCTGGGCACGATGCCAACCTGCATACCGAACGGATTAAACACGCTATTCAAGGTCTGAACAGTCGGGTTGCTTTCATCATGCTCTAGTTGGCGCAAGGCCCGCAGGGACAGCTTACACATCTGCGCGAACCGAGCCTGTTGCAACCCCGTCACGTCCTTGCGTAAACGCCTAACTGCCTCGCCGATAGTGATTTCGCCAGAAGCCAGCTGCTCCTGTAGCTCGGTAAGAATCCGATTTCGCTCAAGAATGTCCATTAGATAAGCCCCCAGTTTTTGAGCCGCTGAGGCAGATCTCGCAACGCTATGCGCGGATGATTCATTGCAGCCGCGGGCAGTCCGTCGGCACTCAGCAAGTCAGGCAAAGCCAGGAAATTTTGTGCTGCGATCCTTAGCCGCTGAAATAGCTCATCAGGCGCGATCCACTCAGCAGCTTCATCGCAGGCAGCTTTCCAGTCGACCTGACCTGCCATCTCAATCTGCTTTGGCCATTTTGTTGTACGCGTTACGCCTTCATCATCCATGACCATGGGAGCCAGATCATAGAGTGGAGCCAGGCTCACGCCTTGCTCAGTTCGAAGGATTGAGGTGTTTCGACCATGATTGTCTGAGTTGCCAAGAATCTGATTCAGTAAATCACGCCGCATGTACTCGAATACCAAATCACCAACCTGTTCGGCCTGTCCAACGTTCTGCCATAACGCGACCAAGTTTCGTAGTACATCCGAATGCGACATATAGCTGCCAGCTTCGACTACGCC
Organism: Pseudomonas spirodelae; assembly: GCF_034653255.1. Lineage (NCBI taxonomy): Bacteria > Pseudomonadati > Pseudomonadota > Gammaproteobacteria > Pseudomonadales > Pseudomonadaceae > Pseudomonas > Pseudomonas spirodelae. The sequence goes on along the minus strand of NZ_JAYEET010000052.1, from coordinate 50,952 downwards.
CGACAGTGAATACATCGACTCAACAGCGACACGATTAACGCCTGCAGGACCAACCCCACGATCAAAGCGGTGCATCCACAGGCTGGGCTTCTTTCCTTCCTCCAAAGCCAATCCTTCGGCTGCGATGGTATCGAGCCCCAACTGCTGAATCGCTCGATAGAAGCAGTACTCGCTGCGTAGGATGTCCTGGTCGGTCTGACTGGCTTTGTTGCGGGCGAACTTCACAAACCAGTGCTGCACAGCATCTGCATCGGGCAATACGGCGTCAGGATGCAATGCGCCATGGCGGTCTTCGGTTAACAGTAGCTTAGGGGCTTCACCGCCTGCTCCGGTAGCTCCACCAATGGCAGCTCCCTGCTCATAGGCATACTCCAAAAAGCGTGAATCGCGGCTGACCACTTCGTCTCGCGTAAAACCCAACACAGGACTACCTTCGATTGCGCCTGCCGACTCCTTGATTCGCAAATTTCCAATAGGCGCAGGCGTACAGCGCCCCAACAGAAACAAATCCAGGTTCATGCCCTCCGGTCGCTCACCACTCAAACGTTTCAGCAAAAAGCGTCTAGCCGCGCCAGCAGGCAAGATATCGAAGAGAAAAGCCGGAGCCTTCTTACTCCGCCAAGAGTCCCAACCCAGAGGTAAAGTGGCACTGACAGCGCCATTCAGACGAGTGCTAATCGAGTCGAGGGAGCCCACTAGATAGCCCTGCTCGTACCCATACGTACAAGGACCATCCAACCCTAGGTCAGGCTGCTCGAAACCAATCCCCATGGCGTCCTGCCATTCGCCACCCGCATAGATTTGTAGAGTGAGCTTGTGCATAGTAATCACCGGCAATTTAATGCCTAAACCTTAGCTAAGCCGCAACAAAAAGGCAATTAAATGCCTATAAAGGCTTTAAAACAATCAAAAAGGGCACTTTAATACCCATAGAAATCCGGTGCTCAGCAGACACTTACCTAGGCACTGCGCGGGTTCAACTCCCCCGCTAGGATTTGAAACCACAATTTGGATTCGCTACATGCCACTTGACGAAGAGCTCAAGGTTTCTATACTCAGGGCCGTGACTGTAAGAATTCCAACAAATCACTGGCGACAGGCAACTGGCCTGAAACCGTTGATTTGAGCAGGGGTAAGAGGTTTAGGATTCAAATCCCCCCGGTCCACCAAATACAAAAAAAAGACGTCCTCGGACGTCTTTTTTTGTGCCTGAAATCCAGTCTATACCCGACACTCAGTGCCATTGACTCCGACATACATCAATGGACGGGCACGTCTTTACACTCCCCACCTGGCTCAACCGCCTGACGAATCCTGGGAGCGAGGGTAATGAGAAAACCTGGCAGCAATATAGACGACTGGTCTATTTTAAAATATATTGCAGGCCAAAGGTGAACTCAGACCAGCATCTGGCCCAGTAAAACAGCGCACAAAGCCTCATAGGGCAAAACTCTTAGCACGCCACGGCGCACTGAACATCGAACACTACGCACATTGCGCCGCGCGCTCACGGCAACCCCGCGCAAGACTTTGCAGCAAAAATAGACGACTGGTCTATTCAGGATAAGGACATGTTCAGCTTCGACTTTTACAACCCTACCCGCATTGTCTTTGGCCGCGACACCATCAGTCGCCTGGATGATTTAGTGCCGACTGAAGCTGGTGTGTTGCTGCTTTACGGCGGTCAGCGTGCCGCGAAAGTCGGCACGCTGACACATGCACGCTGGCCATTGTGCTAACCGCAAACCTTGAAGTTCGCTTTGAAGCCAAGCGCGCCAAGTTGCTGCAATACGCCGAGCGGGTTTGGCAGATCCGCCAGGGCGACGAAGACAAGCTCGCCACACACCACCTAACCGACCTCGGCGAACACAGCGACGTCAGCCGCCGGGTGCTTGAAACGAGCCTCTAAGCCGCGCCGCTAGCGCTATACACCCACGCTGGCGGCACATAAGCAAACAGCCACACGCACGTTTAATCGCAAGGTAAACCACATGAAAATCCTCCTCGTTTTGACTTCCCACGCACAACTTGGCGACACGGGTGAGAAGACCGGTTTCTGGCTCGAAGAGCTGGCCGCGCCTTACTACGCCTTTAGCGACGCTGGCGCGCAACTGACTCTGGCATCGCCCAACGGCGGCCAGCCACCGCTTGACCCAAAGAGCAATGAGCCTGACTTCCAGACCGACGCCACCCGCCGTTTCGAGGCCGATTCAGTTGCCACGCATGCGCTGGCCAACACGCTAAAACTCAGCGACATGAGCAGCGCCGAGTTTGATGCCGTGTTCTACCCCGGCGGCCATGGCCCGCTGTGGGACCTGACCGAAGATGCCGCGTCCATCGCCCTGATCGAGCGCGCCATCGCCGCCGGCAAGCCGGTTGCGGCGGTTTGCCATGCACCTGCGGTGCTGCGCCACGTCAAAGGCAACGACGGACAGCCATTGGTCGCCGGCAAGGCGGTCACCGGCTTCAGCAACAGCGAGGAGGAGGCTGTGGGCCTGACTCAGGTGGTGCCGTTCCTGGTCGAGGACATGCTCAAAGCCCAGGGCGGCCATTACAGCAAGACCGCCGACTGGCAGGTGCATGTCGTCACCGACGGGCTGCTGATCACCGGCCAGAACCCGGCCTCCTCCGAAGCCACTGCCCACGCGTTGCTCAAACTGCTGGCCTAAGGCCGGCGTCACGCTGTTGCCAACGCTGGCAGCGGCGCACTTTTCGCCTGTGGCCGCTAGGTGGCCCCGGGTCTCAACAGGAATGTAAAAATGGATACAAGTCGCTTCTTTCAGTCGGTGCAACTCGGCCCGTATATGCTCAACAACCGCATCGTCCTGCCGCCACTGACGCGCTCGCGCAGCACCCAGCCGGGGAACATCGCCAACCCGCTGATGGCCACCTATTACCAGCAACGTGCCGGCGCAGGCTTTATGGTCACCGAAGGCACACAGATCGAACCCCGCGGTCAGGGTTATGCCTGGACGCCCGGCATTCACAGCCAGGCGCAAATCGACGGTTGGCGCCACGTCACCGACGCCGTGCACGCCGCCGGCAGCATCATTTTCGCCCAGCTCTGGCATGTCGGTCGGGTCTCGCACACCTCACTGCAGCCCGATGGCGCCGCGCCGGTAGCGCCGTCGGCGATAGCAGCGACCAACGTCAAAGTATTTATTGAAACCGGCCCAGGTGCCGGCGCGCTGGCCGAGCCTTCAGTGCCCCGCGCCCTGAGCAATGCTGAGGTCAAAGAACTGGTGCAGCTGTACGCGCAGGCCGCGCGCAATGCCCTGAGTGCCGGCTTTGATGGTGTGGAAATCCATTGTGCCAACGGCTATTTGGTCAATCAGTTTATCTCCGCGCATAGCAACCAGCGCGACGATGAATATGGCGGTTCGCTGCACAACCGTTTGCGCTTCCTGCGCGAGATTGTCCAAGCCGTAGCCGAGGTTGTTGGTGCCGACCGCTTGGGCGTGCGCTTCGCGCCGTTGTTTGAAAGTACAGCAGAGGACCGGGTTTACCTGGGCCTGGTTGAAGAAGACCCGCACAACACCTACATCGAGGCCATCAAAGTGCTCGAAGAGGCCGGCATCGCCTACCTGTCGATCGCCGAAGCCGACTGGGACAATGCCCCCGCGCTCCCCGAGGATTTTCGCCGTGAGGTGCGCGAGGCGTTCAGCGGCCGCATCATCTACGCCGGCCGTTACACCACAGAGCGCGGGGCGCAGACCCTGGAGGCAGGCTTGGGTGACATGATCGCCTTTGGCCGACCGTTCATTGCCAACCCGGATTTGCCGCAGCGCATTGCCAATGGCTGGCCGCTCAACCCGGTCGACCCTGCCAGCATGTACGGCGGCACGGAAAAGGGTTATAGCGACTACCCCACCTACGCCGAGTAAACCTGCACCAGCGGCCGTCGCGGCTTAACGCTGGCGGCCGTATGCTCGCGGACCGAAAATGCGGCAGCTAACGGGCTGGCGCATTCGGCGTCACGCGAGATGACAGACGCGGCCATGCCGCGCCTGGATAATCCATCATTCGCAGCCATATACCTGAGCGCTGCCCAAGCCCCTGCCTGCACGTCCATACTCAAGCGCTGCGCGGAGAAACAACCCGGCAGACCATTAAGGACTTATCAAGATGAGCGAACTGCACAGCACCCCGGACTGTATCGGCCTGGTACTTGCCGCCGGCGCCGGTCAACGCTTCGGCAGCGACAAACGCCGCGCCCAGCTGGCAGACGGCAACAGCTTGCTGCGCGCGACGGTGTTGCGCGCGCAAGAAGCCTTCAGCGATGTTCGGGTCGTGATAAAGACTGAGGATGATGCACAGGCCTTGGCTATTCCCTCTGACGTTCAGCTGGTGCGCGCGGCCCACGCCAAACAGGGCATGGGCTCAAGCCTGGCCGCCGGTATCCAGAGCCTGGCAAACACGCAGGCCACTGCGGTGGCGGTGCTGCTCGGGGATATGCCGTGGATTTCTGTCGCGACCCTGCAGCAACTGCGAGCGCAGGCCGACGCTGAACATATCGTCGTGGCTTACTGCGAGGGCCAGCGCGGCCACCCGGTGTTATTCGGCCGGCGCTTTTGGCCGCAGCTGATGCAACTGCACGGTGAGAATGGGGCCAAGGGCTTGATCGCCAGCCATGCGCAGCAGGTGATTACCGTGACGCTTACTGACAGCGGCATTCTGCGCGACGTCGACACGCCCGCTGACCTTAGCCACCCACCGATTTCATAATCAGCGCACTGCCGGTAAACGTAGCGTCTTGCTTATCCGCCAACGCGCGACTGAGCAAACCTGCCAACTGCGGCTGTGCCTGTTCACTCGGCAGATCCAATAGCCCGCCCATAAAGTGCCCGCGATTGGATGACAGGCACCCGTATAACCAGCCCGTAGACGACAACCGCAGGCGGCTGCAACTGCGGCAAAAGGGCGCGCTTTCGTTGGCGATAATGCCGAACGCCCCACGCTCGCCAACGCTGTAACGCAGCGCGGTAGCGTCTAGCTCGGCCTCGGCCTGGGTGAAGGCATAACGCTCGCTGATCAACGCCAGCAGCTCGCGCTGACCAACGAACTGGGCGCGGAAAGCCTCTGCATGCTGCGCCAGATGGCCCATGCGCATCAGTTCGATAAAGCGCAATTCGTAGCCCTGCTCCAGGCAGAACGCCAACATCGGCATGACTTGATCGAGGTTGCTGCCACGCATCGGCACCATGTTGATCTTGATGCTCATGCCCGCTCGGCGCGCCTGCTCGATGCCGTTGAGCACCGTCTGCAGGTCGCCACCCTTGGCGATCGTGCGAAAGGCGCTAGGGTCAAGCGTGTCGAGGGACACATTGAGCCGCTGGATGCCCGCGCTGCGCAGCAACGGCAGTTTGCCGGCCAGCAACTGGCCATTGGTGGTCAGGCTGATATCCGCCAACGCCAATGCGCCGATGCCCTGCAGAAAAGGCTCCAGCCGGTCACTCAGCAGCGGCTCACCGCCGGTAATGCGCAGCGCATCGATACCCGCGACATCTTTGAGCAGCTCGACGGCGCGCAGCATCGACGCGGCCGTCAGCTCATCACGCGCGGCCACCAAGCGACGGCCATCGGCCACACAGTAAGTGCAGGCGTAATTGCAGGCGGCGGTGAGGCTAAGGCGAAGTTTACGGAAACGCCGACCCTGTCGATCAACGATCACCCAGCCATGCCCACATCGGAGCCAACGGCTGATTCGCCATCTTCAGCCAGCGCTTCCAGCACATAAACCTGACGGTCACTCAGCAACTCGCCAAGGGCTTTGGCCATGGCCGTGTAATGCGGCATCTGCCGATGCAGCGCTATCGCCTCGTGGCTGGCCCAGCGCTCGACGAAGACAAACCGCCCAGCCTGTTCAATGCAGCGATTCAGATCGTAAGACAGGCAACCGTCTTCGGCGCGCGAGGGTTGCACGCAGGCACGCAGAACCTGCTCGACCTGCTGCTCTTTGCCGGCCTTGGCGGTGAGCACCGCGACAACACGTAGGGATTGATTCATGCAGATGGATTCCTTGGTTGATCGTTATCAGCGCTGCACGGCAAATTGCGGGCAAGCCTCGGCAGCAACAGCGGTTTGCTCCAGGCCAGCGATGCGCAGCGGGTCGCTGTCATGAATGCTCGCGGCGCGCAAACGCAGGCTGCCGCCAGTGCGGCCATTGAGCACCGCCTGAATTTCCGCCAGCACCGCCATGGCCACGCTTTCCGGGGTGTCGCCGCCCAGGTCCAGGCCAATCGGATAATGCAAACTCGCCAGCCCCGGCAGGTCGCCCTGCTGCGCGTGAATACCGGCCAACAAGCGCTCGGTGCGCTCGCGCGGGCCTAACTGGCCGACATAGCAGGGTGCGCTGTGCAAAACACCCTGGAGCCAATGCGCGTCTTGCACCAGGCTGTGGGTCATCACCGCCACCGCGGCCCCGCGCACCTGTTCGTGATAGGCGAAAGGCTGCTCTACATCGCCGACCAGCACCTGGTCAGCCTCGGCAAACCGCTCGGCGCGGGCAAAGTGCGCCCTACCGTCGATCACCGTCACGTGCCAGCCCAACAGCTTGGCCATGCGCACCAGCGGCTGGGCATCATGGCCCGCACCAAATATCACCAGCCGGCGCACGGGCGGCAGGTATTCCAGCAGCACCTCCACCTCGTCGGCGCCATGGGGATAGAGACAGCGGGATGACTTGCCGCCCAGCAAAGTTTGTTGCAGGTCTGCACAGATGTGCTCAGCCAGCGCCAAGCCCAGCAGCTCGCCCTCGGCACCCTGCCCAGGCCGCAAGAACAAGCGCGCGCCCAACCGTGGCGCAGCCGCGCCCGAGCTGGCGATCACCGTGGCGATGGCCGCCGGTTGCTGGCTGTCACGCACGCCGCGCAAGGCATCGACCAAGGCGCAGGGGCCGCTGGCCGGCACGCGTTCGAACAGCACATAAACCTTGCCGTTGCAGCCCAGGCCGAAGCTCAGCGCTTCCTCGCTGGCCTCATCCGCCTCGGCGGTGCTGTAGCTGCGCAGCGCCGGCCCGGCTTCGGTCAGCCACCAGGCCTTTTTCGCCACTTCCGCCTCCAGGCAGCCACCACTGATGGTGCCCTCGGGTCGGCCGAAGCGCGACACCAGCATGCGTGCACCGGGCCGCCGATACGCCGAGCCTTCGACCTTGACCACCGTCGCCAGCACCGCTTCGCGGCCAGCCTCGCGCTCGGTCAGGAGCGCATCCAGCAATGTGTTCAGGCCCGACATGCGGCACCTCCGCTCAATGCAAGGACTCGGTCCGGCGCTTGACCACGGCCGACACCGCGACCTGCGCGCCACTGTCGCCAAAGCGCTGCAGGATAAAGCTGCTCAGCGCGGCCAACTCTTGATCGGTGTAAATGCTGCCAAACGACGGCATGCGCCGATCCACTGGGGTGTCCGCGGCACCATGGCCACTCAACAGAATGCCCAGCAAGTTGCTGGCGGCCGGATCGTTGACCGTCTTCAGGCCCAGCAGCATGGCCGTTTGGCTCTGGGTGCCGGTGCCGTCCCAACGGTGACAACTGGCGCAGGCGTCGGCAAACAACTTGTTGCCGAGTGCATTGCCGCTGCCCTGCTCCGCCAGCGTGACCTGCTGCGGGCGAGGCACGCCTTCACTGCGCGGCGCTGAGTCTTTGAGAAACACGGCAATCGCCTGGCGGTCTGCATCGGTCAAATGGCGCAAGCTGTTCTCCACCACCTGCGCCATCGGCCCCGAGGACAAGCCCAAGCCTGGCGCGGCGCCATCTTTCAAATAATCGGCCAGTGCGTCCGTGGGCCAGGCACCAATACCGTGCACGGGGTCGGCGCTGATGTTGTAGGCGTTCCAGCCCTGCAGCAGGTTACCGGCCAACGAGCGGTCACTGCTGACCGCCTGAAACAAGTTGCGCGGTGAATGGCACTCGCCGCAGTGGCCCGGGCCTTCTACCAGGTATTTACCACGATTCCACTCGTCTGAGTGCTGGCTGTCCGCCCGAAACGGCGCGTCGTCGAGGAACAACAAATTCCACACCGCCATGCCCCAGCGTTGGTTGAATGGAAAGCTGATGTGGTTTTCCCGCGGTGCCTGCTCGACAGGTTCCAGGCTGGCCAGGTAGCCCTTGATGGCGAGGATGTCATCGCGCGACATCTTGCTGTAGGAGGTATAGGGAAACGCCGGGTAGTAGTGTTTGCCATCACGGCCCACGCCGGTTTGCAGCGCGCTAACGAACTCCTCATCCGTCCACGCGCCGATGCCGGTTTGCACGTCCGGGGTGATGTTGGGCGAGAACAGCGAGCCGAACGGCAGCTTGAACTCAACGCCACCGGCGAAGGGTTGACCGCCAGGCACGGTATGACACGCCACACAGTTGGCGGCGCGCGTGAGGTATTCGCCCTTAGCCAGCGAGTCGTCTTGCGCATAGGCCGCTTGCGCCAGCAGAGCCGCGCTAGCGAGCGTCAGTAAGTTGCTTATTAATTTCATCAGGTGCTCCTTAAACCGGGTAGTAGCCGAAGCGGCTCAGCGGCAGGCGACGAATGCGCTGGCCCGAGGCCGCATACAAGGCATTCACCAGGGCCGGGCCGATCAAGGCCGTACCGGCCTCCCCCACGCCACCCGGTGCTTCCAGACTCGGCAGCAGGTGCACCTCCACCGCCGGCGCTTCGCTGATGCGCAGCTGCCGATAGGTGTGGAAGTTGGTTTGCTGCACCTGGCCGTTGTCTATCAGGATTTCGTTGAACAGCGAGGCGGACAGGCCAAACAAGGTTCCGCCCTCGATCTGCGCCTTAACCGAGGTCGGGTTAGTCGCAAAACCGCAATCCACCACACTGACCAGACGCTTGATGCGCAGCCCCAAGTCGCCCTGCATCTCCAGTTCAACCAGGGTCGCCACATAGCTGCCGAACACCGCGCTGACCGCCACACCACGCCCCTGCCCTGCGGGCAACGGCTGGTTCCAGTCACACTTCTCGGCCAGCAGGCGCAGCACCGCTTGGGCACGTGGCTGGTCTGCCATCAGTTCCAGGCGGTAGGCCACCGGGTCGGCCTTGGCGTTGTGCGCCAGCTCATCAATAAAACATTCCAGGGCATAAGTGCCGCGCATCGGGCCAACGCCGCGCCACCAGGATACGGGCACGACGTTCGGCTCCTGGCGGATATAGCGCACCTGCAAATTAGGCAGGCTGTAGATCGGGTCCACCGCCACTTCCACGGCATCGGCATCCACGCCGTTGGCCGGCAAGCTGCCGGCATAGCGGGCGAGAATCGAAGCGCCAGCAATGCGGTGTTCCCAGCCCAGCGGCCGCCCCTGCGCGTCGAGCGCGGCCTGCATACGGTCGGCGTAAAGCGGCCGGTAAAGGTCGTGGGTCATGTCCTCCTCACGGCTCCAGATCAGTTTGATCGGATAATCGACCTGGCGCGCGATGGCCACCGCCTGGGTGATGAAGTCGAACTCCAGACGCCGGCCAAATGCACCACCGATCAACTGGTTGTGCACCTGGATTTTTTCCACGGGCAATCCGGTGATTTGCGCAGCCGTCTGTTGGGCGAAGACCGGCACCTGGGTGCCGACCCACAGTTCGCAGGCATCTTTGCGCACATGGGCCACACAACTCATGGGTTCAAGCGGCGAATGCGACAACAGCGCCTGCTCGTAAACCGCCTCAAACTGGCTGGCCGATTGCTGCTTGGCTTGTTCAATGTCGCCGCTGCGCTTGGCAACCACACCATCACGGCTACTGGCCGCGAGCAGCTCCTGGTCCAACTGCGCAGAACCGATAGCGGCATGCGGCCCCAAGTCCCACTCAATCTTCAGCGCTTTGATGGCCTGCTGACAGGCCCAGAAATTGCTCGCGGTGACGGCCACGGCATTGTCCAGACGCACAATGTCGCGCACCCCAGGCACCCGGCGCGCCTGACTGTCATCCACCGCGAGCAGCCGGCCACCATGCACCGGGCAGGTGATGCTGGAGGCCACCAGCATGCCGGGGATTTGCAGATCGATGGTAAAGCGCGCCTTGCCGTTGACCTTATCGGGGGTGTCCAGGCGCTGCGCGGGAGTGCCCAGCAGCTTGAACTGCTCGGGGGTTTTCAGCGGCACCGTGTCGGGTAATGGCAGCGTCGCAGCCGCCTCGACCAAGTCGCCATAGGCCGCCTGCAAGCCATTGGGGCCAAACACCTGGCCGTTTTGCGCATGGCACAGGCTCGGCGCGACGCGCCACTGCAGCGCCGCCGTCTGGATCAACAGGATACGCGCCGTAGCACCCGCCCGACGCAGCGGCTCCCAGGTGTAACGGGTAGAGGTCGAGCCACCGGTGGCCTGAAACTGCAGCAGGGTGTCAGTATACAGCGCCGAGTTGGGTGGCGCCTCCTGGATCACCACCTGATCCAAGGGCACTTCCAGCTCCTCGGCGACCATCATGGCAATCCCGGTTTGCGCGCCCTGGCCCATTTCAATCTTCGGCGAGATCACCGTGACCACGCCATCGGGGCCCACCCGCACAAAGGCCCCGAAGCCCTCAGCAGAGCGATCACCCAATCGGCCGGCAGCCGCTGCATCGGCGGCGGCACTCTTGGCCACAAGTGGCGGTAGCCAGGTGCTCAACACCAAGCCACCGAGGGCGATGCCGCTGCCCTGCAAGAGGCGGCGACGGGACATATCAACATTGGTTTCGTTAGGCTTTTTCATCTCACGCCTCCTCAACCTGGCCAACACTGTGAATGGCCGAACGTATCCGGGTGTAGGTGGCGCAGCGGCACAGATTGCCCGCCATGGCGGCATCAATGGCCTGATCATCGGGCTTGGGCTGGCTCTGCAGCAGCGCCGTGGCGGCCATGATCTGCCCGGATTGGCAGTAACCGCATTGCACCACCTCGTGCGCCAGCCAGGCCTGCTGCACGGCTTGGCCCACGGCCGTCTCGCCAATAGCCTCAATGGTGGTGATCGAGCGCCCCGCCACAGCGGAAATCGGCGTCACGCACGAGCGGATTGGCTGGCCGTCGAGGTGCACGGTGCACACGCCGCACTGGGCAATGCCGCAGCCATACTTGGTTCCGGTCAGGCCCAGCACATCGCGCAAGACCCATAGCAGAGGCATGTCCGCGGCAACGTCAACCTGCTGCGACTGTCCGTTGATGATTAACGTTTGCATGTTTTTCCCTCTGCTTAATAGTGTTGATGCCGACAACCTGGGTTATCGCTTGGGTCATGTTTTCGGCGCGTGACGCTGACTGAAACCGCCTCACGCACTCATTGATTAATCTGCCTTAAACGGCCAACCAGCCACCCGGCCACCCGGCCAGCGGAAAGGAAATGAGCTGAGTGAAAGGCGCCAAAAAACTCAGCACCAGCAAAAGCGTAGGGCATAACCCCAGCCAGCCCAGCAAAATCCGCCATAGGCCGGCATTGACTGGATGCGATCACTTATTGCGGGTGTTCATAAGAATCTCTGCCGCCATCACTGCGCCTAATGGCCTGGGTTTTCTAAATAAAAAGCCCTGCCAGCAAGGAGCTTGAGCTGGCAGAGCACGAACCGTGGTTACTCCAACGCCTGACAATCAGTCGTCACCGACGCGAACCACCAACTTGCCAAAATTGCGACCCTCGAGCAGCCCGATAAACGCCTTAGGCGCTTCTTCCAAACCACTCACCTGTTCTTCACGGTATTTAATCTGACCCTGCGCAAACCAATTCGACATCTCGTTGAAGAATTCGGCATAGCGGTGGGCGTAATCATCAAAAATGATAAAGCCTTGAACGGTGAGACGTTTGCGCAGAATCGCCCCCATCAAGCCAGGCAAGCGGTCTGGGCCGCTGGGTGGGGCGGTGTCGTTGTAATGCGCGACGATACCGCAGACCGGCACTCGCGCCTTGGTATTGAGCAGCGGCAGCACCGCTTCAAAGACCTTGCCGCCGACATTCTCGAAGTAAATATCGATACCCGCAGGGCAGGCCTTGGCCAGTTGCTCGGCGAAGTCCGGCGCACGGTGATCGAGGCAGGCATCAAAGCCCAGCACCTCGACGGCATAGCGGCACTTTTCTGCGCCGCCGGCGACACCGACCACATGGCAGCCCTTGATCTTGCCGATCTGCCCGACAGTCGCGCCGACTGGCCCGGTAGCCGCTGCCACCACCAAGGTTTCGCCCGCCTGCGGCCGGCCAATATCGAGCAAGCCCATATACGCGGTGAAGCCCGGCATGCCAAAGATGCCCAAGGCATAAGAGGGATGGGCCGGCGAATCGCCCAGCGCGGTCAGGTCACTGCCATCGGACAACGCATAGTCCTGCCAACCTGCATAGGACAGCACCCAGTCACCCTCTTTAAACGCAGGATTTTTCGAGGCCAGCACACGGCCTACTGTGCCACCCACCATCACCCCGCCAACCTCCACCGGCGCGGCATAGGACGGCGCATCACTCATGCGGCCGCGCATATACGGGTCGAGCGACAGATAGACAGTACGCAGCAGCACCTGCCCCTCTGCAGGCTCAGGAATGAGGCCTTGCTCAATGCGGAAGTTCGCCTCGACAGGCGCACCGTGCGGGCGCGAGGCCAGAACAACGCGCCGATTGATTAGCTTTGACTGGGGCATGTGCAAACTCCTGGCGGGTGGTGAAGAGGGGTTGTCTCGATGGAAAAAATTAGACCAGTCGGCTATCAAGCCGATAAAAAATGCCCACCTCTAGGGTGGGCAATCTGCTCATCAGGCCTTATCAGAGGCCAGCATGGTATGGGTCGTGGCCATGGCGTTTTCCAGCGACCGGCTATTACGGTGCAGCTTGCTCAGCAGGCTGGCGCCGAGCCACAGCTGGTAAAGCGCGGTCGCCGTGCGGTAAGCATCGCCCTGCGGCAGGGAACCGTCTCGCTGACCCTGCTCAATACACGCTGTAATCCGCGCAATGATTTCATCGGCCCCATCGCGCAGCGTCAGGCGCATGGATTCAGAAAGATCCGCCACCTCAGCGCTCAACTTCACCACCAGACACTTCTGCTCTTCACAAGGCTCACAGTAGCTGTCCAGCCACTTCTGCCAGTAACCCATGAGCCGTTCGCGGGCCGTGTTGCCCGTGACGGCAAAACGCTCATCCATATTCGCCAAATAATTGCGAAAGTAATCCTCGAGCAAGGACTGGCCGAACTGCTCTTTGGATTTGAAGTAATGGTAGAACGAGCCCTTCGGCACGCTGGCGGCCTGCAAAATCTCGTTAAGGCCCACCCCCGTAAAGCCCTTAACCACCATCATGCGGTGGCCGGTATCGAGTAAATGCTGGCGCGTATCATCGTAGTTTTGCTTCATCGGGGTAGGCTACCAATAAATTAGACCAGTCGTCTAGTTACAACATTAAGGCCCTACTATACCAATAGTCCTCCCGCGCTACCCAGCCCAGCCGGCACCGATAAACGCCTGAAGAGCACTATTCAGGCCAGGCCAAATGCGCCCTGGCAAAAGAGCAGAACTGCAGCGCTCCCCCGGAAAAGACGCTATTAGCCGCTCACGTCAGCGTTCCAGTGCCTGAGCCAGCGCCCAAGCTCAGGCACCTTGGGTTTAGGCGTTTGCCTGGCGCGCCTTCAGGTAGGCGATGACCGCCGCTTGCTCGCCGGCAAATTCGATACGCGCCGCTTTGCTCTCGCGCTGGAAGGCATACATGGGGTCGTAATACTCACGCAGCAGCCCTTCGATCCAGCCACGGTGCAGGTCAACGTTGCCGCTGCGCTGCTGCTCGTCCAGCGCCGCCTGCATGATCGCCAACAGTCGCTGATAGCGCTCGCCGCCCAGGCGTTTCTGGATATTGCTCAAGCTTTGCAGCAGGCGCTCGGCGAACAAGCGGAAGCCATCCTCGATGCCATGCACACGGATAAACTCGGCGCACAGGTCGATCACATAATCACCAAGGATGCGCTCGACACGGCCCTCGAAGCTGTCCTCCAGCCACACCAGCGGGTATTCCTGCATGCCCTGGTACAGCTCCAGCGGCAGCGAGCAGGTGCCGACCAAGCGGCTCTCATCTTCCAGTACAAATTGCTCGGTACCGGCGGCGCGCTGCTTAAGGATGTCGATGGCCAGACGGTTCTCGAAGTCGATCTGCCCCGGCTGGACAGTGGCCCGTTTACCGAAACTGGAGCCGCGATGGTTGGCGTGGCCTTCCAGGTCGATGCTGTTGGTCAGCGCGCTGATGACTTCGGTCTTGCCGGTGCCGGTCATGCCGCCCACCACCACAAAATTGCACTCAGCTACCGCCTGCAGGGTGGTCTCCAGCAAGAACGTGCGCATGGCTTTGTAGCCGCCGATAACCCGCGGGTAGTCGATGCCGGCTTCCTTGAGCCACTGCTGGGTGATCTGCGAGCGCAGGCCGCCCCGGAAGCAATACAGATAGCCGTTCGGGTGAGCTCTAGCGAAGGCCGCCCAGGCCTCGACCCGCTCAGCTTTGACCTGGCCGCCAACCAGTTGATGACCCAGCTCGATGGCCGCGTCTTGGCCGTGCTGCTTGTAGCAGGTACCCACCTTTTGCCGCTCGATGTCATTCATCAGCGGCAGGTTGAGTACGCCAGGGAAAGCCCCCTTAAGGAACTCCACCGGCGCCCGCGCATCCATCAGCGGCCGGTCATTGAGAAAGATGTCGCGGTAGTCGCTGCTGTTGTCACGCATCAGAGCACCTCTACCGCGTAAGTCTGTCGCGCCACCAGCTGACCGATTGGCGCCAGGCTCAAGCCCAGCTCGGCCGCCACGGCCAGGAACTCAGCTTCGCCCTCGGCATTGACCGCCACCAACAGACCGCCGCTGGTTTGTGGGTCGCACAACAGGTTGCGCTGCGCCTCGGAGATCGGCGCGATTTTCTCGCCGTAACTCTCATAGTTACGCAGGGTGCCGCCGGGCACGCAGCCCTCGCCCAGGTAATAGTCAACGCCCGGCAGACGCGGCACGGCAGCGTAATCAAGCTGCGCGGTGAGGCCCGCACCATCGGCCATTTCCACCAGGTGACCGAGCAGGCCGAAGCCGGTGACATCGGTCATCGCAGTGACGCCGGCGAGTTTGCCGAAACGGCTACCGGGCTTGTTCAGGGTGCACATCCAGTCACGCGCCAGGCCGACGTCTTCGGCGCGCAGCTTGGCCTTCTTCTCGGCGGTGGTGAGGATGCCGATACCCAGCGGCTTGCTCAGGTACAGCCGGCAACCGAGCGTGGCGGTGTCATTGCGCTTCATGTGGCGCTTGCTCACCACGCCAGTGACCGCCAGGCCGAAGATCGGCTCTGGGGCGTCGATGGAGTGACCACCGGCCAGGGGAATACCGGCCTCATCACACACCGCGCGACCGCCGCGAATCACTTCGCGGGCCACTTCTGGCGGCAACAGGTTGACCGGCCAGCCGAGAATGGCGATGGCCATCAACGGGTCACCGCCCATGGCGTAGATGTCGCTGATCGCGTTGGTGGCGGCAATACGGCCGAAGTCGTAGGGGTCATCGACAATCGGCATAAAGAAGTCGGTGGTCGAAACCACGCCGCGCTCATCATCCAGGGCATACACCGCCGCATCGTCGCGCGAGGCGTTGCCCACCCACAGCTTAGGATCAAGGTTTTGCGCGCCGCTCCCGGCCAGGATCACGTCCAGCACCTTGGGGGAAATCTTGCAGCCGCAACCGGCTCCATGGCTGTACTGGGTCAGGCGGATCGGCTCGCTCATCGGTCAGGCTCTCGGCAAATCAGAAAACAAGCCGCGGATTCTAGCAGGCCGGCGGAAACACAGGATTGCCAACGCCGCTAGTTTTCTAACGCCCAGCCGGCAATGCTGGTCTTTAGCGCAGCGCTCCCTATAATCGCGCCACGTCGATTACCTGACGACACGCAGCCAGCCGAATAGCTGACCTGTTACTTAGAACCTTTTCCGCTATTGAACCGGAGAATCTTCATGTTCAAACGTACCCTGGCATTCGCCGCCTGTGCTGCCCTGTGTCTGTCCACTAGCCTCACCCACGCCGCCGAAACCCTACGCGTCAGCGCCATCCCGGACGAAGCACCGACCGAGCTGCTGCGCAAATTCAAACCGCTGGGCGCCTACCTGGAACAGCAGCTGGGCATGAAAGTCGAGTTCACTCCGGTGGCCGACTACCCCGCCGTGGTTGAAGCGCTGGCCACCGACCGCCTCGATATGGCCTGGCTGGGCGGTTTCACCTTCGTCCAAGTTCACCTGAAAACCGGCAATGCGATCCCGCTGGTGCAGCGCGAACAAGATGCCCAGTTCACCAGCAAGTTCATCACCGCTGATGCCAATGTGAATTCGTTGGCCGACCTCAAGGGCAAAACATTCGCCTTTGGTTCGGTGTCCTCGACTTCCGGTAGCCTGATGCCGCGTTATTTCATGCTGCAAGACGGCATCAAGCCGGAAAGCTATTTCAGCCGTATCGGCTACTCCGGCGCGCATGACGCCACCGCTGCCTGGGTTCAGGCCGGCAAGGTTGATGGCGGCGTGCTGAATGCCAGCGTGTGGGAAAAACTGGTCGCCAGCGGCAAAGTCGACACCAGCAAGGTCAAGGTCTTCGCCACCACCCCAAGCTACTTCGACTACAACTGGACCGTGCGCGGCAATCTCGACCCCGTACTGGTTGAGAAGATCAAGGCGGCGCTCCTCGCCCTCGACCCGGCCAACCCGGCGCACAAGGCGATCCTCGACCTGCAGGCCGCCAGCCGCTTTATCGAAACCAAGCCTGAGAACTACCAAGGCATCGAGGACGCTGCACGCGCCGCTGACCTGCTGAAATGACCCTGCGCCTTTGCGGCGCCAGTCTCAGCCACGTTAACGGCGTCAACGCCCTGCGCAATGTCGATCTGCACATTGCCCAGGGCGAACGCGTGGCAATCATCGGTCCCTCGGGGGCCGGCAAGTCCAGCCTGCTCAATGTGCTCGCCACTGCCCTGCAACCCAGCAGCGGCGAGCTGCACGTGCTCGGTGCCCAACCCTGGCAACTCTCTGGTCGCCAGCGCCAGCGCCTGCGTGCACGCATCGGCCTGGTGCATCAGGCCCCGCCGCTGCCGGCGCGGCAGCGCGTGATAACAGCGGTGCTGGCCGGCAAACTCGGCCAGTGGAGTTTGGCCAAAAGCCTGCTGAACCTGCTGCATCCGCTGGATATAGCCGGGGCACAGCGTGAGCTGGCCAAGCTGGATTTGGCCGACAAACTGTTCGCTCAATGCCAGCAGCTGTCCGGCGGCCAGTTGCAGCGCGTGGGCATCGCCCGCGCGTTGTACCAGGCACCCGAGCTGCTGCTGGCCGATGAGCCCGTGTCCGCGATGGACCCGGTGCTCGCCGCGCATACGCTGAGTGTGTTGTGTCGGCATGCCGAAGCCAGTGGCGTAACCCTGATCGCCAGCCTGCATGCGGTGGAGCTGGCCCTGGCGCATTTTCCGCGCGTGATCGGCCTGCGCGACGGGCAGATTTTGTTCGACCGTCCGGCCGCTGAAGTCGACCAGGCGCAGCTCGATGCGCTGTATGCCAACGAACAACTGCTGTCGCCGCCTGCGCCCAGCGTGACTTTGAGCGTGCAGATCCCCCGATGCTGACACGCGCAAGCCGTGACCCGGCCGCCCTGCCCCGTCTGCTGCTAAGCCTGCTGGCACTGGCTCTGCTGTGGCCCGGCATCCAGCTCAGTGAGCTGGATCTGGGCGTGCTGCTGCAAGCCGACAGCCAAAGCGAGATGGGCAGTTTCGTCGCCGCGTTCTGGCCACCGGCGCATGACGCGGAATTTCTCGATCTTCTGCTGCAAGCCACCCTGCAAACACTGGCCATTGCCACTGCCGGCATGGCCCTGGCGCTGCTGTTGGCGATTCCGGCGAGCCTGCTGGCCAGTCGCGCCCTGTCGCTCTCGGCGGCCTCCCGCGGAGGCCGACCTAAAGCGTTGGCGCAACTGCTGCGCTGGCCAGTACGCGGGCTGCTGATCTTCTTGCGTAGCGTGCCGGAAATCGTCTGGGCGCTCTTGTTTGTGCGCGCCGTCGGCCTCGGCCCCACCGCTGGCGTGCTGGCCATCGCCATAACCTACAGCGGCATGCTCGGCAAGGTCTACGCGGAAATCTTCGAGTCAGTCGACCAGCGCCCGATGCACGCCCTGCTGCAGTCCGGCAGTGGCCGCTTGGCGGCATTTGTCTACGGCATCCTGCCAAATGCCGCGGCGGAACTGACCTCCTACACGGTGTACCGCTGGGAGTGCGCGATCCGTGCTTCGGTGGTCATGGGCTTTGTTGGCGCGGGCGGCCTCGGCCAGCAGATCGACCTATCGATGCGTATGTTCGCCGGCGGCGAAGTGGCCAGCATGCTGCTGACCTTCCTATTGCTGGTGCTGCTGGCCGACCAACTCAGCCGCTTACTGCGCCGGAGGTTGGCATGAACCGGCTGATCAATCTGCTGCTGTTAGCGGTCATTGGCGTGGCGGTGTACGCCTCATTCGCCTACCTGGGTATCGACCTCGGCACGCTGATCAGTGGCGACAGCCTGAAGCTGATGGTTGGCTACGTGCAGCGCTTTCTCAGCCCAGACCTGAGCGCAGAGCACCTGACTGCCATCAGCCGTGGCGCACTGGAAACCCTGGCGATGTCAGCCGTCGGCACCTTACTGGCAGCGGTGTTCGGCCTGCTGCTGGCCTTGCCGGCGGCTGGACGCTTCGGCTGGCCACTGCAGAGTGCGGCCCGCTTGCTGCTGAACGCCCTGCGCGCAATTCCCGAGCTGGTTTGGGCGGCGCTGATGGTGCTGGCCGCCGGCCTCGGCCCGAATGCCGGCACCCTGGCCCTGGCCCTGCACACCGCTGGCGTACTCGGCCGCTTATTTGCCGAAGCCCTGGAAAACACCCCGACCGCACCGGCCGAGGCGATTCGCCTACAAGGCGGCGGCCAGGTCGCGGCGTTCTGCTACGGCACCCTGCCCAACCTGTGGCCACAACTGTTGGCCTACTGCCTGTACCGCTGGGAAAATAATATCCGCATGGCCAGTGTGCTCGGCTTCGTCGGGGCCGGCGGCCTGGGGCAAATGCTCTACGTCAGCCTCAGCCTGTTCCAGGAAGCACAGGCCAGCACGGTAATCCTGGCGATGTTAGTGCTGGTATTTGGCGTCGACGCCCTAAGTGGCTGGACCCGCCAACGCTGGGTGCGGGCGTAGCCACACCCAACAGGCAGATTACATGGTGCTGAGCGGCCTGTGCGCAGCTGCAACCAAGCGCAACGGCCACTGTCCAACACCGACGCAGACACCCCCATCCAGCCGCGATCTTATTGTTCCAGGGAGACCTCATTGCCTGCTGTGTTTTTGCGTCACCCCCTGCGCTGGATCGCCTTATTAGTCGGCGGGCTCGGGCTCACGGCCTCGGTGCTGGCCTGCCCCAGCGGGCAGCAACACGTGTGTGCAGTGGTGTGCTTCTGTGCCCCGCTCAGCCAAGCCGACATCGACGGCCTCTACGAAGACGCCACCCAGCTCGCCGCCTCCGGTCTTGAACAAGGGTTGCGGCAAGCGCGTGAACGCGCGGCAGCCGACGGCACCGAGCCTGTGCCGCTGCATATCCGCGCAAAACTGGAGGCCTATTTCGATCTCGCGGTGCTCGACTCGGCGCGCTTTAAGGTCGGCGGCGACGAGGCACTCAACGCCGGCAATGCCCTGCTGCAAAACCCCGACGTGCAGGCGGTGACGCTGATCGACATCATCGTCTTCCGCAACGCTGAGGACGCGCAGCAGAATGTCGCACTCTGGGCCCATGAGCTGTTGCATGTGCAGCAATACCAGCAGTGGGGCGTGCGCGAATTCACCCGCCGCTACACCCGCGACCACGACGCCATCGAAGCGCCGGCTTACCAGCTGCAAATTAAGGTCGACCGGGCGCTGCGCAATCAGCTGAGCCAGAGCGCAACGGCCCCCTGACTAGCTGTTGAAAAACCTGGCACTGCCGCCGACAAACCGCCAAGGCAAGGCTAAACGCAGCCTAGTGAGCCAGCCACGCCGCCTGCCGCTGACGCACGGCGACGTCATGCACCAGCAGCGCCTCGATAAAGCACTGCGCCGCCAGCGATAAGCGCCGGCCGTGCAGACGAGCAACCCCGAAGCGCCCGCTCAGGCCCGGAGCAAGGCTGCGCAATGCCTGCAAGTCGCCGCGCTGCAACTCGTCTTCCACCATAAACCACGGCAACATCGCCAGTGCCTCACAGCCCAGTAAAAGCTGCTTAAGCATGGCTGAGCTGTCGCAGGTGATCGCCAGTTTCCACTGCGCCCGCCAGGTGTTCTGTAACGCACTGGGCAGGCGCTTGAGCAGCTCCTCGCGAATGGCTTCAGGCAGGTTTGGCCCAGCCAGCGGATACTGCAACAGCGCTTCAAAACCAGGCTCGGCCTGTTCTAGCAATGGATGGCCAGCGCGGCACACCGACAACGTGTGGTGCTCACCGAGGGCTTGCACGGCATAGCAGGGGTCGTCTTCAACCTCGTGTAAGTCGACCACCATTAGGTCGATTTCGCGGCGTTGCAAGCGCGCGGGCAGTTCTTGCCAGGGCGCCAATATCACCTCCAAATGCACGCCAGGATGGGCCCGGCTCAATGTGGCCAGCACCGGGGCGACCAGGGCTGCGCCGGCAAACGGGCCCACCCCTACGCGTAACTCCCCCTGCTCCAAACCGCGTGCCAGTTGCAGGTCATGCTTGAGGTCTTGCGCGTACAGCAGCAATTTACGGGCATGCTGCAACAGCAACTCACCCATCGCCGTAGGGGTCACTTCACGGTGACTGCGATCAAACAGGTGCTCGCCAACTTGCGCTTCCAGCGCTTGTAAGCTGCGTGATAGCGCCGGCTGAGAGAGATGAAGCGCCTCTGCAGCGCGGGCAAAATTGCCATGTTCGGCGAGGGCAAGGGCATGACGCAGGTGACGGAGCTCTATATTCATGTCTTATACGCATTGAAAAGATGCTTTAGCTGCATTGGACGCATGGTATGCCACGCCCCATTCTCTGGCTACTCACCTCGCGGAGAACGCCAATGAATCTGCCCTTGCGCTGGTTATTACCCAGCACCCTATTGTTACTCAGCGCCTGCAGCGACAGCCCCGCGCCCAGCACAAGCGCCGCTACACCCAGCACACAAGCAGCCCAGGCCAAGGTGGCTGAGCAATACGACCTGAGCCAAACCGAGGGGCTGGCCCAGGCGCGCCGGGGATTAATTGCCGCACCACAGGGCCAGGTGCGCGATGCCGACGGCCAGCTAATCTGGGACTTCGACAGCTTCGCCTTTATCCAGGACGAAGCGCCTGCGACCGTCAACCCGAGCCTATGGCGGCAGGCCCTGCTAAATAACCAGATTGGCTTGTTCAAAGTCAGCGAAAAAATCTACCAACTGCGCGGCTTCGACCTGGCCAATATGACCCTGATCGAGGGCGACAGCGGCTGGATTGTTATCGACCCGCTGACCAGCCGAGAAACCGCCGCCTTCGCCATGGACTTTGTTGCTCAACATCTGGGCAAGCGTCCGATCAGCGCAATGATATTCAGCCACAGCCATGTTGATCACTTTGGCGGCGCCCTCGGCGTGCTAAGCGCCGAAGACGCCAAGGCTCGGCAAGTGCCGGTGATTGCGCCCGCCGGGTTTATGCAGGAGGCCACCAGCGAAAACCTGATGATGGGCGTCGCCATGGCCCGGCGCGCCACATTTATGTATGGCAAGCGCCTGCCACGCAATGCCGAGGGCATGGTGGATAACGGCTTGGGCAAGGCGGTGGCGTTCGGCCACATGGGCATTCTGCCGCCGACCCAACTGATCAGCGCCAGCGAACAAGCGCTGAGCGTCGATGGCGTACGCTTTGTCTTCTACAACACCCCCGGAGCGGAAGCGCCGGCAGAGATGACCTTCAGCCTGCCAGAGCTGAACGCCTTTGGCGGCGCTGAGCTGCTCTCACAAACCCTGCACAACCTTTACACCCTGCGCGGTGCCAAGGTGCGCGATGCCCTGCAATGGGCCAACTACATCGACGCCAGCCGTACGCACGCCGCCGAGGCGCAGGTGCTGTTCAACCAGCACCACTGGCCGGTATGGGGGCAAAACAACATCCAGGCGTTTCTCACCGCGCAGCGTGATGTCTACCGTTACCTGCACGACCAAACCGTGCGTTTGATGAACGCCGGGCTCACCGCGCCGGAGATCGCCGAGCAATTACGCCTGCCGCCAAGCCTCGACCAACACCTGCACGTGCACGGCTACTACGGCACGCTTAAACACAACGTACGCGGTATCTATCAGTTCTACCTGGGCTGGTATGACGCCAACCCAGCCAACCTCGACCCGTTACCACCGGTGGTGGCGGCGGCCAAGTACGTAGCACTGGCCGGGGGCAGCGAGCAGTTGCTGGCGAGCGCCGAACAGGCCTATGCCGAGGGTGACTACCGCTGGGCCGCCGAACTGGGTAAGCACCTGCTGTATGCCAACCCTGAGCATGCGGCTGCCCGCGACCTTCAAGCCCGGAGCTTTGAGCAGCTGGGTTATCAGGCCGAGTCAGCATCGTGGCGTAACGTTTACCTGAGCGGTGCCTATGAGCTGCGCCATGGCCTGCCGGAATCCGGTTTCACCCCAGTAATGATGCTCGACATGCTCAAGCACACGGCACCCGAACGTTTTCTGGAAGTGATGGCGACCAAGTTGGATGGCGTGGCGGCCGCCGACAGTAAGCTGCGGGTTAACCTCAACTTCACCGACAGCGATGTGCGCTTTCACCTGTGGATCGAGAACGCTGTGCTGCACCACCGTCGCATGGCTGAAGACGAAGTCGCCGAAGCTGACGCCAGCCTCAATCTAAGCCAAGACTTTTTCTTGCAAATGATCGCCGGCCAGGCCGGTGTCGGGGCCTTACTCAGCTCTGATCAGGTGTCGATCGACGGCAGTGCGCTGGCGCTGGGACGCTTCTTTAGCCTGCTAGACAAGCCAGATGGACGCTTCCCTATCGTCACCCGTCAGTAAGCAATCAGGTGCTTGCCGCTAACTAGGTCGGCAGTGCAGCCAATACCGCTGCACTGTTTGGCCTGTGCAGCAGATATACGCCATGCACAGCTGCAAACACTCACGCTCGCTACACCGGACATTAGCCCACAGGTATTTAACAGACAGCGACAGGCGATCGATTGGAACGGCGCGGATAGCGCCGCTCCCGCACCAGCCGGGTAGGCCGGTGCATCGCATCGAAATGCCAGAGGGGAAGAAACGCCTCGTACGGGCGGGTAGCCCCCGTTACCGGGTGTACGAAGGGCGCTGCGTAACGGCAGGTGCCGCGTGCAGCATCAGGTGCTTGGGCAAAGTACCTGGGGGTGGCGGTAAGCCGGTACTGCGTACTACCCCCGACAGGCGAACCTGCCGGGTTTCATGCTCGGTGCTGTGAGTAGCGGCCAACCGCGCCGGTACTCACAGCGGCAGCGGATTAACCGATGGTCATCAGGCTGGCGTTACCGCCTGCCGCTGCAGTGTTGATGCTAAGGGCGTGCTCAATCAGCAGGCGTTCCAGCGGGATATCGGTCTCGCCTTTGTGCAAACCATGCACACCGATGATTGCGCCAGGGCGCTGAGCGGCCAGTTGGCAGACTTCACGCAGCTGGTCGGAGTCGCCGTGGTGCAGGATCGCGTCGAACACCGTCTCGCTGCTGCTCCATTGGTTGAGCACCGTAATCCGCTGTTGCACCGCCTTGGGCAGCGTGGCGAACAGTTCCTGAGTCAGCGTGTTTTCTTGCCACAGCACCTGGCAACCCACGGCCAACGCCGCGGCCAGCTGCACCAGCAAGTCACTGCGCTCATCCGCCAGGCACAGCACATGCTCACGTGGCAGCAGGCTGTAGCTGTTGCGCTCACCGGTTGGGCCGGTAAGCATCTGCACGGTGCCGCTCTGCGCCAACTCAACATACTGCGCGCTCAGCGCGGACAGGCTCGGCTCATGCTTGGCTGCCCACTCCTGCAGGGCCTGAATCACCTTGGCCTGCTCGGCTGGACGAGTAATCTCGCCACTTTCCTGCTGCAGCTGCTTGGCCACCGCGTCCTGCGGACGGGTCGCCAGCAGTCGGTACATATACAGCGGGCCACCGGCTTTCGGGCCAGTACCCGACAGGCCTTCGCCACCAAACGGCTGCACGCCGACGACCGCGCCAACCATATTACGGTTGACGTAGAGGTTGCCGACTTTGGCGCTGTTAACCACCTGGGCGATGGTTTCGTCGATGCGTGTGTGCACGCCCAGAGTCAGGCCATAGCCGCTGTCGTTGATCTGCTGCAACATCTTGCCGAGGTCCGCACGGGCATAACGCACCACGTGCAGCACCGGGCCGAAGATTTCACGGGTCATCTCGTCGAAGCTGTCCAGCTCGATCAGCGTCGGCGTGACGAAAGTACCGCGGTTTAGGTCATCGCCACTGGCGCGAGCCGCCTGGAAAATCTTGCGACCCTTCTCACGCATTTTCGCGATGTGCTGGTCGATATTGTCCTTGGCTTCGGCATCAATCACCGGGCCGATATCAGTGCTCAGGCGCTCCGGGTTGCCCAGGCTGTATTCAGCCATGGCGCCCTTGAGCATGTTGATCACCCGATCCGCCACATCGTCCTGCACGCAGAGTACGCGCAGGGCAGAGCAACGCTGGCCGGCGCTGTCGAAGGCCGAGGCCACCACATCCACCACCACCTGCTCGGTGAGCGCCGAGGAGTCGACGATCATGCTATTAAGGCCGCCGGTCTCGGCGATCAGCGGGATGGTGCGACCCTGGGCATCCAGGCGACCGGCGAGGTTGCGCTGAA
The DNA here is from genome assembly GCF_034653255.1 of Pseudomonas spirodelae. Classification (NCBI taxonomy): domain Bacteria; kingdom Pseudomonadati; phylum Pseudomonadota; class Gammaproteobacteria; order Pseudomonadales; family Pseudomonadaceae; genus Pseudomonas; species Pseudomonas spirodelae. The sequence continues at coordinate 26,199 of NZ_JAYEET010000052.1, read as the reverse complement.
TGATCCCGGCCACTTCGGTGGAACCGGTAAACATTACCCCACGCACGCGCTCGCTGCCGATCAAACCGGCACCGACAGTTTCACCACGGCCCGGCAGCAGCTGCACGGCACCGGCCGGCACGCCGGCTTCGAGCAGAATGCGCACCGCTTGCGCAGCGATCAGCGGCGTTTGCTCAGCCGGTTTGGCCAGCACGGTGTTACCGGCGGCCAACGCGGCGGCCACTTGACCACTGAAAATCGCCAGCGGGAAGTTCCACGGGCTGATGCACACCACCGGGCCCAGCGGGCGATGGCTGTCATTGCTGAAGTGATTGCGTGCCTGCGCGGCGTAGTAACGCAGGAAGTCCACCGCCTCGCGTACTTCGGCAATGGCGTTGGCAAAGGTCTTGCCCGACTCACGCACCAGCAGGCCCATCAGTTGCTGGATTTCCGCTTCCATCTGGTCGGCGGCGCGATCCAGTACGGCGGCGCGCTCGGCCGGCAGGGTCGACTGCCAGATCTGCCCGCTGGATACCGCGCAGAGCACGGCATTGTGCACATCCTGCTCGCTGGCCTCATGCACGTGACCGACGATGTCACGATGATCCGCCGGGTTGCGCACCGGCTGCGCCTCACCCAGCTCAGGCGTGTCGCAGCCAAGCAGTGGCATGGCCTTGTAAGCGTTATTAGTGCTACTCAACAGTGCCGAGGACAGCGAGCCCAGACGGTGCTCGTTGGCCAGGTCGATGCCTTCAGAGTTCAACCGAGCATCGCCATAAAGTGCGCGCGGCAGAGCGATGCGCGGGTGCGGCAGGCCGAGGCCACCTTCCTGTGCGGCCATCTGCTCAACTTGCTGAACCGGGTCGAGCACCAGCTCTTTGATCGAGATGCTGTGGTCGGCGATGCGGTTAACGAACGAGGTGTTCGCGCCGTTTTCCAGCAGGCGACGCACCAGATAAGCCAGCAACGTTTCATGGCTGCCCACTGGCGCATAGATGCGGCACGGACGGTTGTACTTGCCATCTTTGACCGAACCCACCACCTGCTCGTACAGCGGTTCACCCATGCCGTGCAGGCACTGGAATTCATACTGACCTGGGTAGTAGTTCTGCCCGGCCAACTGGTAAATCGCCGAAAGCGAATGGGCGTTATGGGTGGCGAACTGCGGGTAGATCGCCTCTGGCACGGCCAGCAACTTGCGCGCGCAAGCGATGTAGGACACATCGGTGTACGGCTTGCGGGTGTACACCGGATAGCCTTCCAGACCCTCGACCTGGGCGCGCTTGATCTCGCTGTCCCAGTACGCGCCTTTTACCAGGCGGATCATCAGGCGGTGACGGCTGCGCTTGGCCAGATCGATCACGTAGTCGATCACATACGGGCAACGCTTCTGGTAAGCCTGAATGACGAAACCAATACCGTTCCAGCCAGTCAGGGCCGGGTCGAAGCACAGGCGCTCAAGCAGATCGAGGGAGATTTCCAGGCGGTCGGCTTCTTCGGCGTCGATGTTCAGGCCGATGTCGTACTGCTTGGCCAGCTTGGTCAGGCCGAGCAAGATCGGGTAAAGCTCATCCATCACACGGTCGTACTGCGCACGGCTGTAGCGCGGGTGCAGCGCCGACAGCTTGATCGAGATGCCCGGACCTTCGTAAATGCCACGGCCGTGGGAGGCCTTGCCAATGGCATGGATGGCCTGCTCGTAAGACGCCAGGTAGCGCTTGGCATCTTCGTCGGTCAGCGCGGCTTCGCCGAGCATGTCGTAGGAGTAACGGAAGCCTTTGCTTTCCATATTGGTGGCGTTGGCCAAGGCTTCGGCGATGGTTTCACCAGTAACAAACTGCTCGCCCATCAGGCGCATGGACATGTCCACGCCCTTGCGGATCAGCGGCTCGCCGCCTTTACCGATGATGCGATTGAGCGAGGAGACCATGCCGGCTTCGTTGTGCGTGGACACCAGCTTGCCGGTGATCAACAGGCCCCAGGAGGCGGCGTTAACGAACATCGACGGGCTGTTGCCTAGGTGCTGGCTCCAGTTGCCGTTGCTGATTTTGTCGCGGATCAACGCGTCGCGCGTGGCCTTGTCCGGAATGCGCAGCAGCGCTTCGGCCAGGCACATCAACGCCACACCTTCCTGCGACGACAGCGAGAACTCTTGCAGCAAACCCTGCACCAGGCCCTGACGGCCACTGGCGTTCTTCTGGCTGCGCAACTTCTCGGCAATGCTCATGGCCAGCTTGTTGCTGGCCTCCGCCATATCCTTGGGCAGACGCGCCTGCTCCAGCAGCATCGGCACGGCTTCGGTTTCCGGACGGCGATAAGCCCCGGTAATCGCGGCACGCAGCACCGATTGCGGGAGGATGCTTTCGGCAAAGTCGAGGAACACCTGCAAACCCTGCTCAGTCAGGGTCTCAACCGACTCCTCACCGGCGACGGCCGCCAGGCCCGAATGCTCAGCGGGGGTCAGACCACCCTCAATCTGCTCCAGGTAATTAAAGATTGCCTGTTTGATCAACCAGTGCGGCGTGCGGTCAATTGACTGCGCAGCCTGCTTGAGGCGATCACGGGTTGCATCATCGAGCTTTACGCCAAGGGTAGTGGTGGCCATTGGTTTATCCTGTTATGGGCTGGAGCACGGCAAAAAAACTGGCGCGAGATTAAACCTCTCGATGCTAAAGGTGCAACTAGGCGCAACCCAACTAAAGCGCACACCTGAAAGCTCACCAGTCACCTGAAACCCAACCACATAGAGGGCAAGCCTGAAACCTGAGGCTGCCTACAGGGAAAATCCGCAGCGGCGGGGTTAAACAGCTGTTTAAAAAAAGCATTAATCTTCCGACGACAGGTACAACCTAAAACCGCAAAAAGGTTGCACCCAACACTTATACGCACTGAATTGAGCAAAGCACAGTCGCAACACTCACGCTGCTCAACCGACAGAATGCTTACGCCGATCAGTGCAACCGCCCATAAAGCACAGACAACCAGGATATTGGGCCATTCGCGGGGCCTGGCAGAACCGCCGCAACGACAGCATAAATAGCCGGCGACACGTATCTCAGGCTAAGCTCGGGACGGCATTAACAAGGAGATGCTTATGACGGCCAAGGAAGCGCAATTGACCGAACTGCTCAGCCTGTCCACACGGACGCTCACCCACCTGACGGCCGCCACCACGGCGATGTCATTTGAGCTGCTGAAGGCACAGGACAGCGCCGTACACGACAGCGCCCGCAAGATGATTGAGCGCATGCTGGCGATCAGCAGCGAACTGGACCAGCAATGGCAACTGATTGGCCAGCTGGCGGGCACTCCAGTCGAATCCGGCAACAGCCTGGAGCAAGTCGAGCTACAAAGCCTGGAAGCCTCGGAACGCTAACTGGCGGGCGGTTAAGCCCGCGCCCAACGGGCGCCACCCGCGGATGCACCAACATAAGGCTGAAACTGTCCGCCCGGTCAGTTAATAGTGCATGCACAACCTTTACATCCTTCGCAAACTCACTAAAGTGCGCGCCCAAGCTGCTGCCGAAGGCTCAGCGTGGTGGACCTACGAGCAAATATGGAATGTGGCCTTGTTCTTGCTCTAGGACCAGCTAGCCTGACCATTCAGACAGGTTTAATAACGACAATTCAGCACTTTGGGGAGCACCACTTGATGAACCGTACTCTTTCTTCTCTGGCCTTGGCCGGCGGGCTGCTGGCAGGCGGCCAGGCAGTAGCGGGTGATCTGCTGCAGTGGCAGAACAACAGTCTGAGCTATCTATATGGCCAGAATTACAAAGTAGACCCGGAAATCCAGCAGACCATCACCTTCGAGCACGCCAGCGGCTGGAGCGTCGGTGACCTGTTCTTCTTCGTCGACACCATCAAGTACAACACCGACGCCACCAATGGTGCCGGCGATGGTCATACCTTCTACGGTGAGTTCTCTCCACGCCTGTCGTTCGGCAAGCTGTTCAACACCAAACTGGAGTTTGGTCCGATCAAGGATGTGCTGCTGGCCACCACTTATGAATTCGGCGAAGACGATGTCGATTCCTACCTGATTGGTCCCGGTTTTGATTTGGCGATCCCCGGTTTCGACTACTTCTCGCTGAACTTCTACAACCGCACCACGGACGGCAAGCGCGACGGCGATAACGTCTGGCAGATCACCCCGGTGTGGAGCTACACCATCCCAGTCGGCAAATCCGACATCGTCATCGACGGCTTTATGGACTGGGTCGTGGATAACGACAAGAACTACCATGCCAACCTGCACTTCAACCCGCAGATCAAATACGACCTGGGCAAAGCCATGAGCTGGGGTGAGAAGCAGCTGTACGTCGGCATCGAGTACGACTACTGGAAAGACAAATACGGCATCGAAGACACCAACAATTTCACCACCGATCAGAACACCGCCAGCCTGCTGGTCAAAGCGCACTTCTGATACCCCGCTGAACCCCGCCAGCACTGCCACTGCAGGCTGGCGGGCATCCCTCGCAGCACACGGCACCGCGCTTATTTTTCGCACTGCGGCGTAATCGCACAGATCTCAGGGTCTTCTACTCTGTGATTACTCAGCAGTGGAACCCCAATATGCCCATCGCCCTGTCCCGCTCCCTCGCCTACGCCCTACTCGTCAGCCTGCTCGTCACGCTGAGCGCTTGCAGCACCCTGGCCCCTCGCGACCCATTACAGATTCAGCTGGTCGGCATCGAACCCTTAGCGGGCGAAGGCCTGGAAATGCGTTTTGCTATCAAGCTACGTGTGCAAAACCCCAACGACAGCCCGATTGATTTCAATGGCGTCGCCCTGCAACTGAAGGTCAACCAGCAACCGCTGCTCAATGGCGTAAGCAACCAAAGCGGTCAGGTGCCACGTTATGGCGAGAGCATCCTGCACATTCCGGTCAGCCTCTCCGCCTACGCCGCGCTGCGCCAAGCCTGGGGTGTGGCCGGCTATCAGGACGGCAAGGGTCTGCCCTACGAGCTGAGCGGCAAGCTCGCCGGCGGCCTGTTTGGCACCCGGCGTTTCGAGGACCGCGGCATACTTAATTGGCCGCAGCTTCCAGCCGCCAGCCGCCCCCTGTAAAACCAAGGGCGACAAAACCCTATACACTATGCGGCCTTTTCTTATTCCCCCAGTAAGGACCCCGCCGTGAGCACGTTGCCGCCCTGCCCCAAATGCAACTCCGAATACACCTATGAAGACGGCACCCAGCTGATCTGCCCCGAGTGCGCCCACGAATGGTCGGCCAACGCCGCCAGCGAAGCGGCAGATGACGCCAAGGTGATCAAGGATTCGGTCGGCAACGTGCTGCAGGATGGCGACACCATCACCGTGATCAAGGACCTGAAAGTCAAAGGCTCCTCCCTGGTGGTCAAAGTGGGCACCAAGGTCAAAGGCATCCGCCTGTGCGACGGCGACCACGACATCGACTGCAAAATCGATGGCATTGGCGCCATGAAGCTGAAGTCCGAGTTCGTGCGCAAAGTCTGATCAGCGCACTGACGGTCTCGCCAAGCCCCGGCCTACGTGCTGGGGTTTTTTATGCACACAATTACGTCCCCCCCTAGCGTGCAGCCCTGCATGCGATTAGCTAGCATGACTTACGAGCACACCGCTCGATAAGGCCCACGCCCGGAGGACGTCATGCGTAATGCGGCGCTGTGTCTGTTGTGGTCAACGAATTCTGGACACTGGTTAAGGTTTATCCGGCCAGTGACTCGGCTTCCACTGGCGTTTTGTACCCGTTGTAGCTGTGTGGCCGTTGATGGTTGTAGTAGTCCGTCAGGTAACGCAGTACATCCGCCTCAGCCTGACCCTGGTTGGTATAGCCTTGCTCTGGCATCCACTCCGTTTTCAGGCTTCTGAAAAAGCGCTCCATCGGTGCGTTGTCCCAACAGTTGCCACGCCGGCTCATGCTCTGCTTGATCCGGTAGCGCCACAGCATTTGGCGGAACTCGATGCTGGTGTAATGGCTGCCTTGGTCAGAGTGAAACATCAGCTGCTGCGGACAACCACGGGACTCAAAAGCCACGCGCAAAGCGCGCGTCGTAAGTTGCGAGTCTGGTCGATTGGAGAGTGCCCAGCCCACGATGCGGCGCGCATACAAATCCATAACCGCCGCCAGGTAAATCCAGCGATTACCCGCCCAGATGTAGGTCACGTCGCCGCACCACACTTGGTTGGGGCGGCTCACAGTGAACTGCCGATCCAGCTCATTCGCTGCGATAGCATTTTCACCATCAGCTCGACGATAACGATGCTTGCGGCATTGCGAACTGAACAGCCGGGCCTCTTTCATCAGGCGTCCGGCCAGAAAACGCCCCACCGCGACACCCTGTATCCGCAGCGCCGCTGACAATGTTCTGGCTCCAGCTGAGCCGCGACTCTGTAGATGAAATTCAGTGGCCAACTGGCGTAATGCAATCCGCCGATGATCTACCCGGCGGCGTCTCTTGCAGGCGTCGTAGACACTGCTGCGATGTACGCCAAATACGCGGCACAGCTCGCTCGTGGATATCGCTCGCCCAATGCCTCGATCAGGCTTATTGATCGAGGGAGTCCGACATTAAGAGAGCGGTAGCCTTTTTTAGGATCTCTTTCTCCCGCTCTAAACGCCGAACTTGGGCCTCAAGGTCTTGTATGCGTTTCTGCTCGGGAGTCATGGCCTTACTGCGCGGCGGGGTTGTGCCACCACGCTCACTGCGCAGTTGCTCTACCCATCGGCGCAATGCCGTCGGGCCTACGCCCATCGACTTACCTGCCTCGGGGATGGAATAGCCTTGATCCAGAACCAGGCCTGCTGCTTCGAGTTTGAAATCTGTACTGAATGATCTTCTGGTCACGTAAACACCTCATTGCTGGGCGAAGCTTAACGCCCTATCGGGGTGTCCAGAATCATTGAGCCACAACAGTCTGCTGCTGTTAATACCCTGGGGGTTACAGGCCGAAGAGTGGAAGGTGGCCGGCGACGAACAGTTTGCCCCCTACAGCTTTGTCACCCTCGACGATGACCAGCCACGCGGGCTGGATGTCGAGCTGGTGGAAGCGGTGATGCACGAAGCCAAAATCCCCTACAGCCTGCGCCTGTACCCGTGGCAGCGGGTCAAACGCATGCTCGAACGTCACGACGTGACCATGGCCTTCCAGTTTGTCGGCACCCCCGAGCGGATGCAGCAGTATGAGCTGGTCGGGCCAATCCGCACCGGCTCCACCGTGTTTATGACCACAGAAAAAACCGCCATTGCGGACTGGCGCAGCTTGGATGACCTGTCGCCCTACGTCATTGGCCAGGTGCGCGGTTATGCCTACCAAGCGGATTTCGACAAGGCCGACCTGCGGCGTGACAGCAGCGCGCAGAACCCCCGCCAGCTGGTGTCTATGCTGCTGGCCGGACGCATCGACATCATTGTCGGCGACCGTGTCCAACTGATGTACTTCGTCCGCGAACAGCGCGCCGAACAAAGCGTGCGCATCCTCGCCAAGTCCCTGGTGGAAATGCCGCGCTATGTGGCCTTCAGCAAAGGCGATCGCGACCGTGCCGACACGTTCGCAGCAGCGCTGGCGCGTTTACGCGATGCTGGCGTACTGGATACTCTCTACCAACGCTGGCAATAAACTGCCCGCCAATCAAACCTCGGAGTTTTTATGCGCGGCCTGACCCTCACCCTGCTATCGACCACGCTGCTGTTGAGCGCCTGCGGCCTCGGCGAAACCGCCGCCACCGCCAGCCTGCAAGCCGAGCAAGCGAAGCAGCTGCAACAGCAAACAGAGCAACTCAAGCAGCAGATTGAGGCCGCCAACGCACAGGGCCAGAAGCGCCTCGAAGAAAGCTATTAAGAGAGCGGTTATTAACAACGGGAAGGGGCGGCTTACTGCACCGGCAGGAAGTTCATAAACAGCAACCCCTGGGCATAACTCACGCCCATGCGCCGGTAGCGCTCATCCAGCACATCGGTGAGCAGATCCAAGCGTGCCACGATCTTGCCGAACTCCACCGCATAGCTCAGGTTGCGCCCCTCGGCGGAAATCTCGTTGGACAGCAGCCACGGCGTGCCGCCGGCATCCGTGCGTTGCGCAAGCATCCAGCTGGCCTTCTCAATGTTACGCGCCGCGTTGTGGATGAACTGCGGATCGAGCGTATCGCTCATGTAGTACTCGGTGCGCCCGCCATGGGCGGTAATCAGCATACTCGCCAGGGCGTAGATAAAAGCCCCAACGCGATCCCCCTGATACTCGGCACTCAAGGCATAGCTCAGCGCGGCAATATCAGTCCGCCCGCCCAGCTGCGGCAGCGGCTGGTCCTGCTCAATCGCACGGTGCACGGCACGCTTCGCGGTTTGCACATCAGCCAAGCCGGTTTTGCGCCACTCGCGCGGGTTGCGCAGGTACAGCTTGTCCATCAAGCGGTAAAGGCTGTTGAGGTTATTGCGCATGCCCAGAGTTGCCATGCGGTCGGCATGACTCTGGAAAAACTCGGAAGGTTTGATCGGGCTTTGGTTGCTGATAATGCTCTGATGGTCCTGCCGTGTAGAGCAACCACTGAGCGCCAGCACGCTGAAAAGCAGCAGCCCAGACACCCAACTCCCCCGCCGCGATAGACCCAGAACGGGCATAGCATGGGCGCGTTTTTCCTGTCTTGGTAAACGCTGCACGGGACTCATCAGAGGAGGTCATCCACTGGGGTGTGATGGGGTAACGCTAGCAACAAAATCCAGATTGATCCGCTTTTCTGCCCAAAGGCATGACTTACAGCACAATCAAACACCTAGCTGCGCAAGTTCAGGTTGCGTGCTAACAGACCCGGCTCAGCATCAAAGGTTGCGGACCGCTGATCATTGGCGCGCTAAAAGCCCCGTCGCAGAGCGTTTTAACCGGTATGATCCGCAGCTTTTTTGCTGCCGAGTCCCCCATGCCACGCCTGCTTGCCCTGCTCTGTCTATTAATTGCTCTGCCCACCTTCGCCGATGCACCCAAAACCTTCAGCGCCGCCAAGAAAATTGCCTGGCGCCTGTATGCCGAACAACCCAAGACTTTCTATTGCAACTGCGCGTACAACGGCAACCGCGTGGACCTCGACAGCTGCGGCTACAGCCCGCGCAAACAATTGCGCCGCGCCCAGCGCCTGGAATGGGAACATGTGGTGCCGGCCTGGGTGATTGGTCATCAGCGCCAATGCTGGCAAAACGGCGGGCGCAAAAACTGTGCGCGCAACGACGCCACCTTCAAGGCTGCCGAAGCCGACTTGCACAACCTGGTACCGAGCATTGGCGAAGTGAATGGCGACCGCTCCAACTACGCCCTCGGCATGCTCAGTGAAAAACCACAGCAATACGGCGCCTGCCCGATGGTGGTCAATTTCAAGGCCAAGACCGCCATGCCACCCGTGCATGCCCGTGGCGCAGCGGCGCGCATCTATTTGTATATGGCTGACCACTACAAACTGCGCCTGTCGAAACTCGACCGCCGCACCTATGAAGCCTGGAACCGCCAATACCCAATCAGCGAATGGGAACGCTGGCGCAACCAGCAAGTGGGCTGCGTGATGGGCTACGGCAACCCCTACGTCGGCGCTGTTGACCCACGCAGTTGCAGCCCGCTACGCCGCGCCGGCAACCCGCAACGTAACAGCGGCTAAGCCGCAACGCGCGCGCCGCAAACCCTCGGCGCGCTATTGCCGCTAAACTTAATTCCACCCTGCCAGCCCGAGTCGTCTTCTATGCCTAACCCCGTCACCCCGAGCGCCGCCCACGCCATCGCCGAAACCCGCGCTTGGGTCGACCGCGCCGTGATTGGCCTAAACCTCTGCCCCTTCGCCAAAGCCGTGCAAGTCAAAGGGCAAGTGCGCTACGTGGTGTGCGCCAGCGCCGAGCCTGAAGCGCTGCTCAGCGCCTTGATTGACGAACTGCACGCACTGGCTAACGTCGCGCCGAGCGAAACCGACACCACCCTGCTGATCCACCCTGCCGCACTCACCGACTTTCTCGACTTCAACGACTTTCTCGCTGTGGTCGATGACACCGTGGAAGACCTCGGCTACAGCGGCATCCTGCAAGTGGCCAGCTTCCACCCGCAGTTTCAGTTTGCCGACACCCACGTCAACGATGTCAGCAACGCCACCAACCGCGCGCCCTACCCGACCCTGCACATCCTCCGCGAAGCCAGCATCGACCGCGCTGTCGCAGCCTTCCCCGACCCGGAAACCATCTTCGACGCCAACATCGACACCCTGGAGCAACTCGGCAGCGACGGCTGGGCCGCCCTGCAGGCGCAGTGCCGCGAGGATGCGCAAAACAGCTAAATCACCAACCGCCAGTCAGCTAAAACCAATGCGTAAACGCGACGCGTAGCCACGTTTACACAGGCTTTACACTGCCGCCTGCAATGCCAGCCACATAGCAGTGTCGAAACAACATGCCGGGAAATCCGGTTTGCAGAGGAGTTTCGACCATGCTGTCACGCATCCCCTTGATCACAGGCCTGCTGGCCTGCCTGGCGCTCATTGGCCAAGCGCCCGCACAGGCGTCCAACCGCGACGCCGCCATTGCGGGCGTAATCGCCGGCGCCGTGATTGGCGGCGTTATCGTCAGCCAAAGCCGTCCGGTGCAGGCTTATAGCCCGCCGCCACCCGCCTACTACCCACCTCCGCCGGCTTACTACCCGCCGCAACAGGTTTACTACGAGCGCCGCCCGGTCTACTACCACCCGGCGCCGGTGTATTACGTGCAGCAACGGCCGCACCATAAGCACTGGCACCAGCCACGCCGGGGTCACAGAAACGAGCATCTCCACGGCTATCGCCGGTAAACGAAAAAGCCCCGCCAATGCGGGGCTTTTTTATACGCATCAGCCTGCGCACATGGCCACCAAGGACAGCAACCTGGCACTGCGCGCCACTGTTTGCCAGCACCCAGGCGCATAGAGTGCTAAGGACTCATCACAGCCCTACTGGGGCGTGATCGCGCAGCCCGCAGAGGAGACAACCTGATGAATGCCCACGCCCAGTTCACCCACATGCAAGACGGCACCGCCGAAGACTGGCAAATCATCGCCCAGGACTTTCTCGCGCACGCCGCCAAACTACCCGAGCGCATCATGGCTCACCTGAAACTGCTTGATGGCGACTTCGGCGGCTTCCCGATTGACCGCCTAAGCCACTCGCTGCAGACCGCCACCCTCGCCTACCGCGACGGCCGCGATGAGGAATACGTGGTGTGCGCCCTGCTCCACGACATCGGCGACACCCTCGGCAGCTACAACCACCCAGACATCGCCGCCGCCATGCTCAAGCCCTTCGTCAGCGCGGAGAACCACTGGATGGTGGAAAAACACGGCGTGTTCCAGGGTTACTACTTCTTCCATCACCTGGGCATGGATCGCCACCTGCGCGAGCAATTCAAGGATCACCCCCAATACCAAGCCACCATCGACTTCTGCGCCAAGTACGATGCAGCGGCATTTGATCCCGATGGCGAGGTGCTGCCGTTGGAGTTTTTTGCGCCGATGCTGTGCAGGATATTCGCCCAGCCCAAGCAGTCGCTTTATATGGCCGTCGCCCAATAAGACTGCGCTGAATTGAGTAGATCTGACTGCGAAGTGGCGGTGTTGCGAAATGGCAGGTCAGAAAACGTTCTCCTGCCTACGTGCAGCAGCGCGAGGATACGCAACACTGCGGCGCTGACCACACGCGGATAATGCAGACAGGAATGCAAGACTCAGCAGCTCTATTGATCGGGATTACGCTTTTCGCCCTTACGGCGAGTTACTTTCTCTTTACTCGCTACGCTCGCCCTTCCGGCCAGCCTGCGGCTGTTACTGCGCTTCGCTCCGTATGCTCGCGCGAAAGAGAAAGTAACCAAAGAGAAAGCGCGCCCGGCATCCGGGTTTCGCTGCGCTCAACTTCCCTCGCTCCGGTGCTGTTCCGAGGGTCGTCACGGTGGGCCATCCCTGGCCCATCGCTCCTCGTTTGGCATCCATGCCAAACGCCCCTCTGCACAGCACCTCCACTCGGCCTCCTGACGGGATTCGGGGACCGCGTTGTTTGGACGATTTGTGGACAGCAGAACGAACGGCAATAGACAAAGCTGTTGCTCTGCTTTTAGTTACCCGTCTGCAATCTCACAGACGACGCCAAACGCCCCATCAGGAGGCCGAGTGGAATCGTTGCGTAAGGGGTTGAGCGGCATGGATGCCGCGAGAGCCGCGATGGGCCAGGGATGGCCCTTCGCGGCGTGCCCCTGGAGCAATGATGGAACGAGGGAACCCGACGCAGTCGGGCCGGATGCAAGGGGCAAGACTTTTTGCTTACTTTTGGCGGGGCCGGCCACCCGGGCGTTTGCCAAAAGTGAGCCGCCGTAAGGGCGGAACCGTTAGACCAAACTCCACACAAGCGGCGGATACCCACAAACCCAAGAACAGACCCCAGACCAAAAGCCAATGCGCAAACTATGGCGCATTGCCACCCATTCGCAGTAAGGTCGAGCCAACCCTATTCAAGGAAGAAGCATGGCCGCCAAATCCAGCCCACCTCGGCAGCAGAAGCACCTTGCCGTGCTGATCGACGCCGACAACGCCTCTGCTGCAATCGTTGAAGGTCTGTTCGAAGAAATCGCCAAATACGGCGTCGCCAGCGTCAAACGCATCTACGGCGACTGGACCGGCCCACAACTGGGCGGCTGGAAGAAGGTGCTGCTGGAACACTCGATTCAACCCATGCAGCAGTTCGCCTACACCACCGGCAAGAATGCCACTGACTGTTCACTGATCATCGACGCCATGGATCTGCTCTACACCCGGCGTTTTGATGGTTTCTGCCTGGTCTCCAGCGACAGCGACTTTACCCGCCTGGCCGCCCGCCTGCGTGAAGAAGGCTTGGAAGTAATCGGCTTTGGCGAACAGAAAACCCCGAAACCCTTCGTGTCCGCCTGCGACAAATTTATCTACACCGAACTGCTGCGCAACGACGCCGAACCCGTCGAGCCGGAAATCGCCGGTAACGGTGCGCCAGCCGCTACACAAACACCATCCGCCGCAGCAGAAAGCAAACCTGCCGCGACGCCAGCACCAGCAAAGGTCAAACCGCAGAAAGTGCCGATGGACTTTATTGCCAAAGTGATCGACGACAACTCGGACGAGGATGGTTGGTGTTACCTGGGACTGCTCGGCTCCAATATCAGCAAGCTACGCTCCGACTTTGACTCGCGGATGTATGGCTTTAAAAAGCTGAGCGATCTGATCAAAGCGCAGAACAGCCGTTTTGAACTGCAAATGCTCGGCACCACCGGCACAGGGGGCCAAGCACTTGCCGTGCGGAATCGAAAGTGCTCAGCAAAAGGAACAACACACCAATGAGTATTTCCCGACCGATCAAGCTTGCCGGTCTAACCATGTTCCTGATCGTCATGATCTGGGTGATGGCCTATCCGATCGCGCGCTACCTGATTCCAAGCGACACCTTCAACGAGCCCTTCGAGCCTGTGTACAACGGCCTGAATGTGTTGTTTACCGCACTGGCGTTTGGTGGCGTGATCATCACCCTGGCGTTCCAAGCAGAAGAATCGCGCATCGCACGGCGCGAAGAGATTGAGCGGTCCATTTTCGAGCTGTTCCAGACATTCACAAGCCTAGAGTTTCAGCAGGTGAAGGACGGTGCGTTCCGGGCGCTGCTAACGGGCATCCAGCACCGTGAATACGCCGAGTATCTGGCCAGCCGCCTGTTCGTGGTTGAGCAGCTAACCTTTCCGCCTGCCTGCGCGAAAACCCTTCGCACGCTGGATGCGGAAAAGCAGAGCCTAGACGACCAGCAGATCATCCACGCTGATCGCGCCGATCGACTGATGCTCGACAACATTCTCAACTTCTTCGCCATGTTAGCGCAGCGCGAATCGTCGGCCACCGTGATCAAGCACTGTGACTTCGCCTACGACTGGTGGCGGCCGGCGCTTTGGATCATCGCTGAGTTGCAGCAGAGGCGGCATGCGAATTCGGAGAAGATTCGCATGTACTGTAAGAACCAGCTAGTCACGGCCACACTCAAGGCGCTAGACAAGGTCTACGGACATGCACCGCTGAACAGCAGCAGGGAAGTATGGGAATACATAACTCAGCATCCAAAACTGCTCGACTTCGGGCTCGACCCTGAATTCAAAGACTATCTATCAACCCCCGAGACATCGGCATAAACCTGTGAAGCCCTGATCGACTTGATGATCGCCAACACTTCAGATTGAAACCATCAACGCCTCAATAGCCTCTGCAAGCCCTGCGGAAAAAACCAAACGTCTAAGCTGTAACAGGGCGCCATCAAGAGATGGAAACGCAGCACGCGGATGGTTTGATACCCATCAACTATCCAAACAAAAGGCCCGTCAATCGACGGGCCTTTTGTTTGGATCACTGCTCAGCACATCACGCGGATCAGACCAACGCCGCCTCGCTGCGACGCTCAAGCTTCTTCACCTGATACTCCCGCGCCGCCTGATGAAACGCCTCCAGCAGTGCGTTGTAATCGGCCTTCTCCCAATAGCGATACTCTGGATGCCACTGCACGCCAACGGCAAACGCCTTGGCGCCGATCACGCTGACCGCCTCGATCTGCCCATCCTCGGCCACGGCTTCAACCTGCAAGCCCTCGCCCAGTCGATCAATACCCTGACCATGCAACGAGTTGACCTTGACCTGCCGTTCGCCGAACAGCGTATGCAGCACGCCACCCTCGGTCAGGGTTACGTTGTGAATCGGGCCGTAAGCCACGTCGTCCGGCACGTCTTTCACTTCACGGTGATCAAGCCGCCCTTCAACCTCATGCACTTCACGGTGCAGGGTGCCGCCGAACAGTACGTTGAGTTCCTGCACGCCACGGCAGATGCCAAGGAACGGAATGCCGCGCTCCAGGCAGGCGCGCATCAGGCGCAGCACGGTTTCATCACGCGGTTTGTCGGCCAGGCCGAGGCCGGGATGGTCATCGCCGTAGAAGCTGGGGTGCACGTTGGACAGCGAGCCGCCGAACATAATGCCGCTGACGCTATCCAGCACCGTGTCCATGTCCAGATCGTCGCCAAACGCCGGGATCATCAGCGGGAAGGCACCGAAGCCGGTGACGGCGTGGATGTACTTCTCACCGACCAGGTGAAACCAGCCGATATCACGGCTGGTCAGCTGCCAACGGCACAGGGGAAGGCCAATAAAAGGTTTGTTCATAGCAAGTCCTCTTCATAAGTAATTGAAGTGGGCTGCCCTTGGGAGAGCGGGCTTGCGGGTCAGGAAACCCTGAACCCGCTCACCCAAGGGGTGCCGTAACCTGCGGTCACTGCACCAACGCCGCGCCCGCGCGGCTGGTTTGTTGCGTAAAACTGTTGCTGCTTGATGGGTATCGCTACGCTCAACCCATCCTACGGAAACTGAAAAAAGGGGGCTGATCCTGCGATCAGCCCCCTGGCGTGTTACTTAGCCATTACTCGGGAAAGCGAACTGAGCCGCTTCGTGCGAAGCGCGTTGCGGCCAACGTTGGGTGATGGCTTTTTTGCGGGTGTAGAAGCGCACACCGTCTGGGCCGTAGGCGTGCAGGTCGCCGAACAGCGAGCGCTTCCAGCCGCCGAAGCTGTGGTAAGCCACAGGGACCGGCAGCGGTACGTTGACGCCGACCATGCCGACTTCGATTTCGTCGCAGAACAGGCGGGCGGCTTCACCGTCGCGGGTGAAGATGCAAGTGCCGTTGCCGTATTCGTGATCGTTGATCAGCTGCATGGCTTGTTCCAGGCTGCCGACGCGGACGATGCACAGCACTGGGCCGAAGATTTCGTCGGTGTAGATGGTCATCTCCGGGGTCACCTTGTCGAACAGGGTGCCGCCGACGAAGAAGCCGTTCTCGTTGCCGGCAACCACCAGGTCGCGACCGTCGACCACCAGGCTTGCGCCCTGGGCCACGCCGGCGTCGATATAACCTTTGACCTTGTCACGCGCTGCGCCAGTAACCAGCGGGCCCATGTCCAGACCGCAGGAGGTGCCGGCACCGATTTTCAGCGCTTTGATTTGCGGCACGATCTTCTCGACCAGTGCATCGGCGATCTGGTCGCCCACGCATACGGCTACCGAGATGGCCATGCAGCGCTCGCCGCAAGAACCGTAGGCCGCGCCCATCAGTGCGCTGACGGCGTTGTCCAGGTCGGCATCGGGCATCAGTACGGCGTGGTTCTTCGCGCCGCCCAGGGCCTGCACGCGCTTACCGCGCTTGGTGCCTTCGCTGTAGATGTATTCGGCAATCGGCGTGGAGCCGACAAAGCTCAGGGCTTTGACTTCCGGCGCTTCGATCAGCGCGTCGACTGCTTCCTTGTCGCCGTGCACCACGTTGAGCACGCCTTTCGGCAAGCCAGCTTCTTGCAGCAGTTGAGCGATATACAGGGTGGAGCTTGGGTCGCGCTCGGACGGCTTCAAGATGAAGCAGTTACCGCAGACGATGGCCAGCGGGTACATCCACAGCGGCACCATGGCCGGGAAGTTGAACGGGGTGATGCCGGCCACGACGCCGATTGGCTGCATGTCGCTCCAGGCGTCGATGTTCGGGCCGACGTTGCGGCTATACTCGCCCTTGAGAATTTCCGGGGCGGCGCAGGCAAACTCGACGTTTTCGATGCCGCGCTTGAGTTCACCGGCGGCGTCTTCCAGGGTCTTGCCGTGCTCTTCGCTGATCAGCTTGGAGATAGTCGCTTCGTGCTGCTCGAGCAGTTGCTTGAAGCGGAACATCACCTGGGCGCGCTTGGCCGGCGGGGTGTTGCGCCAGGCTGGGAAGGCGCTCTTGGCCGAGTCGATGGCCAGTTGCATGGTGGCGCGGTCGGCCAGGGCAACCTGCTTGCTGACTTCACCGGTGGACGGGTTGAACACGTCAGCGCTACGGCCAGTACCGGCGATCATTTCGCCGTGGATCAGGTGGGTTACGGTGGTCATAAAAACTCCATTAGCAAATTCTTTGGGGCGGCCTTGGTCGCCAGAGTGTTCTGTCTTGGGAGGAGCCGTGCGGCGATCCGCTGGGCGGCACCCCGCTTTAGCCGCGACATTGCGCAGTCGCGGCTAAAGCCCCTCCCACAGGAATTAGTCGAGAGTGTTCAGCACATCGCCGACGGCGTTGAACACGGAGTCCAGCTGCTCAGGCGTGGTGTTGAAGGTTGGCCCGAACTGCAAGGTGTCGCCGCCGAAGCGCACGTAGAAGCCGGCGTTCCACAGTTTGATGCCGGCCTCGAATGGGCGGATCACCGGGTCGCCATCGCGCGGGGTAATCTGAATCGCACCAGCCAGGCCACAGTTGCGGATGTCGACGACGTTCTTGCTGCCTTTGAGGCTGTGCAGCTTCTCTTCAAAAATCGGTGCCAGGGCAGCGGATTGCTCGATCAGGTTGTCGCGTTTGAGCAGCTCTAGGGTAGCCAGGCCGGCGGCGCAGGCAACCGGGTGGCCCGAGTAGGTGTAGCCGTGGCCGAACTCGACCATGTGCTCGGGGATCGCCTGGTTCATAAAGGTGTTGTAGATCTCGCTGGAAGCAATCACCGCGCCCAGCGGAATCGCGCCGTTGGTGACCTGTTTGGCGGTGTTCATGATGTCCGGGGTCACGCCGAAGAATTCGGCGCCAGTCCATTTACCCATGCGGCCGTAAGCGGTGATCACTTCGTCGAAAATCAGCAGGATGTTGTGCTGGGTGCAGATTTCGCGCAGGCGCTGCAGGTAGCCGACTGGCGGCACAATAACACCGGCGGAACCGGACATAGGTTCAACGATCACCGCGGCAATGTTGGAAGCGTCGTGCAGTTCGATCAGTTTCAGCAGTTCGTTGGCCAACTCAACGCCACCGGTCTCGGCCATGCCCTTGGTGAAGGCCAGGTGCGACTGCAGGGTGTGCGGCAGGTGATCGGCATCCATCATCTGGCCGAACATTTTGCGGTTACCGCCGATGCCGCCCAGCGAGGTGCCGGCGATGTTTACGCCGTGGTAGCCACGGGCACGGCCGATAAATTTGGTTTTGCTCGGTTGGCCTTTCAGACGCCAGTAGGCGCGCGCCATCTTCACCGAGGTGTCGGCGCACTCGGAGCCTGAGTCGGTGTAGAACACGTGATCGAGGCCGGCGGGTGTCAGCTCGGTGATTTTCTCAGCCAGCTGATAGGACAGCGGGTGGCCGTACTGGAAGCCCGGCGCGTAATCGAGGGTGCCCAGTTGCTTGGCCACGGCTTCCTGAATTTCCTTGCGGTTATGCCCAGCGCCACATGTCCACAGCCCGGACAGGCTGTCGAAGATGCGCCGGCCCTTGTCGTCAATAAAGTGGTTACCGTCGGCACCGACGATCAGGCGCGGGTCACGCTTGAAGTTGCGGTTAGCCGAAAACGGCATCCAATGCGCATCCAGTTTGAGCTGACTGGCCAGGGACGGGACTTCGGTCTGCAACATGGTCATGGTGGCCTCGCGTATAGGCGGCTGAGCGTTCTAGGGGCTGGGTAAAGCGAATCTGTTGCCAGCAAAGGTGCCACGGGCTTAGAGTCAGGAAAACACGACTCTTCTTATCTTTAGTTAACTTTCCACTAAACAATGAGCCGCTACCCATGAGCACCCGCCGCCCCGATCCGCTGGCCCAGGTCAGTGATTTTGATATTCGTCTGCTCAAGCTGTTTCGCAGCGTGGTGGAGTGCGGCGGTTTTTCCGCGGCAGAAAGCGCCCTGGGCATCGGCCGCTCGGCGATCAGCCAGCAGATGAGCGACCTTGAACAACGCCTCGGCCTGCGTCTGTGCCAACGCGGGCGCGCCGGTTTTGCCCTGACCGAGGAAGGCCGCGAGGTGTATCAGAGCACCCAGCAACTGCTGGCGGCGCTGGAAAGTTTTCGTACCGAGGTCAACGGCCTGCACCAGCACCTGCGCGGTGAGCTGAATATCGGCCTGACCGACAACCTGGTGACGGTGCCGCACATGCGCATCACCAATGCCCTGGCGCAGCTGAAAACCCAGGGGCCGGATGTGCGCATTCATATCCGCATGACCCCGCCAAGCGAGGTCGAACAAGGCGTACTCGACGGCCGCTTGCACATTGGCGTAGTGCCGCAAGTGGGCGCGCTGTCTGGCCTGGAGTACCAGACGCTGTACGACGAGCGCTCGCTGCTCTACTGCGCCGTCGGCCACCCGCTGTTTTATGTCGATGATCGGCAGCTTGAAGACGCACGGCTGAACGATCAGGAAGCCATTGCGCCGACCTTCCGCTTACCGCCCGAAGTGCAGAATCACTACCAAGTGCTTAATTGCACCGCCAGCGCCTCGGACCGCGAAGGCATGGCGTTTCTGATTCTCACCGGGCGCTACATCGGCTACCTGCCCGACCACTACGCCCAAGCCTGGGTGCAGCAAGGCCGGCTGCGCGTACTCAAGCCCGACAGCCGCTTCTACGACGTCAGCCTGGCCTCGGTCACCCGCAAAGGCCGCCGCCCGCACTTGGTGCTGGAGAGTTTTCTGGAGGCGCTGGCCGAAGCCTAAGGCAGGCCACAGCCCGCACAACAACAGTGCAGCCCCCGCCCAAACAGAGGCGAAGGCGCTTTTTCCAGCCCTTGCGCTTGTCTACTCGGCGGCGCTGGGGTATCAGTGCTGTCGTCCGACAAACTGACCACTGCGGAACCGCCCATGACTGTTGAAGTACTTGCGCACATTGCCGACCCGAACGCCAAACCGGCCGGGCGTATTCGGCAGAAAAATGAACAGGCAATCATCAAGGCTGCCGAAGACGAGTTCGCCAAGCACGGCTTCAAAGGCACCAGCATGAACACCATCGCGCAGAGCGTCGGGCTGCCGAAGGCCAACCTGCATTACTACTTCAGCAACAAGCTGGGCCTTTATCAGGCGGTGTTGGTGAACATCCTCGAGTTGTGGGACAACAGCTTCAACACCGTCAGCGTCGAGGATGATCCCGCTGCCGCCATTGCGCGTTATATCCGCGCCAAGATGGAATTCTCGCGCCGCCACCCGAAAGCCTCGCGCATCTATGCCATGGAAGTGATCAGCGGTGGCGAGCACCTGTCGCAGATGCTCGACCAAGACTACCAGGCCTGGTTTCGTGGCCGCGCGGCGGTCTTCGCCGCCTGGAGCGCCGCCGGCAAGATGGACCCGGTTGACCCCGCGCACCTGATTTTTCTGATTTGGAGCGGCACCCAACACTACGCCGACTTTGCCTCGCAGATTTGCCGTGTGACCGGGCGCTCGCGCCTGGTAAAAGCCGATTATGAAGAGGCGACCGAGCAGTTGATCACTATCATCCTCAAGGGCTGCGGCCTGACCCCTCCCGCCAAAGACGCCTGATGCCGTTCACTCTGATTAGCCCTTGCGAGTACCGCGAGGAGATTCGCAAAAGCCGCTTTCTAGCCCTCGCCTCGCCCGTCACCAGCGCGGCCGAGGCGCAGGCGTTTATCACCACGCACAGCGACCCCAGCGCCAGCCATAACTGCTGGGCCTGGAAGGTCGGCCAGCAGTACCGTTTCAGTGACGACGGTGAGCCCGGCGGTACGGCTGGGCGGCCGATACTCGCGGCCATTGAAGCGCAGGAAATGGACCAGGTCGCGGTGCTGGTCATCCGCTGGTACGGTGGCATTCAGCTCGGCACCGGCGGCCTGGCCCGCGCCTACGGCGGCAGCGCCAACAAATGCCTGCAAGCCGCACCATGCGTTGAGCTGGTAGCCCGTGAGCACTACCGCTGCCACTGCCTGTTCGCCGAACTGCCGCTGCTCAAAGCGCGACTCAGCGACCTCGACTGCCTGCTGGAAAGCGAAACCTATGACGCCACGGGGGCCGAATTGCACCTGGCTGTACCTGCACCAAGGGTTGCCGAACTGCAACGGCTGCTGGCGGATATCAGCCGTGGCCGGGTTGAATTACAGGCGCAGTAGACTCACTGCACTACGCTTCCTCATTGTGGCTGTGAGCTTGCTGCCTATTTCACGAATTATCGCGGGCAAGCCCACTCCTACAGGGGTTGCGGTGTGACCGAGATGGAAGTTTTTGCACTATTTTGTAGGAGCGGGCTTGCCCGCGATCAATATCCAATACACCACGAGAGGCAATGGAATGCCTACAAAACCCCATGGTTGCAACCTGCGGCGAGGCCGCTATTCAGAGCCGGACCGCATTTACCTGCTAACCAGCACCCTACTGCAGCGCCGTTCGCTATTCAGCGATTTCAAACTGGCCCGCTTGCTGATCACTGAACTACGCGCAGCCCATGAGCAACACCAGGTCACGTCTATGGCCTGGGTGGTGATGCCCGATCACCTGCACTGGCTTATCCAGCTGCAGACAGGCTCTCTGGATGAACTGATGCGCCGGATCAAAAGCAACAGCGCACGGCAGATCAATCAGCACCTCGGCACACACGGCCCAATTTGGCAGCCGGGTTATCACGACCGTGCGCTGCGTCGGGATGAAGATCTGCATTCGGCGGCTCGTTATATAGTCGCCAATCCACTACGCGCCGGCCTGGTGAAGCGCATTGGCGATTACCCGTTATGGGATGCGGTGTGGCTGTGAATGTGCGCCGGTCTCAGGATTTATCGCGGGCAAGCCCGCTCCTACAGAGACAGCAGCGTTACGAAAATCTCTGATCACACACGCTCACTTGTAGGAGCGGGGGGGCGCCCAGTTATTGCCCGCGATGCGCCAAAACGAACCAACCCTCAAGACGGCGCACCAAGCTGGAGCCTTCTGTAGATATGGGGTTACGGCGAGGCATTGGCTAGCACGGCGCAGCGGCTTTTCTGACTCACTGGCCAGCTTTTTGCTTTAGCCAGGTCAGTTGTCATTCCTGAGCCACTGCCCATGTCCAGTTCACCTTCTGTTCCACGCTTGCAGCTGAGCGGTATCAGCAAGCGCTACCCCGGCTGCCTGGCCAACGACCGTATCGACCTGAGCATCGCACCTGGGGAAATCCATGCGCTGCTCGGCGAGAACGGTGCCGGCAAAAGCACCCTGATGAAGATCATCTACGGCGTCACTCAGCCCGACAGCGGCGAGATTCGCTGGCAGGGTGAACCGCTGAAGATGCGCGACCCGGCCATGGCGCGAAGCCTTGGCGTAGGCATGGTGTTCCAGCATTTCTCGCTGTTTGAAACCCTGACAGTGGCAGAGAACATCGCCTTGGCCATGGGTGCGGCGGCCGGCACGCCGAAGCAGCTGGAGCCGAAAATCCGCGAGGTTTCCCAGCGTTACGGCATGGCCCTGGAACCGGGCCGGCTGGTGCACAGTCTGTCCATCGGTGAACGGCAGCGGGTGGAAATCGTCCGTTGCCTGATGCAGGACATCAAACTGCTGATCCTCGACGAACCGACTTCGGTGCTGACCCCACAGGAGGCCGACGAGTTGTTCGTAACCCTGCGCCGTCTGGCCAGTGAAGGCTGCAGCATTCTGTTTATCAGCCACAAGCTTGGCGAAGTACGCGCGCTGTGCCAGAGCGCCACGGTGCTGCGCGGCGGCAAAGTGTCCGGGCATTGCGTGCCGGCCGAGTGCAGCGATCTGCAACTGGCGCGGTTGATGGTTGGCGACGCCGAAGGCCTGGAAAGCAGCTATCCGAAAGCCGAGGGCGGCCTGCCGCGCCTGCGGGTGGATGACCTCAGCTGGCGCAATGCGGACCCGTTCGGCTGCACCCTCAGCCACATTCGCCTGGACGTGCGCAGCGGCGAGATCGTTGGTATCGCTGGCGTTGCGGGTAACGGCCAGGACGAACTACTCGCCCTGCTCAGTGGGGAAACACGACTGCCGCGCAACGAGCGAGAACGCATCAGCCTGGACACGCAGCCGATTGCCGATCTGTACCCGGATGCGCGACGCAAACTGGGGCTGGCCTTTGTCCCAGCTGAACGGTTGGGACATGGTGCGGTGCCGGATATGAGCCTGGCCGACAACGCCCTGCTCACCGCCTTTCAGCAAGGCCTGCTGAGTAAGGGGCTGATTCAGCGCAGCAAGGTGCGCGCGCTGGCTGAGCAGATCATTCAGCGCTTTGCGGTGAAAACCCCAGATGCCGATGCGCCCGCGCGCAGCCTGTCCGGCGGCAACCTGCAGAAATTTATCCTCGGCCGCGAAATCCTACAGAACCCCAAATTGCTGGTGGCGGCGCACCCGACTTGGGGCGTGGACGTTGGCGCGGCGGCGGCGATTCATCGCGCGCTGATTGCCCTGCGCGATGCCGGCGCGGCGATTCTGGTGATCTCCGAAGACCTCGACGAGCTGTTCCAGATCAGCGACCGCATCGGCGCGCTGTGCAGCGGCAAGCTCTCGCCCCTGGCCGCCACCGCAGAAACTGAAGCAGTAGAAGTCGGCCGCTGGATGGCCGGCGAATTCGCTGTGCTGCCCCCTATCACAAGCCCGCTCGCAGCGCCTGCTGCCAGCCTGAGCTGACGGAGTTTTCCATGCTGTTATCCCTCGAACCGCGTGGCCAGCAATCGCGCGCCATGCTCTGGCTATCGCCGCTGCTCGCCGCGGTGCTGACTCTGTGCAGCGGCGCGCTGTTATTCGCCCTGCTCGGCCATGACCCGCTGGAAACGCTACATACCCTGCTGGTTGCACCACTGGCCGACTGGTACGGGGTATCGGAACTGTTGGTCAAAGCGCTGCCGATTCTGCTCTGCGCCCTAGGCCTAGCTGTGGCCTACCAGGCGCGCATCTGGAATATCGGCGCGGAAGGCCAGCTGCTGCTCGGCGCGCTGGCCGGCAGCGCCATGGCGATTCAGATTATCGACTGGGACAGCCGCTGGGCGCTGGTTTGGGTGGTGCTCGCCGGCATAGCCGCCGGCGCGGCCTGGGGCGGCCTGACCGCCTGGCTGCGCACGCAGTTCAATGCCAACGAAATCCTCACCAGCATCATGCTCAATTACATCGCGCTGAACCTGCTGCTGTTCTTCGTGCATGGCCCGCTGAAAGACCCGGCCGGCTTCAACTTCCCCGAGTCAGCGATGTTCGGCGATGCCAGCCGCCTGCCGCTAGTCAGTGAAGACGGTCGCCTGCATGCCGGTTTGTACTTCGCCCTGTTGGCGCTGGTGGCGGTATGGGTGCTGCTGCACAAGAGCTTTCTCGGTTTCCAGATCAAGGTGCTCGGCCTCGACCGCCGCGCCGCTGGTTTTGTCGGCTTTCGCGAGAAGCGCCTGGTGTGGTTTGCCCTGCTGGTCAGCGGCGGCCTGGCGGGGCTGGCGGGTGTCGGTGAAGTGGCCGGGCCGATTGGCCAACTGGTGCCACAGGTTTCGCCCGGATATGGCTATGCGGCTATTACCGTGGCCTTTCTCGGCAGGCTCAATCCGCTCGGCATCGTCTTCGCCAGCCTGTTGATGGCGCTGCTGTATCTGGGCGGCGAGAACGCGCAGATGACCATGAACCTGCCCCAGGCGATCACCCAGCTATTCCAGGGAATGATGCTGTTCTTCCTGCTCGCCTGTGACGTGCTGATCCTTTATCGGCCACGGCTGAAATTGAAGTGGGCGCAGCGCGAGAAGCTCACTGAGGCGACCACCTAACCGTGGGAGGGGCTTTAGCCGCGACAGTGCTTCGCTTGAAATCGTCGCGGCTAAAGCCCCTCCCACACCCCGTATCGACATCACCTTTTCTCCTGCACATTTAGCACGCGCCTGAGGCTGCAAATATGGATCTCGACCTACTAAGCAATATTTTCTACGCCATGGTGCGCACCGGTACGCCGCTGCTGCTGGTGGCGCTGGGTGAACTGATCTGCGAGAAGAGCGGCGTGCTCAACCTAGGCCAGGAAGGCATGATGCTGTTCGGCGCGGTGATCGGTTTTATCGTCGCCCTGAGCACCGGCAACCTGTGGCTTGGCGTGCTGCTGGCGATGGCCGCTGGCATGCTGTTGTCGATGCTGTTCGCCGCCGTGGCGCTGGGCTTTAACGCCAATCAGGTGGCCACCGGGCTGGCGTTGACCATCTTCGGTGTGGGCCTATCGACCTTTGTCGGCGCCGCCTGGGTCGGCAAACCGCTGGCCGGTTTCGAGCCCATCGCCATTCCGTTGCTCAGCGAAATCCCGTTGATCGGGCGCATGCTGTTTGCCCAGGACATTCTGGTTTACCTGTCCTTTGCCCTGTTCGGCTTGGTGGCCTGGGTGCTGCTGAAAAGCCGCATCGGCCTGATCATCCAGGCGGTCGGCGAAAACCCAGACGCCGCCAGCGCCATGGGCCTGCCTGTGCTGCGTGTGCGAACCCTGGCGGTGCTGTTCGGTGGGGCGATGGCTGGATTGGCGGGCGGTTACCTGTCGCTGGCCTACACGCCGATGTGGGCGGAAAACATGACCGCCGGCCGCGGCTGGATCGCCCTCGCTCTAGTGGTATTCGCCAGTTGGCGGGTATTCCGTGTGCTGCTCGGTGCTTACCTGTTCGGCTTGGCCAGCATCATCCATCTGGTGGCACAGGGCATCGGCCTGTCGATCCCTTCCAACCTGCTGGCGATGCTGCCCTATGTGGCGACCATTCTGGTGTTGGTACTGCTCTCGCGGGACGCAATCAAAACGCGGCTATTCGCCCCCGTATCGCTGGGCAAGCCCTGGCAGCCGGGGCACTGATGCTTTTACCTTGTCGCGGCTAAAGCCCCTCCCACAAAAACGAAGTGCCGCCCAGCTCTCCCACAGGTCATCGCTGACTTATGGGAGGGGCTTTAGCCGCGACAGCTTTTACAGCCACACCGCATCCCACAGCGGGTAATCACCGACCCGTTTCACCAGACCCGCCCGCAAAGGGTTAGCCACGATATAACGCGCAACTGGCAACACATCCTCTTCGTGGCGGAGCGCATGGTCATGGAAACCGTCTTGCCACAACCGGCCACTTCGATGCGCAAGCGAATTAATCTGCCGAGCACTGCGGCCTTTAACCCGGCGCATCAATTCGCTGATCGAGCCACGCTGCAGCACCAGCAGCCAGTGCAGATGGTCAGGCATCACCACCCACGCCAAAGACTCAACCAGACCATCGCAATGGGCCGCTCTTAGCTCAGCAATCAGCAGGCGACCAAGCTGGAAATCCGCGAAGATCGGCTCTCGCTTCTCGACTGTCGCGGTCAGCAAGTAGACCCGCTGATCCTCGGAAAAACGGCCGAGGCGTAGCTGCTTTGAATGGGGCATTCCGTTGCCTCCAGATAATTTTCTCTGCAGAGGTTATAGCTGCTTGAACCGCACTATCGCCAGTCGCGGCTAAAGCCCCTCCCACAGATCACACATACCTGTGGGAGGGGCTTTAGC